>NZ_JBEZKE010000012.1:0-244745 GCF_040651555.1 Streptomyces sp. NPDC048424 | reverse complement strand
CCAGATGTGGAAGCCCGGTAACGGGTGAAGCTGACTGGTACTAATAGGCCGAGGGCTTGTCCTCAGTTGCTCGCGTCCACTGTGTTAGTTCTGAAATAACGAACAGCTGTGTCCATAGCCAGCGTTCAAATTTCATAGTGTTTCGGTGGTCATAGCGTTAGGGAAACGCCCGGTTACATTCCGAACCCGGAAGCTAAGCCTTTCAGCGCCGATGGTACTGCAGGGGGGACCCTGTGGGAGAGTAGGACGCCGCCGAACAACCCGCCCTTTTAGCTCAGTCGGTAGAGCGTCTCCATGGTAAGGAGAAGGTCAACGGTTCGATTCCGTTAAAGGGCTCCAAGAAGAAAGGCCCCCGCCTTGTGGCGGGGGCCTTTTTTGTTTTTCAACGCAAGCGTGAGGCGGCCGCGTCCAGGAAGGCGCCGACCGCTTCTTCGAACTGCCTCTCGATGGCTATGAGCCCCTGGCGGTCGTCCGCACGGTTGATCTCTCCCAGCCTGGCGGATATCGCCTCCATGAGGGGGTGCAGGCTCGGATCGTCCGCGACGAGCCTGAGACGGAAGGCGGCGGTTTCGGCGGCGGCGCCGTGACGGTCGCTCTCCAGCAGGGCCTCGAGCAGCCTTTCCTCGTCACGGGGGTCGAGCCGGCGGCGGAACCACAGGGTGATCTTGGCGCGTTTGAGGTCCGTGACCGCGCCCGCGTAACCGCTGTACGCGGCTAGGCGTTCCTGGCGGATGCGTTCTTCCCGGGCCCGGGCTTCCGTGCGCTCGGTGGTGCGTCGCTGGAACAGGTACGTGCTGAATGAGCCGATCAAGGTGCCGGCGACGGCCACCAGGCTGGCGAAGACTGTGTCCACGGCCGCGAGTTGACCACACGCCGAGGCCCTCTCGCCATGGGCGGGCCGGGTTACTCGCCTTCGCGCTGTTCCGGGACGCGGAAGGCCAGGATGGCCATGTCGTCCGAGGCCGGCTCGGCTGCGAAGCGTTCCACCGCGCGCAGGACGCGCGAGGCGACCGCGCCCGCGGTGAGGCCCGTACAGGTGGTGAGGACCTCGGCGAGGCCGTCGTCGCCGAGCATGCGGGTTCCCTCGCGGCGCTCGGTCACACCGTCGGTGACGCAGAGCAGGACGTCGCCCGGGTCGAGGGTGAGGGTCTGCTCGTAGAGGTCCAGGTCCTCGATCACGCCCAGCAGGGGCTGCGGGTCCGCAGCAGCGTCGACCTGGCCGTTCGGGCGCAGGCGCAGCGGCAGCGGGTGGCCCGCGCAGACGACCTTCATGAGGGCTCCGCCGTCGGGCTGGGGGTGGAGCTCTCCGTAGAGGAGGGTGAGGAAGCGGCTGCGGGCGCCCTCGTCGAGGATGGCCGCGTTGAGGCGTTCGAGGACGGCCGGTCCGCCGAGGCCCTCGCGGGCCAGCAGGCGCAGCGCGTGCCGGGCGAGGCCGGTGACGGCGGCCGCCTCGGGGCCCGTACCGCAGACGTCGCCGATGGCGAAGCCGTACGCGCCGTCGCGGATCGGGAAGACGTCGTAGAAGTCGCCGCCCACCTCGTTGCCCTCGCCGGCGGCGCGGTAGATGACCTCGACCTCCATGCCGGGGATGGCGGGGGAGCCGGGCGGCAGCAGGCTGCGCTGGAGGGAGCGGCTGATCGCGGTGCGCTCGGAGTAGAGGCGGGCGTTGTCGAGGGCGAGTGCGGCCCGGCGGGAGAGGTCCTCGGCGAGCTCGAGGATCTCCTGGCGGAAGTGCTCCTCGCGCGGCTTGCCGAGGGTGAGCATGCCGATCACGCGGTTGCGGGCGAGGAGGGGCAGGACCACCGTCTCCCCGCCGACCGCGAGGGTCGCCTCGGTCCAGGGGCGGGCGCCGGCCTCGCGGACGGGGTCGGGCGGGCTGACCCGGGAGAGCAGGGCCTTGAGGCCGTCGATGCGCTCCTCGTCCTCGTGGAGGACGTAGGAGAGGTACGGGTCGGAGGACTGGTCGGCGATCGTGTAGACGGCGCACCAGGTGGCGAGGGTCGGGACGGTCATCTGGGCCATGAGCGCCAGCGTCTGGTCCCGGTCGAGGGTGCCGGCCAGCAGGTCGGAGGCCTCGACGAGGAAGGAGAGGGAGCCGCGGCGCAGGCGTTCCAGCTCGCCGAGGCGGGCGGATTCGACGGCGAGGGCGATGCGGTCGGCGGCGAACTGGAGGTGGAGTGCCTCTTCGTTGGAGTACCGGCCGGGGGTTTCGGCGGCGACGCCGAGGGAGCCGGTGAGCCGGCCCTCCACCTTGAGGGGGACGGTGACCGCGGAGCGCATGCCGGTGGCTTCCAGGAGCGGGACGGCTCCGGGGACCGCGGCGAGGTCGTCGTGGACGGCGGGCATGCGGGCGGAGCCGTAGCGGTTGGTGCCGGCCTCGACGGGGACGCGGGCGAAGCGCTGGCGGGTGGAGGGCAGGCCGGTGGTGGCGCGGACCTCCAGCTCGGTCTCGTCGTCGGTGGCGAGCAGCAGGAAGGCGGCATCGGCGTCGAGGAGGTCGCGGGCGCGTTCGACGGTCCGCTGGAGGAGGCCGTCGAGGTCGTCGGGGGCGGGGGAGCCGATGAAGACCTCGAAGGGGTCCGCGGGGCGCGGCTCGGTGAAGTGGCCGCTGTCGGTGGCGGGCACCCGTACCGGGGTCTGGAGCAGCGCGCGCTCGTCGTCGTGGACGAGGAGGCAGACGATGGACGGTTCGCCGTGGGCGTCGCGGACGCGCAGGTGGGAGGCGTAGACGGGGATGACGCGGCCGTCCGAGCCGCGGACGCCGTAGCTGCCCTCCCAGCGGGACAGGCGCAGGGCCTCGGCGATGCCGGTTCCGGTGCCGGGGGTCTGCGGCCACGCCGCGAGTTCGGCGAGGGGGCGGCCGAGGGCCTTCTCGGCGGGGTAGCCGAAGATGTGCTCGGCGTCCTCGTTCCAGGCGGAGATGGTGTCGGCCGCGTCGATCTGGAGGACGGCGACGCGGACCCGGCTGTCGGCGAGGGGGAGCAGGCGGTCGGGGACGACGGGGCCGGCGGAGCGGGTACCGACCGGCCGGTCTGGCAGGTCCAGGCGGAACCACACGTGCTTGTGGGTGGCCGTGTACTCGACGCCCCAGCGGGTGGCGAGGGCGGCGCAGAGCATCAGACCGCGGCCGTTCTCACGGTCGGGATCGGCGTACGGGCGCTCGTCGGGGTGCCGGAGCGGGAGGTCGCGCTCCGGGTAGCGGTCGGCGACCTCTACGCGTACGCCGCCCTCGGTGCGCAGGCACAGGACCTCGGCCCGGGTTCCGGCGTGGACCACGGCATTGGTGACGAGCTCGCTGGTGAGCACCACCGCGTCGTCGACGATGTCCGCGAAACCCCAGCCCTGCAGGGTGTCGCGGACGAACGCGCGAGCGGCGGCGACCGAGCGCCCGAGGGGGTCGAAGCTGGCAGCCGCCCGTGCCGTGATCACGAATCTCCTTCGACGCGGTTGGACATCGGTTGCCAGGTTACTTACCTTCACGGTCGGCATGGTGCCGTCGTCCGGGAATCCACCCGCAGGGTACGGCGGGTGTGCGATGGTGCCGAAGTGTTATGGCCGGGTTCGGCCAGGGTGAAACACTGGGCAGGCTTGAAGAGCCGGGCAGTGGTACTCGAAGCCCGGCGGAACAGCGGTCGACCCTTTCGGGAGGGACACGGTGGAGTCTGGCGCAGCGGTGCGGCGTACGGGAACGCGGCCGAAGGGCGGACGTCCCCGGCGCGGTGGCACGACGGAGGTCGATACCGCCGCTCTGAACCGGCTGCTCACGGCCCTGGTGTCGATGCGGGACGGGAATTTCCGCAAGCGGCTGACGGTGTCCGGCGAGGGCGTGATGGCGGAGATCGCCGCCGTCTACAACGAGGTCGCCGACCGCAACCTCCACCTGACCGGGGAGCTGTCCCGGGTGCGGCGGATGGTGGGCCGTGAGGGCAAGCTCAGCGAACGGCTGGAAACCGGCGCCTGTGAGGGTTCCTGGGCGGCCGCGATCGACGCCTCGAACCAGTTGGTGGACGACCTGGCCCGGCCGGTGTCCGAGGTGGGCCGAGTGCTGTCGGCGGTGGCCGAGGGCGATCTGGACCAGCGGATGGACCTGCGGACGCAGGCCGCCGAGGGGGCGGGGCATCCGCTGCGCGGCGAGTTCCTGAAGGTCGGGCGCACGGTCAACAACCTGGTCGACCAGCTGTCCGCGTTCACCGACGAGGTGACGCGGGTGGCGCTGGAGGTGGGCACCGAGGGCAAGCTCGGTGGTCAGGCCCAGGTGCGCGGTATGTCCGGTTCGTGGAAGGACCTGACCGACTCCGTCAACACCATGGCGTACCGGCTCACCGCTCAGGTACGTGATATCGCTCTCGTCACGACGGCGGTCGCCAAGGGCGATCTGTCGCGCAAGGTCACGGTGCACGTGGCCGGCGAGATGCTCCAGCTGAAGAACACCGTGAACACGATGGTGGACCAGCTGTCGTCCTTCTCCTCCGAGGTGACCCGTGTCGCCCGTGAGGTGGGTACGGAGGGCGAGCTGGGCGGCCAGGCGAAGGTGCCCGGGGTCGCGGGCGTGTGGAAGGACCTGACGGACTCCGTCAACACCATGGCCGGCAACCTGACGGCCCAGGTGCGCGGGATCGCGCAGGTGACGACGGCGGTCGCGAACGGCGACCTGTCGCAGAAGGTGCGGGTCAGCGCGCGCGGCGAGGTGGCGCAGCTGGCCGAAACGATCAACCAGATGACGGAGACCCTGCGGACCTTCGCGGACGAGGTCACGCGGGTGGCCAGCGAGGTCGGGGCCAAGGGAACGCTCGGCGGCCAGGCGCAGGTGCCGGGGGCGGCGGGCACGTGGAAGGACCTCACCGATTCGGTGAACACGGTCTTCCGCAACCTGACCACGCAGGTGCGGGACATCGCGACGGTGACGACCGCGGTGGCCAACGGCGACCTGTCGCAGAAGGTCACGGTCGACGTGGCCGGCGAGATGCTGGAGCTGAAGAACACCGTCAACACGATGGTGGACCAGCTCCAGTCCTTCGGTGCCGAAGTGACGCGAGTGGCCCGTGAGGTCGGTGTCGAGGGTGAGCTGGGCGGTCAGGCGCAGGTGCCGGGGGCGGCGGGCACGTGGAAGGACCTCACCGATTCGGTGAACACCGCCTTCCGCAACCTCACCGGGCAGGTCCGCAACATCGCGCAGGTGACGACGGCGGTGGCCAACGGCGACCTGTCGCAGAAGGTCACCGTGGACGTCTCGGGTGAGATGCTCCAGCTGAAGAACACCGTGAACACGATGGTGGACCAGCTGTCGTCCTTCGCCGACCAGGTGACGCGGATGGCGCGGGACGTGGGTACGGAGGGTCGGCTCGGCGGTCAGGCCCGCGTGGAGGGGGTGTCCGGCACATGGAAGGAGCTCACCGACTCCGTCAACTTCATGGCCGGGAACCTGACCTCGCAGGTGCGCCAGATCGCCCAGGTGACGACGGCGGTGGCGCGGGGCGACCTGTCGCAGAAGATCGACGTGGACGCCCGGGGCGAGATCCTGGAGCTGAAGAACACCATCAACACGATGGTGGACCAGCTCTCCGCCTTCGCGGAGCAGGTGACCCGGGTGGCCCGGGACGTGGGTACGGAGGGCCGCCTCGGCGGCCAGGCGCAGGTGCCCGGGGTGGCCGGCGTATGGCGTGACCTGACGGACTCGGTGAACGGCATGGCCGGGAACCTGACCTCGCAGGTGCGCAACATCGCTCAGGTGGCCACCGCGGTGGCGCGCGGTGACCTGTCGCAGAAGATCGACGTGGACGCCCGGGGCGAGATCCTGGAGCTGAAGAACACCCTCAACACGATGGTCGACCAGCTCTCGAACTTCGCGGAGCAGGTGACCCGGGTGGCCCGTGAGGTGGGTACGGAGGGCATCCTGGGCGGTCAGGCGGAGGTGAAGGGGGTCTCCGGTACCTGGAAGGACCTCACGCAGTCCGTCAACTTCATGGCGAACAACCTGACGTCGCAGGTGCGCAACATCGCCGAGGTGACCACGGCCGTGGCCATGGGCGACCTCTCCAAGAAGATCACCGTCGACGCGAAGGGCGAGATCCTCGAACTCGTCACCACGGTCAACACGATGGTGGACCAGCTGTCCTCCTTCGCGGAGCAGGTGACGCGGGTGGCCCGCGAGGTGGGTTCCGAGGGCATTCTGGGCGGTCAGGCCCGGGTGCGCGGGGTCACGGGCATCTGGAAGGACCTGACCGACAACGTCAACCTGATGGCCAACAACCTGACCTCGCAGGTGCGCAACATCTCCCAGGTCTCGGCGGCGGTCGCCAACGGCGATCTGACGAAGAAGGTCACGGTCGAGGCGCGCGGCGAGGTCGCGCAGCTCGCCGACACGGTCAACACGATGGTGAAGACCCTGTCCTCGTTCGCCGACGAGGTGACGCGCGTGGCCCGCGAGGTGGGCACGGAGGGCCGTCTGGGCGGTCAGGCGCACGTGCCCGGGGTCTCGGGGACGTGGAAGGACCTCACCGACTCGGTGAACTTCATGGCCTCCAACCTCACCGGTCAGGTGCGGCAGATCGCCATGGTCACGACCGCCATCGCCAAGGGCGACATGACCAAGAAGATCGACATCGACGCCCGCGGCGAGATCCTGGAGCTCAAGACCACCATCAACACGATGGTCGACCAGCTGTCCTCGTTCGCCGACCAGGTGACGCGGGTGGCCCGCGAGGTGGGCACCGAGGGCATCCTGGGCGGTCAGGCCCGCGTCCGGGACGTGGACGGCACCTGGCGGGACCTGACGGAGTCCGTGAACGAGATGGCCGGGAACCTCACCCGGCAGGTGCGCGCGATCGCGGCCGTGGCCACCGCGGTGACCCGCGGCGACCTGAGCCTGAAGGTCGACGTGGACGCGGCGGGCGAGATCCAGGTCCTCCAGGACAACATCAACACGATGATCGTCAACCTGCGCGACACCACCTTGGCCAACAAGGAGCAGGACTGGCTCAAGGGCAACCTCGCGCGGATCTCCGCCCTGATGCAGGGCCGCCGGGAGCTCGACGACGTGGCCTCGCTGATCATGAGCGAGCTGACGCCGGTGGTCTCCGCGCAGCACGGCGCGTTCTTCCTGGCGCTGCCGGCCGGCGGCACCACCGAGATCGGGACGGAGGGGGGCGCGGACGGCTCGTACGAGCTGCGGATGCGCGGGAGTTACGCGTACGCGGGCGGTCAGATGCCCATCTCCTTCCGGCCGGGGGAGGGGCTGATCGGGACCGTCGCCGAGGAGAAGCGGACGATCCTCGTCGAGAACACCCCGCCCGGCTACCTGAAGATCTCCTCGGGGCTGGGCGAAGCGCCGCCGGCGCACGTGATCGTGCTGCCGGTGCTCTTCGAGGGGAAGGTGCTCGGCGTCATCGAGCTGGCCTCCTTCACGCCGTTCACGCAGATCCAGAAGGACTTCCTCAGCCAGATCGCCGAGATGATCGGTACGAGCGTCAACACCATCAGCGTCAACTCCAAGACGGAGATGCTGCTGAAGCAGTCGCAGGAGATGACCGAGCAGCTGCGCGAGCGCTCGGACGAGCTGGAGAACCGGCAGAAGGCCCTGCAGGCCGCCAACGCGGAGCTGGAGGAGAAGGCCGAGCTGCTGGCCCAGCAGAACCGGGACATCGAGGTGAAGAACACCGAGATCGAGGAGGCCCGGCAGGTCCTGGAGGAGCGCGCCGAGCAGCTCGCGGTCTCGATGCGCTACAAGTCCGAGTTCCTGGCGAACATGTCGCACGAGCTGCGGACCCCGCTGAACTCGCTGCTGATCCTGGCCAAGCTGCTCGCCGACAACGCGGACGAGAACCTGTCGCCGAAGCAGGTGGAGTTCGCCGAGACCATCCACGGCGCGGGTTCCGACCTGCTGCAGCTGATCAACGACATCCTGGACCTGTCGAAGGTCGAGGCGGGGAAGATGGACGTCTCGCCGACCCGGATCGCGCTGGTCCAGCTGGTGGACTACGTGGAGGCGACGTTCCGGCCGCTGACGGCGGAGAAGGGCCTGGACTTCTCGGTCCGGGTCTCCCCGGAGCTGCCCGCCACCCTGCACACCGACGAGCAGCGGCTCCTCCAGGTGCTGCGCAACCTGCTGTCGAACGCGGTGAAGTTCACCGACAGCGGGGCGGTGGAGCTGGTGATCCGGCCGGCCGGGGCCGATGTGCCGACGGCGATCCGGGAGCAGCTGCTGGAGGCCGGTTCGCTGCGGGAGGCGGACGCGGACCTGATCGCCTTCTCGGTCACGGACACCGGGATCGGGATCGCGGCGAGCAAGATGCTGGTGATCTTCGAGGCGTTCAAGCAGGCGGACGGGACGACGAGCCGCAAGTACGGCGGCACCGGGCTGGGCCTGTCCATCAGCCGGGAGATCGCCCGGCTGCTCGGCGGGGAGATCCACGCGGCGAGCGAGCCCGGCCGCGGGTCCACCTTCACGCTGTACCTGCCGCTGCACCCGAGCGAGCTGCCCCCGCAGGGGTACGCGCCGCCCACGCCCGGCGGTGGCCGCGGCGAGCTGTACCGCAGGTCCCTGGACGGGGCGCGGCCGGTGCTGCCTTCGGCCCCGGCCGCGCCCGCGGCCGTACCGTCGGGTCCGCCCCAGCCGGCGCGGCCCGCGCTGTCGGCCGATCCGGGCGCAGCGGGGCAGAACGGCGGGGCCGCGCTGTTCCGGCGGCGGCGCAAGGCGCTGAGCGACCTGGAGCCGCGTACGGCGGTGCCGGGGCAGCCGAACGCGGTGGCGGCCGAGGACGGCTGGGGCAGTGCGGAGGACGAACTCCCGGTGGTGCCCCGGACGTACGACTTCCACGGCGAGAAGGTGCTCATCGTGGACGACGACGTACGCAACGTCTTCGCGCTCACCAGCGTGCTGGAGCAGCACGGACTGGCCGTGCTGTACGCGGAGAACGGGCGGGAGGGCATCGAAGTCCTGGAACAGCACGACGATGTGACGGTCGTGCTGATGGACATCATGATGCCCGAGATGGACGGGTACGCCACGACCTCGGCGATCCGGCGGATGCCGCAGTTCGCGGGTCTGCCGATCATCGCGCTGACGGCGAAGGCGATGAAGGGCGACAGGGAGAAGGCGATCGACTCCGGCGCTTCCGACTATGTCACCAAGCCGGTCGACCCCGACTACCTTCTGTCGGTGATGGAACAGTGGATGCGGGGCAAGTGATCGCCGGGAGAGCGATGTGTACCAATTGCTGACTCACTGTGGCCGGAGCGGTGTGGGAGCCCGGTAAACGGGGAACCTTCTGCTCTCCCACCGCGTTTCTGCTTCGTGCACAGTGACATCCTGGTGACAGGGTGTGGCGATCTCGGGACTGGGGCTACGATGACCGGCACAAGGACGGACGGCGCAAGGATGCCGTCCTCTGGGGCGGGGCCCGGCGCACAGGCCGGAGCCCGGAGCCGGGGAGGCCCCATGCCGGGGCGAGGAGGACAGGGCATGGTGCAGAAGGCCAAGATCCTCCTGGTCGACGACCGGCCGGAGAATCTGCTGGCGCTGGAGGCCATCCTCTCCGCGCTCGATCAGACACTGGTCCGGGCGTCGTCGGGGGAGGAAGCGCTCAAGGCGCTGCTGACGGACGATTTCGCGGTCATCCTGCTGGATGTCCAGATGCCGGGGATGGACGGATTCGAGACGGCCGCGCACATCAAGCGGCGCGAGCGGACCCGGGACATCCCGATCATCTTCCTCACCGCGATCAACCACGGTCCGCACCACACCTTCCGTGGTTACGCGGCGGGTGCGGTCGACTACATCTCGAAGCCGTTCGACCCGTGGGTGCTGCGGGCCAAGGTCTCGGTCTTCGTGGAGCTGTACACGAAGAACTGCCAACTGCGCGAGCAGGCGGCCCTGCTGCGCCTGCAGCTGGAGGGCGGCAGCTCGAACGGCGTGGACGCCAGCAAGGAGACGGCCGGTCTGCTGGCCGAGCTCTCCGCGCGGCTCGCGGCGGTCGAGGAGCAGGCCGAGGCGCTGACCAAGCAGCTCGGCGAGGACTCGGCCGATGCGGGCGTGGTGGCGACCGCGGCCCATCTGGAGCGCAAGCTCACGGGGCTGCGGCGGGCGCTCGACGCGCTGGAGCCCGGTACCGCCGGAGGGGCTCCGGCCCTGCCGTCGCAGAACTGACCGCGCGGGCGTCGGCTCTGGCGGTGCGTCAAAGCACCTACGGAGCCGACGACACGAACGGGTGAAGGGGTGGGCACGCGTGTCCACCGGCGCGCGCACCGGTAACCTCGGCCCCATGGCCTCAAGTACGTCCGGCAAGGGTTCCCAGAGCACCGCGGGCACCGCGAAGGGCCGCACCGGCCGTACGACGGCGCCGGCCAAGAAGGCGGCCCCCGCGCGCAAGCCCCCGGCCAAGAAGGCCGCGGCCGCCAAGCGCGCCCCGGCGAAGAAGGCCGCGGCCAAGCCCGCGCCGTCCCCGACGGGGGGCGTGGTGCGGCTGGTGCGCGCGGTGTGGCTCGGCTGCGCGCACGCGGTCGGCGCGGTCTTCCGCGGGATCGGCCAGGGGGCCAAGAACCTCGACCCCGCCCACCGCAAGGACGGCGTCGCGCTGCTGCTGCTCGCCCTCGCGCTGATCGTGGCCGCCGGTACCTGGTCGAACCTGAGCGGTCCGGTCGGGGATCTGGTGACCATGCTGGTCACCGGCGCCTTCGGGCGACTGGATCTGCTCGTGCCGATCCTGCTCGGCGTCATGGCGGTACGTTTCATCCGCCACCCCGAGCAGACCGACGCCAACGGCCGCATCGGCATCGGGCTCTCCGCCCTCGTCATCGGGGTCCTGGGCCTGGTCCACATCGCCTGCGGGGCACCCGGCCGTGACGAGGGCACCACCGCGATGCAGAACGCGGGCGGGCTCGTCGGCTGGGCCGCCTCCAAGCCGCTGATCTTCACCATGGGCGCGCCGCTGGCCGTGCCCATGCTGGTGCTGCTCACGATCTTCGGGCTGCTCGTCGTCACCGCGACCCCGGTCAACGCGATCCCGCAGCGGCTGCGCAGGCTCGGCATCCGGCTCGGGATCATCGCCCCGAACGCCTACGACGAGGGGTACGGGGAGGCCGAGGGCGCCGCCGACCGCCTGGACCGGCGGGACCGTCACGATGCGGAGCAGTGGCGGGCCCGTACGGGCGCGTCCGCCGGCTCCGACGACCCGGCGGACGCGGCCGAGGAGGAGGCGCTCGCCCGGCGCCGCCGGCCGCGCAGGGGCTCCGCCCGGCCGGCCATGGACCGGGAGATGGACGCCGTCGACGTGGCCGCTGCGGCCGCCGCCGCACTGGACGGGGTGGTCTACGGCGGCCTGCCGCCCTCCCCGCTCGTCGCCGACCTCACCCACGGCATCACCGCCGAGCGGGAGGGCGCGGAGATCACCGCGCCCGTGCCGACCGCCCGCGGGGAGCGCCCCGCGGCGCCCGCCGCCCCCGCGACCCCGGCCGCATCCGAGCCCTCCGCCGAGCAGCCGCACGCCACCACCGCCGCGGCCTCCGGGACGCTGTCGGTGCCCGACCTGACCAAGGCCCCGCCGCAGACCCAGGCGCTGCCGCCGCGCGCCGAGCAGCTCCAGCTGCGCGGGGACATCACGTACGCCCTGCCCTCGCTGGACCTGCTGGAGAAGGGCGGGCCCGGCAAGACCCGCAGCGCCGCCAACGACGCGGTGGTGGCCTCGCTGCGCAACGTGTTCACCGAGTTCAAGGTCGACGCGGACGTCACGGGCTTCACCCGGGGGCCGACGGTCACCCGGTACGAGGTCACGCTGGGCGCCGCGGTCAAGGTCGAGCGGATCACCGCCCTGACCAAGAACATCGCCTACGCCGTCGCCTCGCCGGACGTGCGGATCATCAGCCCGATCCCGGGCAAGTCGGCCGTCGGCATCGAGATCCCGAACACCGACCGCGAGATGGTCAACCTGGGCGACGTGCTCCGGCTGGCGGACGCGGCCGAGGACGACCACCCGATGCTGGTCGCGCTCGGCAAGGACGTCGAGGGCGGCTACGTCATGGCCAACCTCGCCAAGATGCCGCACGTGCTGGTGGCCGGCGCCACCGGTTCCGGAAAGTCCTCCTGCATCAACTGCCTGATCACCTCCGTGATGGTCCGGGCGACCCCGGAGGACGTGCGGATGGTCCTCGTCGACCCCAAGCGCGTCGAGCTGACGGCGTACGAGGGCATCCCGCACCTGATCACGCCGATCATCACCAACCCCAAGCGGGCCGCCGAGGCCCTGCAGTGGGTCGTGCGCGAGATGGACCTGCGCTACGACGACCTGGCCGCCTTCGGCTACCGCCACATCGACGACTTCAACCAGGCCATCCGGGACGGCAAGATCAAACTGCCGCCGGGCAGCGAGCGGGAGCTCAGCCCGTACCCGTACCTGCTGGTGATCGTCGACGAGCTGGCCGACCTGATGATGGTGGCCCCGCGCGACGTCGAGGACTCGATCGTCCGCATCACCCAGCTGGCCCGCGCGGCCGGCATCCACCTGGTGCTCGCCACCCAGCGGCCCTCGGTGGACGTGGTCACCGGCCTGATCAAGGCGAACGTGCCCTCGCGCCTGGCCTTCGCCACCTCCTCGCTCGCCGACAGCCGGGTCATCCTCGACCAGCCGGGCGCCGAGAAGCTGATCGGCAAGGGTGACGGGCTGTTCCTGCCGATGGGTGCGAACAAGCCGGTCCGCCTCCAGGGGGCCTTCGTCACCGAGGACGAGATCGCCGGGATCGTCCAGCACTGCAAGGACCAGATGGCCCCCGTCTTCCGGGAGGACGTCACCGTCGGGCAGAAGCAGAAGAAGGAGATCGACGAGGACATCGGCGACGACCTGGACCTGCTGTGCCAGGCGGCGGAGCTGGTGGTCACCACGCAGTTCGGCTCGACCTCGATGCTCCAGCGCAAGCTGCGGGTGGGCTTCGCCAAGGCCGGGCGGCTGATGGACCTCATGGAATCGCGGGGGATCGTCGGCCCGAGCGAGGGTTCGAAGGCGCGCGACGTGCTGCTGAAGGCCGACGACCTGGACGACGTGCTCGCCGTCATCCGAGGCGAGGCCCATCCGTAACCAATTCGCGAGCAACCGTTTCCCTTGGGCCCACGTCCAGTTGAAGGGAGGTAGTGGTACCGCGCACGACCTCGCGTACGGCGTCGGTCCGCCACGCCGGAGCGGACCTCCCTTCGCCATTCATATGGCGTATGAAGTGCACCCTCCGGTTGCTTCACCCTTTCGTCACCCCCCTAGACTGGACATCCAGCAGGTGGCTACACGCTCGAAAGGCGCCCACGTGTCCATCGGCAACGCCAACTCCCCCGAAGAAGAGCGGCCTTCGACCGACGACCGGTCCGAGGACCGCATCGTCGAACGACCCGTCGAGACCCCGTCCATCGGGACCGCCCTCAAGAAGGCCCGCATCGCCGCCGGGCTCACCGTCGACGAGGTCAGTTCCATCACCCGCGTGCGCATCCCGATCGTGCACGCGATCGAAGAGGACGACTTCACGCGGTGCGGCGGCGACGTGTACGCCCGCGGTCACATCCGTACGCTCGCCCGCGCCGTCCACCTCGACCCGGTACCCCTGGTCGAGAGCTACGACGCGGCCCACGGCGGCCGGCCGGCACCCACGCCCGCCGCGCCCATGTTCGATGCCGAGCGCATCCGTCCCGAACGGCAGCGGCCCAACTGGACCGCGGCCATGGTCGCCGCCATCGTCGCCGTGATCGGCTTCGTGGGCTTCACCGCCTTCAGCGGCGACGACGCGAAGGACAAGCGACCGGTGGCGGAAGGTTCCGTCGCCCCGAAGCCGGCAGCACCCAAGCAGACCGGGGGGAAGCCGGCCGCGCAGCCCCAGCAGACCCCTGCCGCGCCCAAGCCGGAACCCTCGGACAGCGCGATCGCCGCCGCGCCCAAGGACCTCGTCACGGTCGTCCTGACGGCCGACACCGGCGAGAGCTGGATCTCCGCGAAGGACTCCACCGGTCGGCTGCTCTTCGACGGCACCCTCACGCAGGGTCAGTCCAAGACCTTCACGGACAAGGAGTCCGTCGACCTCGTGCTCGGCGACGCCGGGGCCGTGAAGCTCTTCGTGAACGGCAAGGAGATCAAGGACGACTTCCAGCCGGGTCAGGTGGAACGTCTCACATACACCAAGGCGGACCCTCTTCAGGATCAGCCCCAGGCGGGCTGAGCAGAGGCCGCCCCCGGGCGGAACAGGGAAATCCGGATCCCCGGGGTGCTGCGCCGCACCCCGGGGATCTTGCTGTACGGGGACTTGCGGCTGGGGCCGACGCCGGGACGAAGTAGTCTTGAGTCCATGCCCGAACGCCGTACCGTCGCCCTTGTCACTCTTGGCTGCGCCCGTAACGAGGTGGACTCGGAGGAGCTCGCAGGCCGCTTGGCGGCGGATGGCTGGGAGCTCGTCGAGGACGCCGCCGATGCGGACGTAGCCGTCGTCAACACCTGCGGCTTCGTCGAAGCCGCCAAAAAGGACTCCGTAGACGCCCTCCTGGAAGCCAACGATCTCAAGGATCACGGCAAGACCCAGGCGGTCGTCGCCGTCGGCTGCATGGCCGAGCGCTACGGCAAGGAGCTCGCCGAAGCCCTGCCGGAAGCCGACGGGGTCCTCGGTTTCGACGACTACGCCGACATCTCCAACCGCCTCCAGACCATCCTGAACGGTGGCAGCGTGGAGGCCCACACCCCGCGCGACCGCCGCAAGCTGCTGCCGATCAGCCCCGCCGAGCGGCAGAGCGCCGAGGTGGCCCTTCCCGGCCACGCCCAGGAGCCGGCCGAGGCCCCCGCCGACCTGCCCACCGGGCTCGCGCCCGCCTCCGGGCCGCGCGCCCCCCTGCGCCGCCGCCTGGACAAGAGCCCCGTGGCCTCGGTCAAGCTGGCCTCCGGCTGCGACCGCCGCTGCTCCTTCTGCGCCATCCCGTCCTTCCGCGGCTCCTTCATCTCCCGCCGCCCCAGCGACGTGCTGGGCGAGACCCGCTGGCTCGCCGAGCAGGGCGTCAAGGAGGTCATGCTGGTCTCCGAGAACAACACCTCGTACGGCAAGGACCTCGGCGACATCCGGCTGCTGGAGAGCCTGCTGCCCGAGCTGGCCGCGGTGGACGGCATCGAGCGCGTGCGCGTGAGCTACCTGCAGCCCGCCGAGATGCGGCCGGGCCTGATCGACGTACTCACCTCGACCCCCAAGGTCGTGCCGTACTTCGACCTGTCCTTCCAGCACTCGGCCCCCGACGTGCTGCGCGCCATGCGCCGCTTCGGTGACACCGACCGGTTCCTGGAGCTGCTGGACACCATCCGGAGCAAGGCCCCGCAGGCCGGCGTGCGGTCCAACTTCATCGTCGGCTTCCCCGGCGAGAAGGAGTCGGACTTCGCCGAGCTGGAGCGTTTCCTCACCCACGCGCGGCTCGACGCCATCGGCATCTTCGGCTACTCCGACGAGGACGGCACCGAGGCGGTCGGCTACGACCACAAGCTGGACGAGGACACCATCGCCGAGCGGCTCGCGCACATGCAGCGGCTCGCCGAGGAGCTCACCTCGCAGCGCGCCGAGGAGCGCATCGGAGAGACCCTGGAGGTACTCGTCGAGTCCGTGGAGGCGGTCGACGAGGACGGCGACGGCGCCTACGGGCGCGCCGCCCACCAGGCCCCCGAAACCGACGGCCAGGTCGTCTTCACGGACAGCACGGGCCTGGTCCCCGGGCGTATCGTCACGGCCAAGGTGGTCGGCACCCTCGGTGTGGACCTGGTGGCGGAGCCCCTGGGCATGGATCTTGAGGAGGCGGCCGGATGACCGGAGTCCCGGCATCTGCGGCGGGCGGGACCGATCGCCGGCCCGTACCCGGCGCGAAGCTGGGGGCCGCCGCGGTCAATCAGGCCAGCCTGTGGAACATCGCCAACATCCTGACGATGATCCGGCTCGCCCTGGTGCCGGGATTCGTCTTCCTGCTGCTCGCCGAGGGCGGCTACGACCCGGCCTGGCGCGCCTGGGCCTGGGCGGCGTTCGCCGTCGCCATGATCACGGACATCTTCGACGGGCACCTGGCCCGCACGTACAACCTGGTCACGGACTTCGGCAAGATCGCCGACCCCATCGCCGACAAGGCGATCATGGGGTCGGCGCTGATCTGCCTCTCCTGGCTCGGTGACCTTCCCTGGTGGGTGACCGGGGTGATCCTCGGGCGGGAGCTCGGGATCACGCTGCTGCGCTTCTGGGTCATCCGCTACGGGGTGATTCCGGCCAGCCGCGGCGGCAAGCTCAAGACCCTGGCCCAGGGCACGGCGGTGGGCATGTACGTGCTCGCGCTGACCGGGGCGCTGGCGACGATGCGCTTCTGGGTGATGGCGATCGCCGTCGTGCTGACCGTGGTCACCGGTTTGGACTACATCCGGCAGGCGGTCGTACTGCGCCGCCAGGGTCTCGAGGCGGAGCGGGCCGCGCGGTGACCTACGGGGCGGGGGATTCCTTCCGGTGACCGGAGGCGGAGCGGAGAGGTCCGGCGGGGCCGGCACGGCCGGAGCGATCGACCACGTGTTCGATCTCGCCGCGGAGGCGCTGCGGCTGCTCGCAGAGAGTGACCAGACGCTCGCCGTGGCGGAATCCCTGACCGGCGGGATGGTGGCCGCCGAAATCACGGCGGTCCCCGGCGCCTCGCGGTCCTTCCGTGGATCGGTCACGGCGTACGCCACGGAGATCAAGCACCGGGTCCTCGGGGTGGACGCGGAACTGCTCGCGGCCGAAGGTGCGGTGAACGCGCAGGTCGCGGCGGAGATGGCGGCCGGTGTGCGGCGGGTGATGGGCGCTTCGTGGGGAATTGCGACCACCGGGGTGGCAGGCCCCGAACCGCAGGACGGGCAGCCGGTGGGCACCGTTTTCGTCGCGGCGGACGGCCCGGGGGGCAGGAAAACGGTCCGGCTGAGGTTGAACGGCTCCCGTGCGGAAATTCGTAGGGAGAGTGCACGCACAGTGCTCGAGCTTCTCTCAGGCCAACTCCGTGAGAATGCGCGGAGGCAGGATACGGAACAGAACGGGGGGATTTGATGTTTGCAGCCCTGAGTGAACACGACATCGCTCCCCGCACGGCCGCGGCGCGAGGCGGTACGGTGGGGCGTGAAGGATGCGGCTACACGGTCAGAGGAGGGAGCCACCGATGATTCTGCTCCGTCGCCTGCTGGGTGACGTGCTGCGTCGGCAGCGCCAGCGCCAGGGCCGTACTCTGCGCGAAGTCTCCTCGTCGGCCCGAGTTTCGCTCGGCTATCTCTCCGAGGTGGAGCGGGGGCAGAAGGAGGCATCCTCCGAGCTGCTCTCCGCGATCTGCGACGCGTTGGACGTACGGATGTCCGAGCTGATGCGCGAAGTCAGTGACGAACTGTCGCTGGCCGAGCTGGCACAGTCGGCCGCGGCAAGCGAACCGGTGAGCGTGCCGGTCCGCCCGATGCTCAATTCGGTCTCCATGGCTTCGGTCACGGGTGGACCGGAGCGGGTGACCATCAAGGCGCCTGCGGAAGCGGTGAATGTCGTAGCCGCGTGAGCGAGCACGTGAGCGTTTGAGCGTGGCCGGAGCCCCGGTCGGTGCGTGAAGCACCGGCCGGGGCTCCCGGCCGTTCTGGGTGCGGTGCCGGGGGTGGTGCGGGAGGATGGGGCAGTCCGGGTCCCGGCCCTCTCCCAGACTCCGTCTGGGGGACCCCCCAGGGAGGTAGCCGTGCGGCGGTTACTGCGCATACCTGCGGCCTTGGCGCTCGCGCTGACGGTGGGGGTGCTGTGGTGGTGGGCCGTGCTGCGGCTGGTGCTGGCGCCCGAGGAGTCCGGGGCCGTGGAGGGCGCGGTGGCGGTGGGCGGCTGGGGGCTGGGTCTGCTGCCGGTGCACTGCGTACCGGGCCCGGTGCGCAAGGCCCGGCGGTCGGCGGGTGGCGGTGTCCGCGGCGGGGTCACCGGGGGAGCGGACGGTGTGGGGGGTCCGGGCGGCGCCGGAGGTCCGGGTGGTGCGGCCGATGGGGGCGGTGCGGGCCATGAGGGCCATGAGGGCCATGCGGGCCATCCGGACGGTGCGGACGGTGCCGGGTCTACCAGGGCATCGACACTCCGCCGTTCGGGCGAAGGATCTGACCCGTCATGAAGGACGAGGCGTCCGAGGCCAGGTAGAGCACCGCCTGGGCGATGTCCTCGGGCTCGCCGACCCGGCGCAGGGGGGACATGCGGACCATCGCCGCCTCGGTCTGCTCCTGGACCTCGGGGCTGTGGCGGCCGGTCATCGGGGTGCGGATCCAGCCGGGAGCGACGGCGTTGACGCGTATGCCGTGCGGGCCGGCCTCGGTGGCGAGGGTCTTGGTCAGCTGGACCACGGCGGCCTTGGCGGCGCTGTAGCAGAGCAGGCCGGGCTGGGCGGCGTCCACGGCCCCGGAGGCCATGGTGACGATGGAACCGCGGCGGCCCGCCGCGATCATGCTGCGGGCGGCCTCCTGGCAGGTGCGCAGCACCCCCTTGAAATTGATGTCCAGGACCCGGTCGAGGTCCTCGTCGGTCGTCTCCAGGACGCTGCTGGTGTGCATGACGCCGGCGATGGCGGCCGTGATGTCGAGCGGGCCCGCCGCGGTCACGGCTGCCCGGAGTGCGGCCCGGTCGGTGACGTCGAGGGGATGGACGGTGGCGCCGCCGCCCGCCTTGGTGACGAGGGCGGCCGTCTCGGCGAGGCCCTGCTCGTCTCGGTCCGCGCAGTGGACGTGTGCGCCCGCCTCGGCGAGGAGGGCGGCGGTGGCGCGGCCGATGCCGCTGGCGGCGCCGGTGACCAGGGCGGTGCGGCCGGTGAGGTCGTACGAGGCTGTGGGTGTGGGCATGCCGGGACGGTACGACTGGATCTGACGGACCGTCAACCGGTGCGTCCTGTCACCTGGACACCGGCTACGGCGTGGGCCCCGTCTGGCAGCGGGGGCACCAGTAGGTGGGGCGGTCGTCCTGGGGGGCCTCGCGGACGGGGGTGCCGCAGCGCAGGCACGGGCGGTGGGCGCGGCCGTAGACGAAGAGGTCCTGGCCCGGGCGGCGCAGGCCGGTGGTGTTGCGCGGGCCCGGCCGCTCGCCGGTGTTCGCGGACAGCAGCCGGTGGGCGGCGGAGGCCAGGCGGGGCAGGGTCGCCTCGGGGAGCGCGCCGACCGGTGTCCACGGGGTGACCCCGGCCAGGAAGCACAGCTCGGCCTTGTAGATGTTGCCGATCCCGGCGAGGTTGCGCTGGTCGAGCAGGGCCTCGCCGAGGGGGCGCTCGGGGGCGGCGAGCAGGTTGGCGGCGGCTCGCGCGGGATCCCAGTCCGGGCCGAGGAGATCGGGGCCGAGGTGGCCCACGGCCCGGTCCTCGTCGGCGGTGCGGATCAGCTCCAGGACGGGGAGGCGGTAGCCGACGGCCGTGTGCCCGGCGGTGCCGAGGACGGCGCGGATCTCGTGGACGGGGCCGCCGCGCCATTTCTCGCCGGTGGCGAAGACGTGCCAGGCGCCGTCCATGCGGAGGTGGCTGTGCAGGGTGAGGCCGCCCTCGAAGCGGGCGAGGAGGTGTTTGCCGCGGGGGGTGACGTCGAGGGTGACGCGGCCGGTGAGGTCGGCGGTGGCGAAGCGGGGGACGCGGAGGTCGCTGCGGGTGAGTTCGCGGCCTGCCAGGGCGGCGTGGAGACGGGTCGCCGCGCGCCGGATGCTGTCGCCTTCGGGCATGGGGCCATTCTCACCCGCCCAGGGGCCTGGGTGAGCCCCTGCGGGCCCCTGCGGCGAGGTGCGACCGCAGGGGCCCTTTGGATCAGGCGGGGGCGGAGGGGCGGGAGGGGCGGGAGGGTCGGACGGGGGCCGAAGGATCCGAGGGGCCGGAGGGGCCGCTCATCACTTCCAGACGAGACCCTTGTTCGGGTAGCCGTACGGGTTGCCCCAGTATTCGGCGGCGGAGACCTTCGTCTGCGCCGACGGGGCGAGGGCCACCGCGCAGCTGGTCTGCGTCTGGCCGTTGACGAAGCCCTTCGGCAGCGACTCGTTCGGGCACTTCTCGAACTTGCCTATGATCGACACGCGCTGCGCCTCGGTGCCGTCCCCGAGCAGGCCCTTGACCTGGGTCACGGACGAGAACGACAGGTCCGTGGTGCCGGTGTTCTTGACCGAGTAGCGGATGTAGTACGGGATCATCCCCTTCACCTTGTCGCCGAGCTTGAGCGCGTCCAGGTCGGCGGGGTTGCCCTGCTCGATCGCGGTGACCGTGAGGGCGATCTGGCCGCCCTTGTTGCTTCCGTAGCTGAACGGGACCTCCGCGGCCTCGCCGATCTTGAAGGTCTGGCCGGACTTCGCCGTGCCGTTCGCCCCGGCGGGGGCCTCGCTGCCGCCCGTGGTGGGGGCGGTGGCGCTGGGGCTGACCGCTTCGGACGGGCCGCCGGGCGAGGAGGACGGGGCGCCGGCCGAGGCGGAGCCGCTCGGCTGCACGGGGGCCAGTTCCTCGTTGCCGTTCTTGCAGCCGGTCAGGGCCAGGGTGCCGGCGACCGCCAGAACGACCGCGCCGAGGGTGGTGGTACGCATGCTGATGGTGCTCACTCTTCTACTCCCCCATGACTGTGCATCGCCAATGCAATGCCTGTGATCATCTTGATAAGGGATGAGTAAGCGCCTGTGCCAGCCCGGGAGGCGGGCCACAACGGTTCTGTGACATGTCCAGGACGTGAGTGGAACAGTCGGTGCCGATTTGCATTCGTCAGGAACGCAAGCGCAAACCCCTCGGAGTGGCATGGAAGCCGGCCGCCTCCAGGTCCCGGCCCAGGGGAGAGGTCAGCGCGGCGGCGGCGTTGATGCGTTCCACCGTCAGGGCCGGGAGGGTGCCCGCGCGGGAGGCCGCGGCCAGGGCCGCCGTGGCGGCCGAGAGACGGGGGTCCTCCGGCGGGGGCCAGGCCAGCAGGGTCTTGCCGCCGCGCTCCAGGTACAGGGTGAGCTCCCCGTCCACCAGGACGACCAGGGAGCCCGCCTTGCGGCCCGGTTTGTGGGTGGCCCCGGCCGGGGGCTCGGGCCAGGGCAGGGCCGCGCCGTACGCGTTCGCCGGGTCGGCGGCCGCCAGGACCACCGCCGCCAGCGGGGGCGGGGTCCGCTCGGCGGCCCGGAGGCGGTCCACCGCGCCGTCCATCGCGAACTGCGCCGCGCCCAGCCCCTCGACCACATAGCCCCGACGGGCCTGACCGCTGTCTTCGAAGGCCGAGAGGATGCGGTAGACCGCGCTGAAGCCCCCTTCGACGCCCTCCGCGGCCACCGCGCCCCGGGTGACCACGCCGTGCCGGTCCAGGAGGGTGCGGGCCAGGGCGTGGGCCCGGTGGGTCGGGTCGGGGGCCTGGGACGGCAGCAGCGACCAGCGCCCGGAGACGGTGGGCGGGCCGGTACGGGACACGGTCGCGCTGAGCGTGCCGTACCGGCCGCGGGGGACCGTGCGCCGGGCCCGGTGCGCCGTGGAGCCCGCCGTGCGGCCCGAGCCCAGCAGCGAGCGCAGCGGGGCCAGGGTGTCGTTGGTGAGCCGGCCCGACCAGGCCAGGTCCCACACCGCCTCGGAGAGGGCGAGGTCGGACACCTCGGGGAAGTCGGCGCGGATCGCCTGCGCGATCTGGCGGAAGAACAGGCCGTACCCGCCGGTCAGGGCGGCCAGGACCGCCTGGTGGAGCGGGCTCGGATCCAGCGGGTGCGGCGGCGGCAGGAGCATCGGGGCCGCGTCCGCCAGGTAGAGGGAGATCCAGCCGTCCTTGCCCGGGAGGGCTCCGGCGCCCGCCCAGACCACCTCCCCCGCAGTGGTCAGCTCGTCCAGGAGGCCGGGGGAGTAGCCCGCCACCCGGGACGGGAGGATCAGGCGCTCCAGCGCCGAGGCCGGCACCGGGGCGCCCTGGAGCTGCTCGACCGCCCTGGCCAGCCCGTCGAGGCCGCGCAGGGCTCCGCCGAGGTGCTGCCACTGGGGCAGGAACGTGGCCAGCGAGGTCGGCGGTACGGGCTCCAGCTCCTGGCGGAGCGCGGCGAGGGAGCGGCGGCGGAGCCTGCGCAGCACCGTAGCGTCGCACCATTCCTGGCCGATCCCCGCCGGATGGAACTCGCCCTGGACCACCCTGCCGGCCGCGGCGAGCCGGTGCAGGGCGCCCTCGGTCACCGCCGTGCCCAGACCGAAGCGGGCGGCGACGGCGGCCGTGGTGAACGGCCCGTGGGTCCGGGCGTACCGGGCCAGCAGGTCACCCAGGGGATCCTTGACCGGCTCGGTGAACGCCTCCGGGACGCCGACGGGCAGCGCCGTGCCCAGCGCGTCCCGCAGCCGGCCCGCGTCCTCGATCGCCGCCCAGTGGTCCGCCCCGCCGATCCGGACCCGGATGGCACGGCGGGCCGCGGCGAGCTCCTGCGCCCAGGCCGGATCCGCCCCGCGCTCGGTCAGCTGGTCCTGCGTCAGCGGCCCCAGCAGACGCAGTAGATCGGCCACCGACTCGGGATCCTTGGCCCGCCGGTCCTCGGTGAGCCACTGGAGTTCCCGCTCCAGCTCCTCCAGCACCTGCGCGTCGAGGAGCTCGCGCAGCTCCGCCTGGCCGAGCAGCTCGGCCAGCAGCCGGGAGTCCAGCGACAGCGCGGCCGCCCTGCGCTCGGCGAGCGGCGAGTCACCCTCGTAGAGGAACTGGGCGACGTACCCGAAGAGGAGGGAACGGGCGAAGGGGGAGGGCTCCGGGGTGGTGACCTCCACCAGGCGCACGCGGCGCGCCTCGATGTCGCCCATCAGCTCGGTCAGGCCCGGCACGTCGAAGACGTCCTGGAGGCATTCGCGTACGGCCTCCAGCACGATCGGGAAGGAACCGAACTCCGAGGCCACCTGGAGCAGCTGGGAGGCGCGCTGGCGCTGCTGCCACAGCGGGGTGCGCTTGCCCGGGCTGCGCCGCGGCAGCAGCAGGGCGCGGGCCGCGCACTCGCGGAAGCGGGAGGCGAACAGCGCGGATCCGCCGACCTGGTCGGTGACGATCTGGTTGATGTCGCCGTGGTCGAAGGCGACGTCGGCCGCGCCCAACGGGGCCTGTTCGTCGTCGAACTCGAAGGGCTGCGGAGCCGCGGGATCGTGGTCCAGCAGGTCCATGGACAGCAGGTCCGCGTCCGGGAGGCGCAGCACGATGCCGTCGTCGGCGTGCATCACTTGCGCGTCCATGCCGTACTTCTCGGCGAGGCGGGCGCCCAGCGCCAGCGCCCACGGGGCGTGCACCTGGGCGCCGAAGGGGGAGTGGACCACGACCCGCCAGTCACCCAGCTCGTCGCGGAAGCGCTCCACCACGATGGTCCGGTCGTCCGGGACGTGACCGCAGGCCTCGCGCTGTTCGGCGAGGTAGGCCAGCACGTTCTCCGCGGCCCAGGCGTCCAGGCCGGCCGCCAGCAGCCGCAGCCGGGCGTCCTCGTCGGTGAGGCCGCCGAGCTCGCGCAGGAACGCGCCGACCGCGCGGCCCAGCTCCAGCGGGCGGCCGAGCTGGTCGCCCTTCCAGAACGGCAGCCGGCCCGGCACCCCGGGGGCCGGGGTGACCAGGACGCGGTCGCGGGTGATGTCCTCGATCCGCCACGAGGTGGTGCCCAGGGTGAAGACGTCCCCGACGCGGGACTCGTAGACCATCTCCTCGTCGAGCTCGCCGACCCGGCCGCCGCCCTTCTTCGGGTCCGAGCCGGCCAGGAAGACGCCGAAGAGACCGCGGTCCGGGATGGTGCCGCCGGAGGTCACCGCGAGGCGCTGGGCCCCCGGACGGCCGGTGATCGTCCCCGCTACCCGGTCCCAGACCACGCGCGGCCTCAGCTCGGCGAACGCGTCCGACGGATAGCGGCCCGCCAGCATGTCCAGCACCGCCGTGAACGCCGACTCCGGCAGCGCGGCGAACGGCGCCGCCCGCCGGACCAGGGCGAGGAGGTCGTCCAGCTGCCAGGTGTCCATCGCGACCATCGCGACCAGCTGCTGCGCCAGGACGTCGAGGGGGTTGGAAGGGACGCGGAGGGACTCGATCGCGCCCGTGCGCATCCGCTCGGTGACCACGGCCGCCTGCACCAGGTCGCCGCGGTACTTGGGGAAGACCACCCCGGTGGAGACCGCGCCCACCTGGTGGCCGGCCCGGCCCACCCGCTGGAGCCCGGACGCCACCGACGGCGGTGACTCCACCTGCACCACCAGGTCCACCGCACCCATGTCGATGCCCAGCTCCAGGCTGGAGGTGGCGACCACCGCGGGCAGCCGGCCCGCCTTCAGGTCCTCCTCCACGATCGCCCGCTGCTCTTTGGAGACCGAGCCGTGGTGCGCGCGCGCCAGCAGGGGCGGGGCGCCCAGGGCGGCGCCCGACTGGGCCATGATCTCGGCCGGCGGTTTGCCGTCCGGCAGCTTCTCGCCCATGGCGCGCTCGTACGCGATCTCGTTGAGCCGGTTGCACAGCCGCTCGGCGAGGCGGCGGGAGTTGGCGAACACGATCGTCGAGCGGTGGGCCTGCACCAGGTCCGCGATCCGCTCCTCCACATGCGGCCAGATCGACGGCTTGTCCCCGCCCTCCTTTCCCTCCGTCGCGGGCGAGCCGCCCAGCTCGCCCATGTCCTGCACCGGGACGACCACCGACAGGTCGAACTCCTTGGCGGAGGGCGGCTGGACGATCTCCACCTTGCCGCGCGGCGCGAGGTAGCGGGCCACCTCGTCCACCGGCCGGACCGTCGCCGACAGCCCGATCCGGCGCGCCGGACGCGGCAGCAGCTCGTCGAGCCGCTCCAGGGAGAGGGCGAGGTGGGCGCCGCGCTTGGTCCCGGCGACCGCGTGCACCTCGTCCAGGATCACCGTCTCGATCCCGGTGAGGGCGTCCCGGGCCGCCGAGGTCAGCATCAGGAACAGCGACTCGGGGGTGGTGATCAGGATGTCCGGCGGGCGGGTGGCCAGCGCCCGCCGCTCCGCGGGCGGGGTGTCACCGGAGCGGATCCCCACCCGGATGTCCGGCTCGGGCAGGCCGAGCCGGACGGACTCCTGCCGGATCCCGGTCAGCGGACTGCGCAGATTGCGCTCCACGTCGACGGCCAGGGCCTTCAGGGGCGACACGTACAGCACGCGGCAGCGCTTCTTCGACTCCGCGGGCGGCGGTGTCGAGGCGAGCCGGTCGAGGGCGGCGAGGAACGCCGCCAGCGTCTTGCCGGAGCCGGTCGGAGCCACGACCAGCACGTCCGAGCCCTCCCCGATCGCCCGCCAGGCACCCTCCTGTGCGGCGGTGGGCGTACGGAAGGCCCCCGTGAACCACGAGCGGGTCGCGGGGGAGAACGAGTCGAGCGCAGCGCCTGCCATGCCCCCATCGTGCACCCGGCCACTGACAACGGCCCGGACCTGGGGAAACGTGCGTCGCCGCCGGAGCGCAGAATGGGGGGATGGGGACGGAAGAGGGCGGCCGGGAGTGGGCGCGGCACTGGCAGTACGCGGAGCTGCCCGGGCTGGACCTGCTGCGCGCCCACTACGTCCGCCACACCTTCCCGCGCCACGCGCACGACGGGTACGTCATCGCGGCCGTCACCGGCGGCATCGAGGAGGTCGGCCTGCCCGGCCACGTCGTGCGCGCCGGACCGGGCAGCGTGGTCCTGATCAACCCCGAGGTGCCGCACACCGCGCGCGCCGGGGTGCCCGAGGGCTGGGCCTACGCCACCCTCTACCCCTCCCGCGAGCTGATCACCGAGGTCGCCGACGAGATCGGCACCCTGCGCGGCACCCCCGGTTTCACGGCCGACGTGGTCACCGACCCGCACGGCTCGCGGACCATCACCGAGGTGCACCGGGCCGCCGAGGCCGGCAACGCGCTCGCCGCCGACACCCTGCTGCGGGGAGTCGTGGCGCGGATGCTGACCCGGCACGCGGGCCCGCTGCCGGCCCGTACGGTACGGCGCGCGGGCGCCGCCGACGCCCAACGGGCCCGGGCGGTGCTGGCGGAGCGGATGGCCGACCCGCCGTCGCTGGAGCAGCTGGCGGCGGACCTCGGGACCAGCCCCTTCGCACTGCTGCGGGCCTTCCGCGAGCAGTACGGGATGCCGCCGCACACCTGGCTGACCGACGCCCGGGTCCGCCGGGCCCGCCGGCTGCTCGACACGGGCACCCCGCCGGCGGAGGCGGCCGTCACCGTCGGCTTCACCGACCAGCCGCACCTGAACCGGCACTTCACCCGCATCGTGGGCGTCCCGCCGGGCGCGTACCGGCGGGGACGGGCCGGATAGCCCCCGACGCCTGCCGAGCCGGGTTCGAACGGGGCAGACGGGTGCGCGCAAGAACGTACAAGACCCACACGGCGGGCTCCGCGTACTTTTCGGGGTGTGGGAGAGAAGCAGCTGGTCACAGAGCCAGAGATACGAGAGACGGCCGTGCCCGACGAGCGGCCGCGGGCCGCCGTCATCCGGGACGCGCTCGGGGTCGGGGTGGCCGTCGGGCTGTCGGGGTTCGCCTTCGGGGTGACGGCCGCCGGAGCCGGCATCAGCACCCTCCAGGCCTGCGTGCTGAGCCTGCTCGTCTTCACCGGCGCCTCGCAGTTCGCCCTGGTCGGAGCGCTCGCCGCGGGCGGGAACCCGTTCACCGCCGCCGCCGGGGCCTTCTTCCTCGGGACCCGCAACGCCTTCTACGGGCTGCGGCTGTCGCAGCTGCTCGCGCTGCCCCGTGCCGTACGGCCCTTCGCCGCGCACTGGGTGATCGACGAGACCACCGCCGTGGCGCTGGCCCAGCCCGACCGCAAGTCCGCCCGGCTCGGCTTCACCGTCACCGGGCTCACCCTGTACGCGCTGTGGAACCTGACCACCCTGCTCGGCGCGCTCGGCGCCGAGGCCATCGGGGACACCCGGGCGTGGGGGCTGGACGCCGCAGGGCCCGCCGTCTTCCTGGCCCTGCTCGCGCCGATGCTGAAGACCGCCACCGAGCGGGCCGTCGCCGCCCTCGCGCTCGTGCTCGGGCTCGGCTTCCTGCCGGTGCTGCCCGCCGGGGTGCCCGTGCTGATCGCGGCCCTGGCCGCCCCCGTCGTGCTGTGGATGAAGGGACGCCGGCCGTGAACGTCTGGATCGCCATCGCCATCACCGTCGTCGGCTGCTACGCCGTCAAGCTCGCCGGGCTGCTCGTCCCCGCCGGGGCCCTGGAACGGCCGACGGTGCGCCGGCTGGCCGCCCTGCTGCCCGTCGCGCTGCTCGCCGCGCTCACCGCCCAGCAGACCTTCAGCACCGGATCCGCCCTCGTCGTCGACGCCCGCGCCGCCGGGCTCGCCGCCGCCGGCCTGGCACTGCTGCTGCGGGCCCCGTTCCTGGTCGTGGTCGCGGCCGCCGTCCTCGTCACCGCGGGGGTACGGGCCCTGGGCGGCTGATCCCGTCCGACAGGCGCCCGTACGCCCGCAGGGTCAGCAGGGCCTCCAGCGTGGCGATCGGCCGCCGCTCCAGCGAGCTCCCCGGCGCCCAGGCCTCGCGGCGGACCGGCCAGCCGCCGTCCCCCTGCTGGGCGGCGGTCAGGAAGTCCAGCGAGCGCCGCATCTCCTCGTCCGTGAACCAGCCGCGGGCCAGCGACTCGGGCCGCCGCGCGAAGTCGTGCGGGAACAGCTGCTCGCCCGGCGCGTAGCCCGGGGCCGGCGGGTACTCCGGCCGCCGCCGCGGGTCCAGCACCACGAGCCGCTGCTCGCGCACCAGCCGGCCCAGCCGGTCCGCGGCCGCCGCGGCGCGCGCCCGGTCCGGGACGCCGTCGAGGAAGGCCACCGCGCTCTGGACCTCGTACGGATGCGAGTGGCGCAGGTTCTCGACCCGGTCCCAGCAGAAGTCGGTGGCCCGGAAGAGCCAGGCGTGCCAGACCCGGTTGCGGTGCAGCAGGCCGACGACCGGGCCCGTGGTCAGCAGCTCGCCCGGCGGGGTGTCGTACGTCCGGTGGTACGGGGCCGCCGGGTAGGCCCGCGGGGCCGGGGAGACCACCGGAAGCGCGCCGTCCGGGGTGGAGACCCCGGTCAGGTGGCGGCAGAGCCGCTCGATGCGCTGCCCGGCGCAGCGGCCCAGGCTGTCCAGCACGCGCAGCGCGTGCGCGGTGTGCAGGGGCTGGCTGAGCGGACCGCGCAGATCCGGATCGAGGGCGTGACCGTAGCCGCCGTCGCCGTTGAGGTACGAACCGAGGGCGGTGTCCACCGGGTCGGCGTCCCCGCCGAGGAAGTGGAACGCGAACCGCCGCTGCTCCAGCACACGGGCCGTGAGCCAGATGAACTGCTCGGCGCGGGCCAGCGGGCCCTGCGGGCTCTCCGGGCTCCGCGTGGACTGTGGGGGCTGGGCGGCGTGGGCGGCCTGGGTGGCCTGCGCGGGCCGTGGGGTCTGCGACGTCTGCGAGGAAGCTTCGTCTCCGGGCATGCGTGCAACGTAGGACGCGGCGGTGCGGCCGGGAGGGGCGAACGAGGCCGGTGCACTCTCCCGGGGCGGGATACTGGGGGCATGCGGTTGACGATTTTCTGGGAGCGGATGGCCGAGCACTTCGGTGCGGGCTACGCCGACTCCTTCGCGCGGGACCACGTCATGACCGAGCTGGGCGGGCGGACCGTCCACCAGGCGCTGGACGCGGGCTGGGAGGCCAAGGACGTGTGGCGTGCCGTGTGTTCGGCGATGGACGTGCCGGCCTCGCTGCGCTGACACCGCCGCGCACCGCTACGTGGTTCGGGCGGTCGGTGGGCCAGACTTGGCGGCGTGGCAGCCAGTGATGAGACGACGACCGACGACCAGCCCGCCGACAGGCCCGCCGACGTCCCCGATCCGGGCGATGCACGTGCCGAAAGCGCCGGAGTCGCCGCAGAGGGCACCGGCGGTTCCCGGCGTCCCGTAGCCCCCGGCGGCCCCGTCCCGCAGGCAGGCTCCGGCGGGGCGGGCAGCCCTCCGGCCGGTGCGGCCCCCGGGGCCCCCGGATGGGCGGAGGCGCGGATGCCGCGCTGGCTGCCGCGCGCCGTGATCCTCGTGCTGGCGCTCGTCGCCTGCTTCCAGCTCGGCAGCTGGGCCTTCCACCAGCTCATCGGGCTGCTCGTCAACATCCTGATCGCGTTCTTCCTCGCGCTCGCCATCGAACCGGCGGTGTCCGGGATGGCGGCCCGCGGCATGCGCCGCGGGCTCGCCACCTTCGTGACGTTCATCGCGGTGCTCATCGTGACCGCCGGCTTCCTCGCGCTGCTCGGCTCGCTGCTCGCCGGGCAGATCGTCGCCATGGTCGAGGGCTTCCCGGGCTACCTCGACTCCGTGATCAAAGCGATCAACACCACCTTCCACACCGAACTGTCCCGGCTGGAGATCCAGGAGAGCGTGCTGCGCTCCGACTGGCTGCGCAAGTACGTGCAGAACAGCGCGTCCGGCGTGCTCGACGTGTCCGCCACCGTGCTCGGCGGACTCTTCAAGCTGCTGACGATCGGACTGTTCTCCTTCTACTTCGCCGCCGACGGACCGCGGCTGCGGCGCGCCCTGTGCTCCGTACTGCCGCCCGCCAAGCAGGCCGAGGTGCTGCGCGCCTGGGAGATCGCCGTCAGCAAGACGGGCGGCTACCTGTACTCGCGCGGACTGATGGCGCTGATCTCCGGCATCGCCACCTACATCGTGCTGGCGGTCCTCGGCATTCCGTACGCGCCCGCCCTCGCGATGTGGGTCGGGTTGGTCTCGCAGTTCGTCCCCACCATCGGCACCTATCTCGCGGGCGCGCTGCCGGTCCTGATCGCCTTCACAGTCGACCCCTGGTACGCGCTGTACGTCCTCGGTTTCGTGGTGGTCTACCAGCAGTTCGAGAACTACGTCCTGCAGCCCAAGCTGACCTCGAAGACCGTGGACATCCATCCGGCGGTCGCCTTCGGATCGGTCATCGCGGGCACCGCCCTGCTGGGCGCGGTCGGGGCGCTCATCGCGATCCCGGCCGTCGCCACGCTGCAGGCCTTCCTCGGCGCGTACGTGAAGCGCTACGCGCTGACGGAGGAGGCGGACTCCTCTACGGCGCGTCCCCGGCGGCGCCGAGTGCGCTTTCCACGGCTGCGGTGACGGTCGCCTCGGCGGCGTCCTTGCTCACGCCGAGGCCGCTCAGCGTGCCCTCGCCGTTCTCCAGCTCCAGCAGCGCGAGCAGGATGTGCTCGGTGCCGACGTAGTCGTGCCCCAGGCGCAGGGCTTCGCGGAAGGTGAGCTCCAGGGCCTTCTTCGCGGACGCGTCGAAGGGGATGAGGGCGGGGATCTCCGCCTGGGGCGGGGGGAGTACGGCGGCCACGGCGGCGCGCACGTCGTCCGCCGCGACGCCTTGGGCGCCCAGGGCGAGACCCGCGAGGCCCTCGGGCTCGGCCAGCAGGCCCAGGACGAGGTGGTCGGTGCGGATCTCGGCGCCGCCGGCGGCGCGGGTCTCGTTCTGGGCGGCGACGACGACGTTGCGGGCGCGGGGGGTGAAGCGGCCGAAGCCCGCGTTCGGGTCGAGCGCGGCGGTACCCTCCTTGTCCGCCTTGGGGACGAAGCGCTTCTGGGCCGCCTGGCGGGTGACGCCCATGCTGCGGCCGATGTCGGTCCAGGAGGCGCCGGAGCGGCGTGCCTGGTCGACGAAGTGGCCGATGAGGTGGTCCGCGACGTCCCCGAGGGCCTCGGCGGCGACGACGGCGCCGCTGAGCTGCTCCAGGGGGTCGGCGTGGACCTTGTTGATGGCCTCGATCAGGTCGTCGAGGCGAACCGGATTGGTCATGCGAACGGGTTCCACGGAAGGGTTCGTCATGAGTGCAACCGTAGGTTGACAGTCGGAAGGGTGTCAACCCTGGGTTGTCAGTCCTGTCGCGCGCGCCTTTCGGCGCATTGCTGCCCGACTGCTCACGACCAACCCTTGGAAAAACGTTGTTGCGCGCCCTCTACTTGTGACGCCTCGACAGGGGCCGTGTCAGTGGGCGGGCTTAAGGTCCCTCTCACGGCGCGCGCAGCGAGAACCTCAAGGGGGAGATCCGTCATGAGCAAGACCAACGGCAGCACGCACGAGGGATTCACGGCCGAGGAGCGGGCCGCGATGAAGGACCACGCCCAGGAGCTGAAGGCGGCCGCGCGCCGCGGCTCGCGCGCGGACAAGGCGGCGGAGGCGGAGCGGGACGTCCTCGCGAAGATCGCCGAGATGCAGGACTCGGACCGCATCATGGCCGAGCGCGTGCACGCCGTCGTCACGGCCAGTGCCCCGGTCCTCGCGCCGAAGCTCTGGTACGGGATGCCGTCCTACGCCCTGGACGGCAAGGTCGTCTGTTTCTTCCAGAGCGCGGAGAAGTTCAAGGCGCGCTACGCGACGCTCGGCTTCAGCGACCTGGCCAAGCTGGACGAGGGCCCGATGTGGGCGGCCGGCTTCGCCCTGACCGAGGTGACGGCCGAGGTGGAGGAGCGGATCGCGGCGCTGGTGAAGCGGGCCGTGAGCTGACGCCCGCGCCCGGACAGGGCCTCACCCCCGCCCGGTGACGGGCGGGGCTTCCCGGGCTCAGCTCCTCCGGTCCTCGACCGTCCAGCCGTCGCCCAACTCGCGGCGCAACGCCTCCAGTGCCGCATCGGCCTCGCGCCGGAACGATTCCTGCTGCTCACGGGTCCAGGGTGAAGGACCCGAGGGGTGGTCCCAGTCGAGTGAGGACTGGTACAGGTCGGCGAGTCGCGTGAGCTCGCCGCCGGTGGCCGCGGCGATGGGCAGTTTCTCCGGGGTGCAGGGGTACCCGTAGGGGCTGTCGAGGTCGGGCATGTCGGACGGGCCTGGCCACAACGGCGTGTCGACGCCGTACTCGAAGAAGAACCGCAGGTGATGGGGCATGCCTCGGCCTCTCACCGCGGTGAGGGCGGGCAAGGGCCCCCGTCTTCCTCGGCGCGCGGCCAGTACCGTCCTTCGAGGGCCTCGGCGCTGCGGTTGAGCCGGACCAGGACGTCTGCCAGCTCCCGTACTTCCTCGGGGGACCAGTCGGCGACCACCCGCGCCAGGCAGGACCGGTTGACCTCGCGGTCCTCGGCGAGCCGGCGCCCGCCTTCGACGGTGATGCGCAGCTTGCGGGCCATGCCGCCGTCCGGGTCCGCGACGCGCTCGGCCAGTCCGCAGCGCAGCAGCGCGGCCGTCTGGCGGTTCACGGTCGAGGTGTCGAGCCCGAAGGCCTCCGCCAGCTGTCCGATGGACATGGGGCCTTGCGTGTCGATCCGGCTGAGCAGCAGGTACGCCGACCGCTCCAGGCGTTCGGGGTCGCGCTCGCGCCGGGCGAGCACCTGGTGCCGCGAGAGCAGCATCAGCTCCCGCTCCAGTTTCTCCAGCACTGCGCCTCCCGCTCCTTCCGGCGCTCCATTATCGCGGACCTGTGAACCCGGGGACCCGGCGGACCCCCGCACGGCCCGGCCCGGCGGGCAGCGGGCGGCGCCGCACGGCGGCCGGACGCGGCAATGTGCATGATACATAGCGTGTGTATTATGCATTTCTCGTCGTCGCTACGACGAGCCACAGCCTCACTCCGGAGGACCCGCATGACCGTCACCTCGCCCACCGCCTCCCGCGCGGCCGAGATCCTGTCCCGGCCCGTCAAGCTGAACGGCCTGACCGTCCCCAACCGCATCGCGATGGCGCCGATGACGCGGATGTTCTCCCCCGGCGGCGTACCCGGCGAGGACGTGCAGGCGTACTACGCCAGCCGGGCCGCCGCGGGTGTGGGCCTGATCGTCACCGAGGGCACCTACGTCGGCCACGACTCCGCCGGGCAGAGCGACAGGGTGCCGCGGTTCCACGGCGAGGACCAGCTGGCGGGGTGGGCGAAGGTCGCCGCGGCCGTGCACGAGGCGGGCGGCACGATCGTGCCCCAGCTGTGGCACATAGGCATGGTGCGCAAGCACGGCGAGGCCCCGTACGCCGACGCCCCCGCCGTCGGCCCCTCCGGCATCCGCGTCGACGGCACCGAGGGGACCGGCAAGGCGATGACCCGCGCCGACCTCGACGACGTCATCGGCGCGTTCGCCGACGCCGCCGCGGAAGCCGAGCGGATCGGCTTCGACGGCGTCGAACTGCACGGCGCCCACGGCTACCTCCTCGACCAGTTCCTGTGGGAGCGGACCAACCGCCGCACCGACGCCTACGGAGGCGACGCGGTGGCCCGTACGAAGTTCGCCGCGGAGATCGTGGCCGCGGTCCGCGAGCGCGTCGCGGCCGACTTCCCGGTGATCTTCCGCTACTCACAGTGGAAGCAGGAGGCCTACGACGCACGGCTCGCGCAGACCCCGGAGGAGCTGGAGGCGATCCTGGCCCCGCTGGCGGCGGCGGGCGTCGACGCGTTCCACGCCTCCACCCGGCGCTACTGGATCCCGGAGTTCGACGGCTCGGACCTGAACCTGGCGGGCTGGACCAAGAAGCTGACCGGCCGGCCGACCATCACCGTCGGCTCGGTCGGCCTCGACGGCGACTTCATCCGCGCCTTCGCCGGCGAGGGCGCGGCGCTCGGTGACATCGACAACCTCCTGGAGCGCATGGAACGCGACGAGTTCGACATGGTCGCCGTCGGCCGGGCGCTGCTCCAGGACCCGCAGTGGGCGGCGAAGGTCCTCGGCAACCGCTTCGACGAGCTGAAGCCGTACCACGCGGCGGCGCTCAAGTCGCTGAGCCGGTAGCCGGCGGTCGGTAGCCGTCCGGGGGGTCGGTGGGCCGGTGGGCGTGGTGCGCTTGACAGGAAAATCGAACATCCATTCTGATGAGTTATCCACAGCCGAACCGGTCGTGGAGGCGCATTGTCAGTGGCAGGCATTAGCGTCAATGGCGTGAAGCGATCGACTCAAGCAAACCGGGTGGAACCCATGGCAGGCACCGACCGCGAGAAGGCTCTCGACGCCGCGCTCGCACAGATTGAACGGCAATTCGGCAAGGGTGCGGTCATGCGCCTCGGCGACAAGCCGAACGACCCCATCGAGGTCATCCCCACCGGGTCGACCGCGCTGGACATCGCGCTCGGCGTCGGCGGGCTGCCCCGCGGCCGCGTGATCGAGGTGTACGGGCCGGAGTCCTCCGGTAAGACGACCCTGACCCTGCACGCCGTGGCCAATGCGCAGAAGGCCGGCGGCACCGTCGCCTTCGTGGACGCCGAGCACGCGCTCGACCCCGAGTACGCGAAGGCCCTCGGCGTCGACACCGACAACCTCATCCTGTCGCAGCCGGACACCGGCGAGCAGGCACTGGAGATCGTGGACATGCTCGTCCGCTCCGGTGCCCTCGACCTGATCGTCATCGACTCCGTGGCGGCCCTGGTGCCGCGCGCGGAGATCGAGGGCGAGATGGGCGACTCGCACGTGGGTCTCCAGGCCCGACTGATGAGCCAGGCGCTCCGGAAGATCACCGGTGCGCTCAACCAGTCCAAGACCACCGCGATCTTCATCAACCAGCTCCGCGAGAAGATCGGTGTGATGTTCGGCTCGCCGGAGACCACCACCGGTGGCCGCGCGCTGAAGTTCTACGCCTCCGTGCGCCTCGACATCCGCCGCATCGAGACCCTGAAGGACGGCACGGACGCGGTCGGTAACCGCACCCGCGTCAAGGTGGTCAAGAACAAGGTCGCGCCCCCGTTCAAGCAGGCCGAGTTCGACATCCTCTACGGCCAGGGCATCAGCCGCGAGGGTGGACTGATCGACATGGGCGTGGAGCACGGCTTCGTGCGCAAGGCCGGTGCCTGGTACACGTACGAGGGCGACCAGCTCGGCCAGGGCAAGGAGAACGCCCGCAACTTCCTGAAGGACAACCCGGATCTCGCCAACGAGATCGAGCGGAAGATCAAGGAGAAGCTGGGCGTGGGTGTCCGCAAGGACGCCGCCACCGCCGACGCCGGTGCCGCCGCGCCCGCCGAGGCCACGGCCGTGCCCGCCCCCGCGTCGAAGGCCAAGACGACGGCCAAGGCCGCCGTGGCCAAGAGCTGACCCGTGCGGGAGCAGGAAGGGGGCGGCAGGAGCAGGCGCGGTCGTGAGGACCGCCAGGAACTGCCGCCCCAGAGCCCCGAGGAGCAGGCGCGGGCGATCTGCCTGCGCCTGCTCACGGGGAGCCCGCGCACCCGGCGCCAGCTCGCGGACGCCCTGCACAAGCGGGGCATCCCCGAGGAGGTGTCGCAGCAGGTCCTCTCCCGGTACGAGGAGGTGGGCCTGATCGACGACGCCGCCTTCGCCGGAGCCTGGGTCGAGTCCCGGCACCGCGGCCGGGGCCTGGCCCGCCGGGCGCTCGCCCAGGAGCTCCGGACCAAGGGGGTGCACGCCACCCTCGTGGAGGAGGCCCTGGAACTGCTCGACTCCGAGCAGGAGGAGGAGACCGCCCGGGAGCTCGTGGAGCGCAAGCTCCGCGCCACCCGGGGCCTGGAGCGCGACAAGCGGATCCGGCGCCTCGCCGGGATGCTCGCCCGCAAGGGATACCCGGAGGGCATGGCCCTGCGGGTGGTACGCCGCGCGCTGGAGGCGGAGGGCGAGGACGCCGACGAGCTCGGGTACCAGGGGGAGTGATCCGCCGGGCCCGGGGTGGGGGTAGCCCCCGGGTGCGGATGCCGGGGTACGCCAGTGTCAGGAGCCGTGCCCGCCAGCAGAGTTGACGGCATGATGCTGCGTTACGCCCTTCAGACCCTCAGGTACCGCAAGGCTGGCTTCCTCGGCGCATTCGTCGCACTGCTGTGCGCGGCCGCCCTCGTCACCGCCTGCGGAACCCTCCTGGAAACGGGACTGCGCGGAAGGATCGGCACCGAGCGCTACGCATCCGCGCCGGTCCTGGTCTCCGCCGACCAGAACGTCCACGAGACCACGGTCAAGAAGAAGGGCGAGGGGAAAAAGGGCAAGACCAAGACCAAGCACAAGGCCAAGCCCGTCGCCGAGCGGGCCTGGCTCCCCGAGACCACCGTGGACGCGGTCCGTGCCGTGCCCGGCGTCGAGCGGGCCGTGCCCGAGCTCACGTTCCAGGCCGTCCCGCTGCTCAAGGCCCCCGGCGCGCCCAAGCCCTCGTACGGACACGCCTGGACCTCGGCCGTGCTGACCCCCTTCGCGATCGCCGAGGGCAGTGCGCCCCGGAGCGGCGGCGAGGTCGTCGTCGACCGGGCGCTGGCCGCCCGCGCAGGGCTGAAGCCCGGCTCCGAGCTCACCGTCCAGTCCACCGGCGAGCCCAGGACGTACCAGGTCAGCGGGATCGCGACCACGCCCCGCGGTGACCTCGCCCGGCAGAGCGCGCTCTTCTTCAGCGACGACGAGGCCCGGCGGCTCGCCGCCCGCGACGGGCAGGTCAGCGCCATCGGGGTGCTGCCCGCGCCGGGCGTCGACGCCGGTGAACTCGCCGGCCACGTCGCGCAGGCGCTGAAGGGCACCACGGCGCAGGTCAGCACGGGGGACGAGCGCGGACCGGTGGAGTTCCTCGACGCCGCCGGCGCCCGCATCAAGCTGGTCTCCATGGGCGGCGCGATGGGCGGCACCTCCCTGCTCGTCGCGATCCTCGTGGTCGTCGGCACCTTCGCGCTCTCCGTCCAGCAGCGCCACCGCGAACTCGCCCTGCTGCGGGCCATCGCCGCCACCCCCGGCCAGCTGCGGCGGATGATCGGGCGGGAGGCGCTGCTCGTCGGCCTGGCCGCCGGCATCACCGGGGCGCTCGCCGGGCTGCCGCTCGCCGCCTGGCTGCACGGCCGGTTCGTCGACGCCGGCGTCGTCCCCGTCACCCTGGAGCGCACCGCCGGCATCTTCCCGATGTGCGCGGCGGTCGGGGCCAGCCTGCTCGGAGCCTGGGCCGCCGCACGGATCACCGGGCGGCGGATCGCACGGATCCGCCCGGCCGAGGCGCTCGCCGAAGCCGCCGTCGAGCGGGGCGGGCCCGGCTGGATCCGCAGCGCGCTCGGGATGCTGCTGCTGGCCGGCGGGGCGGCGCTGGTCGTCGTACTCGGCTCGCTGCGCACCGAACCGGCGTCGACCCCCGTCACCTTCCTGGCCGTGGTGGTCCTGGCGGGGGCGGTCTCGCTGCTCGGACCGCTGCTCGTACGGGGCGCCGGCGCGCTGCTCGCCGGACCGCTGCGGCTGACCGGCCCGGGCGGCCACCTGGCCACCGCCAACCTGCGCGGGAACGCCACCCGGATGGCCTCCGCCGTCACCCCGCTCGCGCTGCTGGTCGGCATGACGTGCACCGTCCTCTTCGTCACCCCGACGCTCGGGAACGCCGCCCGGGCGCAGGCCCGGGACGGGATCCGGGCCGACTGGGTGCTGGCCGCGCAAGGTCCCGGCGTCACGCGGGAGGCCGCCGAGCGGATCCGGCGGACGCCGGGCGTCACGGCGGCCACCGAGATCGTGCACACGTCGGTACGGGTGGGACTGGCGAAGTACGCCGCGCAGGGCGTGACCGCGGCCGGGCTGACCCGGACCTGGGACCCCCAGGTCACGGCCGGCAGCCTGGACGGCTTCGGGGAGGGCGCTGCGGCGGTGAGCGAACTCGCCGCCGACCAGCTGGGGTTGAAGCCCGGAAGTCCGCTGAGCCTGACGCTGGGGGACGGGACCCCCGTCACGCTCACCGTCTCGGCCGTGTACGCGCGGGGGCTGGGCTTCGGGGATCTGACGCTGCCGCACGGGCTGGTGGCCGCGCACGCGGACAATCCGCTGGCGAGCAGGGTGCTGGTGGCTGGGGATCCCGGGCCGGGGCCGGAGGCCGGGCGGGAGCGGCTGGCCGCGGCGGTACGGGAGTTCCCGGGGGTGCGGGTGCTGTCCGCGGCGGAAGCCGACGAGGAGCCGGCGCGGCGGCAGGACGCAGCAGCGGAGATCAACCTGCTGGCGATGGGGCTGGTCCTGGCCTTCACCGCGATCGCGGTGGTGAACACGCTCGCGATGTCCACCGCCGAACGCTTCCGGGAGTTCGCGATGCTGCGGCTGGCCGGGGCGAAGCGGCGGCAGGTACTGCGGATGCTCCGGGCGGAGGCGCTGGCGGTGGTCCTGATCGGGGTGGTGCTGGGGTCGGGGATCGCGCTGGCCGTACTGACCGCGTTCAGCGTGGGCATGACGGGGGTGGCGGCGCCGGCGGTCCTGCCGGTCGCGTACGCGGCGGTGGTGGGGGTGGCGGGGCTGTTGGCCCTCGCGGCCACTTCCCTCCCGGGGAGGGTGGCGTTGAGGCCGGCTCCGGTGGCCGTGGCCACCGCCAAGGGCTAGCCCTGGCCCCCGAAGCCGTTCCTGTGCGGCGCCGTTGCGGGGGCTCCGCCCCCGAGCCGCCGCGCCTCAAACGCCGGTGAGGCTGGATCTTTCAGGCGGGTGCGACCGGGAGGCCGGCGGACTTCCAGGCCTGGAAGCCGCCGGTCAGGTCGGTCGCGCGGTGGAGGCCCAGGGTGTGGAGGGAGGCCGCGGCGAGGCTGGAGGCGTAGCCCTCGTTGCAGATCACCACCACCTGGAGGTCGTGGCCGGTGGCTTCGGGGGCGCGGTGGCTGCCGCGGGGGTCCAGACGCCATTCCAGTTCGTTGCGTTCGACCACCAGCGCCCCCGGGATCAGGCCGTCGCGCTCGCGCAGGGCCTGGTAGCGGATGTCCACCAGCAGCGCGCCGGCGCGGGAGGCGGCGTACGCCTCCTCCGGGCCGACGCGGGTGTAGCCCGCGCGGACCTGCTCCAGCAGCTCGTCGATGCCGACGGGGGCGCTCACTGCCAGTCCGCCGGGCGCTCGACGTGCTCGAGGTGGAGCACCGGGCCGCTGCGGCTGTAGCGGCGGATCAGCGGGAGCGGCGGGTAGTACGCGTGCACCGAGACCGCGTGCTCGGTCGGGGACTCGTTGAGGACCTCGTGCACGTGGTGCTCCAGGAAGGCCCGCCCGGTGCCCGTGTCCAGCGTGCGGCTGCGGTCGACGTCGGGTGCCAGTTCCAGCGAGCGCCAGCCCTCCGAGGGCAGCCGTACGGCCAGCGAGTGTTCGGTGAGTCGGCCCCGGGCGGTGGCGAACGCGCCCCGCGATTCGGCGTGGTCGTGCCAGCCGGTGCCGGTGCCCGGCGGCCAGCCGATCAGCCAGGCCTCGCTGCCGCCCGGCCCGTCCAGCCGGATCCAGGTGCGGCCCTCGGGATCGAGCGGAAGTGCGGCCACGGCGGCGGGGTCGGCCGCCGTGCGGAGGGCGAAGTCGAGGAGTTCGGAGGCCGTGGGGCCCCCGGCGGGCGCGGGTGCGGGCTCAGGGGTGTACGGGCGTGCGGTGGACACGGGTGCAGACATGAAGGAGGACCGTTCCTGGGTTCGCGGAGGTGCGCGCAGGCCGGTGGACGGCACGGGGCGCGCGAAGGGAAGGGCGAATCAACAGGAAGGGCGACACACGCAGCCCGCGTAGCGGAGCAGGTCCATATGGACCCTCCGCCACAGGCGTACGTCGTTGCCGGTCATTCGGCGAGTGAACCACGAGTCCGGGAGGACGGTCAATCGATCACCACGGTCGGTGTCGTCGAGGGGGCGGGCAGCCGGGACGCGGGTGCGCCCGCCCGGACCGTGTCCGCCGCCTCGTACAGCTCCGCCGGGCGGACCCCGGCGAAGGTCGCCGCCAGGTGCCCGTCCGGCCGTACGAGCAGCACGGTGTGGGCCGGCGCGCCCGGGTAGGAGTCCGCGACGAGCAGGTCGGTACGGACCGGAAGGGCGCTCACCGCCGCGGCGAGGCGGGGCATCAGCCCGGCGCCGAGCCAGTGGCGCCGGTCCCAGACCCCGGTGCCCGGGGCGACCAGGACCACCAGCAGCCGCCCCTGCCCCAGCAGGTCCCGCAGCGGCACCGTCGACCCGTCGGGCGCCGTCACCGGGACGTTCGCCACCGGACCGCCCGGTTCCGTGGCCGTCGGCACCTCGCGCACGGCGACCGGCGGAGCGTACGCCGGCTCCGCGCCCAGCGGTCCGCGCCCGAGGTGGCCGTCGGTGAGGAGGGATTCGGCGGAGCGTGCGGCTCCGGGCAGGTAGGTGCGCAGGCCGCCGCCGGCGCGGAGCGTCGGCATCGCCTGGTCGGCCGCGCGCAGCCGGGAGGCGACCGCGGTGCGCCGCTCGCCCTCGTAGCTGTCGAGCAGGGCCTCGGAGGCTCCCTGGTGCCAGGCCAGCGACAGCTTCCACGCGAGGTTCTCGGCGTCCCGGAGCCCCTCCTCGACCCCCTGGGTGCCGAGCGCGCCCAGCAGGTGCGCGGCGTCGCCGGCGAGGAAGGCACGGCCGTCGCGCCAGCGCCGGGCGAGGCGGTGGTGCAGGGTGTGGACCCCGGTGTCGATGAGGTCGTACGGGGGAGTGCTGCCACCGCACCACACCGCGAGGGTGTCCCGGATCAGGGTCACCAGCGTGTCGGGAGTCACCAGCTCCCCGCGGGCGGGCAGCAGCCAGTCCAGCCGCCACACCCCGTCGGGCAGCGGCCGGGAGGTGACCTCCCGCGGCGCGCTGCGGTGCAGCAAGGCCTCGCCCGGCCAGGGGAGTTCGGTGCGCAGCGCGGCCACGGCGTGCCGCTCCACGGCGGTGCGGCCGGGGAAGCGGATTCCGAGCAGCTTGCGCACGGTGGAGCGGGCGCCGTCGCAGCCGACCAGGTAACTCCCGCGCCACCACGTGGTCTCGGCGCCCCGGGTGTGGGCGGTGACGCCGTGGCCGTCCTGTTCCAGGGCGTTCAGACGGCTCTCGGTGACCAGCTGGACCAGCGGGTGCGCCGCGGCGGCGTCGCGCAGCCCGCGCGTCAGCGCGTGCTGCGGCACGTGCAGGGGGGCCGGGTGGTCCTCGAAGGTGATCCGCTGGGTGTCGCGGCCGCGCCGCATGGTGCGCCAGGCGGCGAAGTACGCCCCCTCGTCGCGCAGCGTCGTACAGCCCAGCCGGTGCGCCATGGCCGCGGTGTCGGCGTGCAGGACGACCGTACGGGCCGGGCGCGGTTCCTCCTTGCCGGGCCCCTCGTCGAGTACGACGGAGGGCACGCCCGCGCCCGCCAGGGCGAGGGACAGGGACAGGCCGACGGGCCCCGCGCCGACGACGATCACCGGGTCCATGATGTGGCTCCCGGTGTCCGGTATGTGATCACAGAACGTATGCAACCCATTGGAGGTGTCTGCGTCAAGTGACACCCGAGGGCGCAACGCAGTGTGGTGCGGCGGATGAGTTCCGCCGCACCACACAGGCTACGCATTCCGACTGACCGTATGTCAGACCCGGGGGTCGTCCGAAGGAGGCTCCGGCGTCAGGCTCCGGCCGCCGTGTTCGCGCCGGGGACCGCGTCGTCGATCTCTTCCGCGCCGAGCACGGCGCCGGTGCCCTTCTTCGACTTCCGCAGCCGGCCCTCCAGCTGGGAGGCGAAGGTTGTGAGGACGAAGTTCACCACGATGTAGATCAGGGCGATCACGACGAGGGTCGCGATGGCGTTGCTGTAGTTGGCCGTGATCTGCCGGTACGTGGAGAGCAGTTCCGCGAAGCCGAGCAGGGCCCCACCGAGCGCGGTGTCCTTGAGGATCACCACGAGCTGGCTGACCAGGGCGGGCAGCATCGCCGTGACGGCCTGCGGGATCAGCACGTAGGTCATGGTCTGACCCTTGCGCATGCCGATCGCCTTGGCCGCGTCGGTCTGGCCGCGGGGCAGGGAGAGCACGCCGGCCCGGACGATCTCGGCGATGACGGCCGAGTTGTAGAGGACCAGGCCCGTGACCACGGCCCAGAACGGCCGGGTGTCGGACGGGACGTCCATGAGCTGCGGTGCGTACAGCGCGCTGCTGAACAGCATCAGCATGAGCACCGGGATGGCGCGGAAGAACTCCACCCACGCACCGACCGCCGCCCGCACCCAGGCGTGGTCGGACAGTCGGCCGATGCCCAGCACCGCGCCGAGCGGGAGGGCGATCACCATGGCGAGCGCGCCGGCCTTGAGGGTCTCGATCAGGCCGGGGATCAGGTACGTGGTCCAGACCCGGCTGTCGGTGACGAAGGGGGACCACTTGTCGGCGTCGAGCTGGCCGGCCTCGCCCATGAGGGACAGCGCCCACCACAGGACGAGCCCGAACAGCACGACGAAGATCCCGCTGTAGATCCAGTTGCGTGCCTTGGCCTTGGGGCCGGGGGTGTCGTACAGCACGGAACTCATCGCTTCACCGCCACTCGCTTGGCGACCCAGCCCAGCAGGAGACCGGTGGGCAGGGTCAGCAGGACGAAACCGAGGGCGAAGACCGCGAAGACCGCGAAGACCGCCTGCGCCTCGTTCTCGAGCATTTCCTTCATCAGCAGGGCCGCCTCGGCCACGCCGATGGTCGCCGCCACCGTGGTGTTCTTGGTGAGCGCGATCAGTACGTTGGCGAGCGGTGCGATGACCGCCCGGAAGGCCTGGGGGAGCACGATCAGGGTGAGCACCTGGAAGAAGCTCAGCCCCAGTGCCCGTGCCGCCTCGGCCTGCCCCACGGGCACGGTGTTGATGCCGGAGCGCAGGGCCTCGCAGACGAAGGTTCCGGTGTAGGCGATCAGTCCGAGGACCGCGAGCCGGAAGCCGGTCTCCTTGAACGTGTCGCCACCCAGAGCGATGCCGAGGGTCTGGTTGAGTCCCAGCGAGCAGCCGATGATCAGCAAGGTCAGCGGGGTGTTGCGCACCAGGTTGACGTACGCGGTGCCGAAGCCCCGCAGCAGCGGGACCGGGCTGACCCGCATTCCCGCCAGGGCGGTGCCCCAGATCAGGGATCCGGCCGCCGAGTAGAGGGTGAGCTGAACCGTCACCCAGAAGGCTCCGAGCACGTCGTACTGCCCGGAATCAAGAAAATCGAACACGATGCCCTGCGCTCTCCCCAGGATGGCCGGTGAGGTGCGCCGCCGCCCGCGGCAGGCGGGCGGCGACGCTCCTCACCGATGAATCAGCTGCCTTCGGTGATCTGCGGGGCAGGCTCGCTCTTGAAGTTGGCCGGGCCGAGGTTCGCGTCCACGGCCTTCTGCCAGCTGCCGTCCTCGACCATCTTCTTGAGCGCGGCGTTGATCTTGGTCTGGAGCTCCTTGTCGCCCTTCTTCAGACCGATGCCGTAGTTCTCGTTGCTCAGGCTCAGCCCGGCCAGCTTGAACTTGCCCTTGTTCTTCTCCTGGGCCGCGTAGCCCGCCAGGATCGAGTTGTCCGTGGTGAGGGCGTCGACCTTCTTGTTCTCCAGGCCGGTCAGGCACTCGGAGTAGCCACCCAGCTCCAGCAGGTCGGCCTCGGGGGCCAGCTTGGTCTTGACGTTCTGAGCCGACGTGGAGCCGGTGACCGAGCAGAGCTTCTTCTTGTTCAGGTCCTCGGCCTTGGTGATGGACGAGTCGTCGGCGCGGACCAGCAGGTCCTGGTGCGCGAGGAAGTACGGGCCGGCGAAGTCGACCTGCTCCTTGCGCCTGTCGTTGATCGAGTAGGTCGCGACGATGAACTTCACGTCGCCGTTCTTGATCAGGTTCTCGCGCTCGGCGCTGACGGCCTGCTTGAACTCGATCTGGTTCGGCTGGTAGCCGAGCTCCTTGGCCACGTACGTGGCGACGTCGACGTCGAAGCCGGTGTACTTGCCGTCCGGGGTCTTCAGGCCGAGACCGGGCTGGTCGTACTTGATGCCGACGACGATCTTGTCCTTGGCGCCACCGGAGGCACCGCCGTCACTGGCGGCGTCCTGCTTGCTGCCGCCACAGGCGGTCGCGGTCAGGGAAAGGGCGACGGCGACGGCCGCGGCCGCAGCGGCCTTGGAGATCTTCATGGTGAACTTCCCTCGGATGAGACGTTGTTGAACGACGAGCGACGCTTACGGCGTACGCGCGGCCGACAGGAACCGATCCGGCGGCGATCCGCATACGGATGACTACCAGACGAGAACCTCAGTGGTGCAGGATCTTCGACAGGAAGTCCTTGGCGCGGTCACTGCGCGGGTTGCTGAAGAACTGCTCGGGGGTGGCCTCTTCGACGATCTTGCCGTCGGCCATGAAGACGACCCGGTTGGCGGCGGAGCGGGCGAAGCCCATCTCGTGCGTGACGACCACCATGGTCATCCCCTCACGGGCGAGCTGCTGCATGACCTCCAGCACCTCGTTGATCATCTCCGGGTCGAGCGCCGAGGTGGGCTCGTCGAAGAGCATGACCTTCGGCTCCATGGCCAGCGCCCGGGCGATCGCCACGCGCTGCTGCTGGCCGCCGGAGAGCTGCGCCGGGTACTTGTCGGCCTGCGAGCCGACGCCCACCCGGTCCAGCAGGGCCACCGCCTTCTCGTGCGCCGCGGCCTTGTCGGTCTTGCGGACCTTGACCTGGCCCAGCATGACGTTCTCCAGCACCGTCTTGTGCGCGAAGAGATTGAACGACTGGAAGACCATGCCGACGTCGGCGCGCAGCCGGGCCAGCTCCTTGCCCTCGGAGGGCAGTTCCTTGCCGTCGAGCGTGATGGTGCCCGAGTCGATGGTCTCCAGACGGTTGATCGTCCGGCACAGCGTGGACTTGCCCGATCCCGAGGGACCGATCACGACGACTACCTCACCGCGGGCAATGCTCAGATCGATGTCCTGAAGCACGTGCAGCGCGCCGAAGTGCTTGTTGACGTTGCTCAGTACGACCAGGTCGTCCGCGGCACCGGCCGCGTCCTGCACGTCCTTGGTCACTGATACTCCGCTCATCGGCTTCTTGCTCCGTCCTCCTCGGTTGGGAGGACAGTAGTGACGTGACGTCCACAACGTCATCACATCTGAGCGAGAATTGAGGATAACGATCCGGCTTCCCCCGGATACGCTCCGTGCGCGGCCCCCGCGTGGCCGAATGCGGCGCGTACCGGGTGCATAACGGAAGGCGCGCCGCGGCGGAACCCCCTTGACGTGGGACTCCGCATCGGCGTGTATGCATGATGGTCACCTTGCGGCCATCCGTGTGACCATGCCGGGGAAGCCCGTGGAGCGAGAAGAGAAGAGGAGAGGGGGACGACATGAGACTGCTGCTCGTCGAGGACGACGATCACGTCGCCGCCGCCCTGTCCGCGATCCTCGCCCGGCACGGCTTCCAGGTCACCCACGCCCGCAACGGCGAGGAAGCCCTGCAGGCGCTGCTGCCCGCCGGCGCCCTGCCCGGAGCCTCTCCCTACGGGGTGATCCTGCTCGACCTCGGTCTGCCCGACCAGGACGGGTACGAGGTGTGCGGCAAGATCCGCAAGCGCACCGCCACCCCCGTCATCATGGTGACCGCGCGCGCCGACGTACGCTCCCGGATTCACGGGCTGAACATGGGCGCCGACGACTACGTCGTCAAGCCCTACGACACCGGCGAACTCCTCGCCCGCATCCACGCCGTCGCCCGCCGCACCGGCGCCTCCGAGGAGGCCGCGGCCACCGGGACCGGTACGCCCGCCACGGTCCGGCTCGGCCCCGTCAGCATCGAGCTGCCCAACCGCCGGGTCAGCGTGGACGGCGCCGACGTACCGCTCACCCGCAAGGAGTTCGACCTGCTGGCCCTGCTCGCGCAGCGGCCCGGCGTCGTCTTCCGCCGCGAACAGATCATCAGCGAGGTGTGGCGCACCAGCTGGGAGGGGACCGGGCGCACCCTGGAGGTCCACGTCGCCTCGCTGCGCTCCAAGCTGCGCATGCCCGCCCTCATCGAAACCGTCCGCGGGGTGGGCTACCGGCTCGTCACCCCGACCGCCCCGTCCGCCCCGTCCGCCCCCTAGGGGTCTTCTGCCGTGCGCGCCCGATTGCTCCCGCTGCTCGTCATCCTGATGGCGGGCACGCTGCTCGCGCTGGGCTTCCCGCTCGCGGTGAGCCTGGCCGCCGGACAGCAGCAGCGGGTGGTCGTCGACCGCATCGACGACAGCGCCCGGTTCGCCGCCCTCGCCCAGCTCGTCATCGACGCCCAGGGCTCCGGATCCACCGGCGCGGCCGCCCGCCGCGAGACCCTCCAGGTCGAACTCGCCCGCTACCAGGAGCTGTACGGCATCCGTGTCGGCATCTTCTACCGCGACGACAACGACATGGCTCGTTCGCCCAGCTGGTGGCAGATCCCGAAGTCCGGCGAGGGCCGACGCGCCTTCGAGGAGGCCCTGGCCGGCCGGCGCAGCCACGATCCGCCGCAAGTGTGGCCCTGGCAGCCCCACGGCCGCCTGCTCGTCGTCTCCCCGGTGGTCCTCGACGGCGACGTGGTCGCGGTCGTCGCCACCGACTCGCCGACCGACCTGATGCGCGGCCGGATCCTGCAGGGCTGGCTGCTCATCGCGGGCGGCCTCGCCGCCGCCATGCTGGTCGCCTTCGGCGCCGCCCTGAGGCTCACCAGCTGGGTGCTCAAGCCCGTGCAGACCCTGGACGCGGCCGCCCACGGCATCGCCACCGGACGGATGAACTCGCGCGTCGCGGCCGCGGGCGGGCCCCCGGAACTCCAACGCCTGGCCCGTTCGTTCAACGAGATGGCTGACAACGTCGAAGAGGTACTGGAGCAGCAGCGGGCGTTCGTCGCCGACGCCTCCCACCAGCTGCGCAACCCGCTCGCGGCGCTGCTCCTGCGGATCGAACTGCTCGCCCTCGAACTGCCCGAGGGGAACGAGGAGATCGCCTCCGTACGCACCGAGGGCAAACGCCTGACCCAGGTGCTCGACGACCTCCTGGACCTGGCGCTGGCCGAGCACGCCTCCGCCGAGATCAGCCTCATCGACATCGCGGCGCTGACGGCCGAGCGGGTCGCCGCGTGGCGCCCGTACGCGGAGGAGAAGGGCGTACGGCTCACCGAGGCGGGCCGGACCGCCGTCACCGGCTGGGCCGACCCCATCGCCCTGTCCAGCGCGCTCGACGCCGTCATCGACAACGCCCTCAAATTCACCCCCGAGGGTGAGGAGGTCGAGGTGTCGGTCGCCGCCGAGGGGCGCGTCGCCCGCGTGGTCGTCGCCGACCGCGGACCCGGCCTCACCGAGGAGGAGCTGCTCCGCGTGGGCGACCGCTTCTGGCGCAGCGGCCGTCACCAGAACATCAAGGGCTCCGGGCTCGGCCTGTCGATCTCCCGCGCGCTGCTCACCGCGGGCGGCGGGTCCCTCTCGTACGAGACGAACCCGCCGCACGGGCTGCGGGTGACCGTGTCCGTGCCGCGCACCGGCCCCGACGGCTCCTGAGCCGCTACCAGGCGAGGGTGGTGCGGGCCGGGGCCGAGGCCGCGTACAGCTCGTCCACGGCCCGGACCTCGAAGGCGGCCGCCCGCTCCCGCCCGGCCCGCGGGACGGCCGGCAGGTAGAGCGCGGTGCCGCAGGTGCCGCCGAGGAAGCGACGGGTCCCGTCGGGCAGGACGCGCGACACCTCGTAGTGGCGCGGCCGGCGTTCCCCGCCGGCCGAGGCGCGCCAGGACAGGCGGAGCCAGGCCTTGCCGTCCCGCCGGGCCGAGGCGACGACGCCGAGCGCGGTGGGCGGGGCCGGGCGCCGGGTGCGGGGGGCGTCGTGGACCGACAGGGCGCCGAGCCGCCACACCACCGGCGCCGTGTCGAGCGCGGTGATCCGTACGGCCAGGGCGTACGCGGTCTGCCCCGCCAGCGGTCCGAGCCCGGCCCGCGCCGTGCGCCAGCCCTGCCCGCGCTCCGTGTTCCCGGCCGCCAGCCACGTGTACGGGACCGGTTCGCCGGGGGCGGCGGGCTCGCGGGTGGCCACGCCGACCTCCACCGCCACCGGCCCCGACCCGCCGGCGTGCACCAGCTCCAGTACGCTCCCCCGGGTCAGCGGCAGCCGCGTGGAGTGCAGCCCGACGACCACCGGAGCGGTCAGGGCGCCCGTGACCAGCAGGCTGGACCCGCCGCGCCAGGCGTCCGCGAAGTCCAGGGTGACGGAGGGGCGTTCACCTGCGGTGTCCACCGCCCAGCGGCGGCCCGGGAGCCGGTCCTGGAGCCCGAGGTGGTTCCAGGGCGTGTCGGAGACGACCGTGCCGTTCTCGTACCAGCGCAGCCCGTGCCCGGTGTTGAACGAGCAGGCGAAGGGGAGCCCGGTGACCGTGGACCGGTCGGCCACGGCCGTGGCCGGGGCCCGCCAGCCGGTCCCGGTCCCGGGTGCAGGTGCGGGCCGGGCGGGGTCCAGGGACTCGCCCGTCCAGAACCGGTCGTCGGCGAGGTGGAACGCGCCGGGGGAGCGGTCGGTGAGGTGGTTGCGGGTCCACTCGGGCCGGTAGAAGCCGTAGCTGACGACGTGCTCGCGGTCGCGCGGGATGATCGCGTCCCACGGCACGGCGGAGTCCCAGCCGCGGGACTCCGTGTCCACGGCCGCCCACAGCTCGTGGCGGGAGCGGCCGATCCGCTCGGCGAGCGCGCCCGACGCGGCCAGGGTCTGCGCGGTCCAGCGGAAGTCCACGAACATCGTGTCCGCGACCTTCCCGGCCCGGTCCTCGAAGAACTCCTGGTTGAGCTGGTTGAGGGCGCCCTGCCAGCCCACCCGGCCGGTGGTGTTCATGGCGTCGTACCAGGTGATGCGCAGCCCGTGCGGCTCGCCCGCGGCCCGCAGGGCGCGCAGGAACTCCCGCATCCGGGCGGCCAGCGCGCTGTCGCCGCCGTCCGTCTCGGCGTTCACGAACCAGCCGTCGAAGCCGTACGTCCGTGCCACCTGGACGAGCTTGTCCGCGAGCGGGAACCGGCCGAGGGCGTCCCGCTGCACCAGGTCGCGGGTCCACTGGAGGTCGCCGCCGTAGGCGACGGGCGGCAGGAACACGTTGCCCAGCACCCGGACCCCGTTGCGGTGGGCGGCGTCGACCACGGGCGCGTTCGGGGCGAGCACGATGCCCTCGCCGGCCGAGCCGCCCCAGAAGACCAGCTCGTCGATGTACGCCCAGTGGGTGAGCGCGTAGTAGTCCGCGGTCGCGGAGCCCTGGGAGGGATTGCCGGCGGTGGGCCCGAAGGAGACGAGGGAGGAGATCCGGGCCTGGCCGGCCCGGGCGTCCCGGTGCGCCGGGACCGGGGTGAACCGCGGCGCCAGGGGCACGGTCGCGGTGTTGTGGGCCAGGTCGGGGTCCCGCTCCGGGCTCCACCGCAGGAGCGAGCGCCACACGATCCCGGGGCCGGGGGTCCCCGCCGGGAGGGAGTCCGGGAACCAGTACGAGGCGTACGGGGCCAGGTCGGCCGGGGTCGGCGCGGCGGGCGCGGGAGCGGCGGACGCGTACGGGGCCTGGCCCGCCGCGCCCAGCAGTGCGGCGGCCCCGGCCCCGGCGGCCAGCACCGCGCGCCGGGACGGGCGTAAGGGGGCGGGCGGCGTACGAGGTGCGGCGCCGCTGTCGGTCACGGGGGTCCCGCGGGTCACACGGGCCGCGCGGGTCTCGCGGTTCTCCCGGTTCTCGTCGGGCGTGCCGGTCGCGTCGGTCTCGTCGGGCGCGTCGATCTCGGCCATGCGGGGCTCCTCACGAGGGATCGGATCGGTCGGGTCTCACGTCGTGCACGCGCAGCACCTCGGTGATGCCGCGCGCAGCCAGGTGGGCCGGGTCCTCGGCGCGCTCCGCCAGGACCACCGCGGGGCGCACCCCCTGGGCCGTCAGCGCGGCCCACGCTTCGAAGAACGCGCCGCCCGGGGCGCACACGGACCGGCCGGGAGCCTCGTGCTCCCCGCCGACGTCCACGGCGAGCGCGGTGGAGCGCACCGGCGGGCGGTGCGCACGGCCCCGCCACTCCCCGGCGATCCGGGCCACGGCGGCGCCGGCCGGCTTGCTCCGGCGGTCGTTGGTGAGCAGGCCGAGCCCGTACTCCAGCTCCGGGAAGTCCGCGAGCTCGCGGGACACGTCGTGCGAGCACCACCAGGTCACGCCCCACAGGTCCGGGCAGTCCAGCGCGTTCGTGACGGTGGCCTCGGTGAACCGCGCCGCGTCCTCGGGCGGGATCAGCGGCGCCGGGGCGCCCACCTCCTGGAGCCACACCGGGCGGTGCGGGTCGAGGGCCCAGGCCTTGGAGAGCTCGATGAGGTACGCGGCGTGGTGCTCGGTCGCCGTCCCGCGCCCGCCGTGGCGCTGCGCGGTGCCGTTGAACACCCAGGAGTGCACGGCGGTGGCCGCGCCCAGCCGGGCCGCCTGGGCCGGGGTGAAGGGGTGTCCGTCCTGGTACCAGGCGGCGTCGTACTCGGCGTGCACGTGCGGCCGCCCGGGCGCGCCCTGCTCGCAGGCGGCGAGCATCCGCTCCAGCCAGCGGGCGGCCTGGTCCCGGGTGATGCGGTCGGGGTCGGGGTGCGGGGCGTCGGAGAACTGGTTGATCTCGTTGCCCACGGTCATGCCCAGGAAGTTCGGCCGGTCGGCGAGCGCGGCGGCCAGCGTGCGCAGGTACTCCTGCTGTCCGGCGACCACGTCCGGGTCGGTGAAGAGGTTGCGCCGGTGCCAGGTCCGGGTCCAGGCGGGCAGGAAGTCGAAGCTCGACAGGTGGCCCTGCAGACCGTCCACGTTGACGTCGAGCCCGCGTTCGGCGGCCGCGTCGGCGAGCGCGACGAGCTGCTCGACGGCGCGCGGCCGGATCAGCGTCCGATTCGGCTGGAAGAGCGGCCACAGCGGGAAGACGCGGACGTGGTCCAGCCCGAGTGCGGCGATCGAGTCGAGGTCGGCCCTGACCTCGTCGAGGTCGAAGTCCAGCCAGTGGTGGAACCAGCCGCGGGCCGGTGTGTAGTTGGCGCCGAAGCGGAGCGGGTGATCGTGCACAAGGCGTCCTGGAGTTCTGGGGGAATTCACCGGATGGGCCACAACCTGCCGGTGTGGATGGGGAAAGTCAACAGGGCCTCCGGCTCGGCTACTTATGCGCTTCAGCCCAGTTGACACACGGGTTCTTTTCGCTGGAACCTGGCAGGACTAATGCGGTTTAGTTCCGACGGCCACAGGGCGGCATATGGAAATGGACAGCGGTATTTCGGTCACGGCGGTCACCACTCCGGCCCTCTTCACCGGGCCACCGGAATCCCCCGCGCAGGTGGTGCGCGCGCGGATCCGCAGGGAGCGGCCGGCCGGCCCGCTGTACGTCACCGTGCACGGCGCGGGCGTCACCACCGCGCACCCGCGGATCCTGCGCGCGGACGAGGGCGGCCCGCAGGGCGAGACGACCGTCGAGGTGGCCGTCCGCACCGGGGCCGCCGTGCCCGGGGAGCTGCTGGCCGCCACGGTCCGCGTCGCCACCCCCGACGGGCGCCCCCTCGCCGAGCTGCCGTTCGGGCTGACCGTCGCCGAGCCGGGATGGACCGTCCGGCTCGTCCCGCACTTCCACTACGACCCCATGTGGTGGAACACCCAGGCCGCCTACACCGCCCTGTGGGACGCCCCGCCGCGGCCCGGCCAGGCGGAGCGGGGCTGGGAGTACGCGGGCGTGCCCGCCTTCACCCTGGTCCCGCTCCACCTCCAGCAGGCGCGCGAGGACCCCGCGTACCGGTTCGTGCTCTCCGAGGTCGACTACCTCAAGCCGTACTGGGACGCCCACCCCGCCGACCGCGCAGAGCTGCGCGCGCTGATCGCCGAGGGCCGCGTCGAGATCGTCGGCGGCACCTACAACGAGCCGTCCACCACGCTGACTTCCGCCGAGACCACCGTCCGCGGCGCCGTCCACGGCCTCGCCCTGCACCGCGGCACCCTCGGCGCCGATCCCCGTACCGCCTGGCAGCTCGACGTCTTCGGCCACGACCCGTCCTTCCCCGCGCTGATGGCCGGCTGCGGACTCGACTCCGCCGTCCTCGCCCGCGGTCCGCACCACCAGTGGGGCCCGATGGCGGACCGTTGGGGCGACCCGCTGCGGGCGCCCACCGCCATGCAGCTGCCCGCCGAGTTCGAGTGGATCGCGCCCGGCGACGACGGCGCGCGGGGTCTGCTGCTCCACTACCTGCCCGCGCACTACTCCGCCGGCTGGCCCTCCCACCGCGCACCGGACGCGCAGGCCGCCGCCGAGCAGCTGCTGGACCTGTACGAACTGCTGCGCACCCGCGCCGCGACGCGCAACGTCCTGATCCCCATGGGAACGGACTTCTCCTGGCCCCACCGCTGGGGCCTGGACGTGCAGCACGCCTGGAACCGCCGCTACTGCTGGCCGCGGATGGAGCACTCCGGCCCGCGCGCCCACTTCAACGCGGTCCGGGCCGAGTTCGCCGCGCGCGGGGAGCGGCCCCTGCCGGTGACCCGGGAGATGGGCCCCGTCTACACCGGCAAGGACGTCACCTACATCGACGTGAAGCAGGCCCACCGGGCCGCCGAGAACCTCCTCGAACAGGCCGAGACGTTCGCGGCCCTGGCCTGCGCCGAGGGGCTGCTCGACTACCCGGCGCAGACGCTGGCCAAGGCCTGGCGACACCTTTTGCACGCCGCCCACCACGACGCGGTGACCGGCACCTTCTCCGACCAGGTGTACCTGGACCTGCTCCCGGCATGGCGGGAGGCGCACGAACTGGCCGCCGCCGTGCGGCAGGAGGCGCTCGCCGCGCTCACCGGCGCGGCCGACACCCGCGGACCCTCGCCGCTCGCCGTGACCGTGCACAACCCGGTGTCCTGGACGCGGACCGACCTGGTCCGCACGTCGGTCGACCTGGCCGCGCTGGGGCTGACGGCTGCCGGGGCGCACCGGATCACCGTCCGCGACGCCGCGGGCCGGTACGCACCCGTCCACATCGAGGCGGCGGCCGGCGCCGTGGCCGAGGTGGTGTTCCTCGCCGCGGAGCTGCCCTCGCTCGGACACCGGACCTGGTGGCTGGAGGCCGCGCGGCAGCCGCTCCCGCAGTCGCCGGTCTCGGGCGGCTGGGAGCCGGCGGACGGCCTCGCCGTGCAGAACGCGTCCTTCCGCGCCGAGGCCGATCCGGCGCGCGGCGGCGGCCTCGCCCGGCTGCTGGACCGGCGCACCGGTCAGGAGCTGCTGCGCCCGGGGGAGGTGGACGAGCTGGTCGTGCAGGACGAGTACGCCCGGCACCCCTACTTCGAGGAGGGCCCCTGGCACCTGCTGCCCAAGGGGCCGGGCACCGGCTCGGGCTCCTCGCCCGCCGCGTCCTGCCGGGTGGAGCGGGGGCCGCTCGGGGCGCGGATCGTGGCCACCGGGCGCACCGGCCCGGTCCGCTGGACCCGCACCACCACCCTGTGGGACGGCCTCGACCGGGTGGAACTGACCACGCGGATCGACGGGTTCGACGGCTCCGACCAGCTGATCCGGCTGCGGATCCCGGCGGACGTGCCGGGTGCGGTCCCGGTCGCGGAGACGGCCGCGGCCGCCGTGGGGCGCGGCTTCGCCTTCCCCGAGGCGGACGCGGGAGCCGACCACGTCCGGGCCCCGTGGACCCTGGACAGCCCGTGCCTGAACTGGTTCGCGCTCTCGGCGCCGCTGGCCGGGCCGGACCGGGCGCTGGGGGCGGCGGAGATCGTGCTGCCGGACGCCGGAACTCCCGACGGCCTGCGGGAGTTGGTCACCGCGCTCGGCCGGTACGGGGTAACGGCCACCCCCACCCGGCCCGCCGGTCCGCGCTGGGGCGACCTGGCGGTGGACAGCAGCCTCCCGGACTTCCGGATCGCCCTCGGCGGCCCCGGGGCCAATGCCTTCACGGCGGCGGTGCTGGAAGAGGCCGGTCCCGCCCACGCACGGGCCGTACGGGAGCACGCGCGGGCGTGGATCCCGGCCCGGGCCCCGCTCCGCACCCGGTGGAGCCCCGGCTGCGACCTCACCGGCATCCGGGACCTGCCGGTCCTGGTGCACACGTCACCGGCCGAACTCGCCCGCGCCATCGCCGATTCGGGCCGCCTGGAGGGCGCCGGGCAGCCGGCCGGGGAGTCGTCGGCCGGGGCCGCGCACGAAGTCCCGTACGCGAACCGGACCGTCGGGATCCTGGTCAGGGGCACGCCCGGCTTCGCCGTGGACACGTCGGGCCGGCTGCACAGCAGCCTGATGCGTTCGTGCACCGGCCGTCCCAGCGGCGCGTGGATGGACCCTCCCCGGCGCACCGCCCCGGACGGCAGCTCCTTCCAGCTCCAGCACTGGACGCACGTCTTCGAGCACGCGCTGGTGGCGGGCGAGGGGGACTGGCGACAGCTCGACCTGGCGCGCCGGGGGCGGGAGTTCAACAAGCCCCTCACCGCCGTGACGGGACCGCCGACGGGCGGCCCGCACCCGCCGGCCCGTTCCCTCCTCGGCGTGGAACCGGCCGACCGGGTGCTGATCGAGGCCGTGAAGCGAGGTGAGCAGGGCGAGCTGGCGGTCCGGCTGCGCGAGACGCACGGCCGCCCGGCGGCGCCCGAGGTGCGCTGGCCCACCGGGCCGGCCGTCGAAGCGGACCTGCTGGACCGCCCGCTCGGCCCCTTCGGGGCGGGCATCGGCGGCGCGGCCACCACCACCCTGCTGCTGCCCACCCCCTCGGGCATGCCGTTGCGGGCGGGCGAACGGGAACCGCACCAGCCGGTGTTCAGCCGGTACTGGCTGCACAACACGGGCACGGCTCCGCTGGGGGACGCGCCGTACACGGTGACGTGTGACGGCCCCGCGTCCGCGGCGACGGTGACGCTCGCCTCCCATGCCGGCGCCGGCGGCCCCGTCGCACTGGAGGTCCGCGCTCCCGACGGCTGGCACACCACCTGGAGCCGGCGGACCGTGGACCTCCCACCCGGCGGGTACGAACGGATCCCGCTGGGCGTGGCGCCCGCCGCTGCGGCCGAGCCCGGTGAACACCTGGTCCGGATCCTCGCGGCCACACCCGCGGGGGAGTTCGAGGACGTGCTGACCGTGACCGTCCCCGGCGGCCCCGTCCCCGCCGGGCTGTGGGTCGAGGCGCCCGACCGGGAACTCGTCGTCGCCCCCGGCGCGCGGGGGATCGTACGGGCCCGGATCGGCAGCACCGGCGTCCGGAGCGCGCTGACGGGCCTGGCCTACGCCGTCTCCCCGTACGGGACCTGGCAGTTGACGGCCCCCGCGGCCCTGCCCCTGCACGTACCGGCGGACGGGCCGGCCGAGGTGCGGTTCGCGCTGCGGCCGCCGCTCGACACCCCTCCCGGGGAGTACTGGATCGCGGTCAAGGCCGCCTGCCAGGGCAGGATCGCGTACGGTCCGGCCATTGCCCTCCGTATTCCGCCACGCGTGACGCACCCGAAGGACGAATGAGGCAGGCCATGGCCCGCAGACCCACGATCAAGGACATCGCCCGGCAGGCCGGGGTGTCGGAGAGCGCCGTGTCGTTCGCGCTCAACGACCGGCCCGGCGTCTCGCAGGACACCCGGGCGCGGATCCGCCGCGTCGCCGAGGAACTCGGCTGGCAGCCCAACAGCGCCGCCCGCGCCCTCTCCGGCGAACGGTCCGGTGCCGTCGGGCTGGTCCTCGCTCGGCCCGCGCACACGCTCGGCGTCGAGTCCTTCTTCCTCCAGCTGGTCTCCGGAATCCAGGAGGTCCTCTCCGCCGCCCGGACCGCCCTGCTGTTCCAGGTCGTCGAGGACATCGACGCCGAATGCGCGGTCTACCGGCGCTGGTGGGCCGAGCGCAGGGTCGACGGGGTCCTCGTCGTCGACCCGCGCATGCGGGACCCGCGCCCGGCGCTCCTCGGGCAGCTGGGCCTGCCCGCGGTCACCATCGGCGAGCCGGAGACAGGGACGGAGCCGGGGCCGGGACCGGAGTCGGGGCCGGGGCCGGGGCCGGGACCGGAGTCGGGGCCGGGGCCGGGGCCCGAGCCGGGGCCCGCGGTGGTTTCCTCGGTCCGGGCCGACGACGCCGGGGCCATGGCCCAGGTCCTGGACCACCTCCACGGGCTGGGCCACCGCCGGATCGTCCACATCGCGGGGCTTCCCGGCCTCGCCCACACGGTCCGCCGGATGGACTCCCTGCGGACGGAGGCCGCGCGCCGCGGGCTCGGCCCGGACCAGGTGCGCTCGGTGGTCACCGACTACTCCGACGCCGAGGGCGCCGCCGCCACCCGCCGGGTCCTCGCCGAGCCCGGGCCGCCCACCGCGCTCGTCTACGACAACGACGTGATGGCCGTCGCCGGGAGCGCGGTCGCCGCCGAGCTGGGCATCCCCGTCCCGGGCCGGCTCTCGATCGTGGCCTGGGACGACTCCGCGCTCTGCCGGGTCACCCACCCCCGGCTCACCGCCCTCGTGCGCGACACCGCCGGCTTCGGCCGGCTCGCCGCCGAGGAACTCCTCGCGGTCCTCGCGGGCGGCCCGCCCGGCGTCCGGATCAGCGAGCAGCCGCGACTGGAGCCTCGCGAGAGCACGGCGCCGCCCCCGGCGCATACTGAATCCTGAACCCTTCCTGGAGCCGCCACCGTGATCACCCCCACCGCCCCCTTCCCCGCACCGCGCGCCGCCGCAGCGGCCGCCGGCCTGACGGTGGCGATCGACATCGGCGGTACGAAGATCGCCGGCGCGCTGGTGCACCCCGACGGCACGATGACCGCCACCACCCGCCGGGCGACCCCGCGCGGAGTGGACGCGGAGGGGGTCATGGCGGCGGTGGCCGAGGTCGTCGCCGACCTGTCCGGCTCCCCGCTGTGGGCCTCGGCCGTCCGCTGCGGTGTCGGCAGCGCCGGCCCGGTGGACACCTCCCGGGGCACGGTCAGCCCGGTGAACATCGGGGCGTGGCGGGAGTTCCCCGTCCAGGCCCGGATCGCGGCGGAGCTGGCGGCGCGCGGGGCCGAGCTGCCGACCGTACTGGCCGGGGACGGCGTGGCGATGACCGCCGCCGAGCACTGGCTGGGCGCGGCCCGGGGCCACGCGAACGCGCTCTGCATGGTGGTCTCCACGGGCGTGGGCGGCGGCCTCATCCTGAACAACCAGCTGCACCCCGGCCCCACGGGCAACGCGGGGCACATCGGCCACATCAGCGTGGCCTTCGACGGCGAGCCGTGCGTCTGCGGCAGCCGCGGCTGCGTCGAGTCGATCGCCTCCGGCACGGCGATCGCCCGCTGGGCCCGGGAACAGGGCTGGACCCCGGCCGGAGCCGTGAACGGCCCGACCGGAGCGGCCGCCGGGAGCGCGGCGGACCACGCGAACGGTTCGGGGAGCGCGCCGGACGCGTCGGCCGCCGGCGTGGCCGCGGCCGCCGCCGCGGGCGACCCGATCGCCCTGGCAGCCTTCGACCGCGCGGGCCGTGCGCTGGCCGCCGCCATCGCCGCCACCGCGACCCTCGTCGAAACCGACATCGCCGTCATCGGCGGTGGGGTCGCCGCCTCCGGCGACATCCTCTTCGCCCCGATCCGCACCCACCTCGCGGCCTACGCCACGCTCTCCTTCGTCAAGGAGCTCCAAGTGGTCCCGGCGACCCTGGGCACCCACGCGGGCCTGATCGGCGCGGCCGCCGCGGCGATGATGCTGCTGCCGTCGCCGCCGTCCTCGTAGGGCCTCGGCCTCGGCCCCGACCTCACCAAGCTCGTCGTCGGGTTCGCAGGGGAGGTCAGGGCTTGACCGACCGGTAGTACCGGCCCGCCCCCTCGTGCAGCTCCAGGGGATCGGTGTAGATCGCCGTCCGCAGGTCCACCAGCTGAGCCGCGTGCACCTCGCGCCCGACGAGGTCGCGGCCGAGGATCACCGTCCGCGTCAGCTGCTCCGTCAGCGCGGGGTCCGTCGCCGCCGTGGTCACCAGCAGGTTCGGCACGGCCAGGGTGGTCACCGCGCTGGTGTTGCGCGCCCGCGCGTACGCGTCCTGCGGCATGACCGCCGTCCGGTAGTAGCGCGCCGGACTGCCGCTGCCCTGCAGCTGCTCCACCAGGTCGCCGAGCTGCACGAGCCGGATCTGGTACCGCTCCGACAGCTCGCGCACCGCGTTCGTCGGCAGGCCGCCGGACCAGAAGAAGGCGTCGATCCGGCCGGCCTCCAGCTCGGCCGGCATGGTGTCGATGCCTATGGACACCGGCGTGATGTCCAGCACCGGGTCCAGCCCGGCCGCCTTGAGCAGCCGTTCCGAGACGAGCCGCACCCCGGAACCGGGCTGGCCGATCGCGACCCGCTTGCCCTTCAGGTCCCGGGCCGACTGCACGGGGGAGTCGGCCGGCACCACCAGCTGCACGTAGTCGTCGTAGAGCCGGGCGACCCCGCGCAGCAGGTCCGCGCGCGGCTTCCCGTCGAGCTGGTACTTGGCGACCGCGTCCGCGGTCGCCACCGTGAAGTCCGCCTCACCGGATGCCACCCGCTTCAGGTTCTCCTGCGAGCCCTCGCTGGTCTCCAGATGGACGTCCACCCCGGGCGCGTCCCGCGCGAGCGCCTGCTGCAGCAGCTGCCCGTACCGGTGGTAGACGCCGGTGCGGGCGCCCGTGCTGAAGGTCAGCTCGCCGCGCAGCTCCGGTTCCCCGAAGGGCTTCAGCCACCAGGTGAGGACGCCGAGCACGGCCAGTACGGCCACCAGGACCCGCAGGGCGTGGCGCCTGCTGATCCGGGGCGGTACGAGAGGCATGGCGCGATCCTGCCACCCGACCGCCGTCCTGTCACGGCGCGGGCCGTCCGGGGGCCTCCGCGCGCAGCCGTCCCAGCAGCCCGCGGGCGGCGGGTCCGGCCGGCCCGCCCGTGCGCCAGGCCAGCGCCACCCGCCCGTTCAGCGCCGGCTCGGTGATCCGCAGCGCGCACAGTCCGCCGCCGGTCCGTGAGCCCGCGCCGGACTCCGCCCCGTCCTCCGCCCCGGACGGCACCACGGCCACCCCCAGCCCCCGCGCGGCCAGCCGGACCAGCACCGCGGGCGCCGCCGCCTCGAACTCCACCCGTGGCGCGAAGCCCGCCTCGGCGCACGCCCGCTCCAGCACCCCGCGCAGGCCCGTCCCGCGCGGCAGGCTGATCAGCGCCCGTTCGCGCAGGGCCGCCAGCGGGATCCCGCCGCTCACGGACTGGGCCACGAGGGGGTCGTCCGCCCGGACCGCCGCCACCAGGGGCTCGTCGAGCACCACCTGGCAGGAGACCCCCGGAGGCGGCGCCGCGCCGAGGCCGACCACCGCCAGATCCAGCTCCCCGCGCAGCAGGGCGGCCAGCATCCGCTCCGAGGTGTCCTCGGACAGCGCGATCTCCACCCGGGGGTGCTCGTCGTGGAAGTTCCCGAGCACCTCCACCGCGTCGAACCCGTCCACCACCGCCCCGGCCGCGCCCGGGACCAGCCCGAGGGCCACCCGCCCGCGCAGCAGCCCGGAGAACTCCTCGGCCGTCCGCCGTATCCCCTCGACCGCCGCCAGCGCGGCCCGCGCGTACGAGAGGACGGCCTCGCCCGTCTCGGTCGGCGTGACCCGCCGCCCGGACCGGTCGAGCAGCCGCTGCCCCAGCTCCCGTTCCAGCCGGCGTACCTGTGCGCTCACCCCGGGCTGGGACACGTGCAGCCGCGCCCCGGCCCGGGTGAAGCCGCCCTCCTCCACCACCGCCACGAAATAGCGCAGCTGAGCCAATTCCATAACCGATGATTCTAGATCGCAGAAGAACCCGCTCTTGGACTTATGCGGGGCGCCAGCCGAGCCTGAAGCCATGAGCCGATCAGCGCCGCAACCCACGCCCGGACCCGCTTCCAGCCCCGTGAGCCGATCCGCGAGCCGATCCGTGAGCCGATCCGTGAGCCGCCGTACGATCGCCGCGGCCGTCGCCGCCGAACGCCGCGAGCTGGCCGACGTACTCGACGCCCTCACCCCGGCCCAGTGGGATGCCCCGTCCCTCTGCGGCGGCTGGCGCGTCCGCGAGGTCGCCGCCCACATGTCCCTCGGCTTCCGCACCTCCCTCCCCGGCTTCGCCGCCGAGCTGCTGCGGGCCGGCGGGAACCTGCACCGGATGACCGACCTGACCGCCCGCCGCGACGCCGCCGCCTTCAGTCCGCGAGAGCTCGCCGCGCTGCTCCGCGAGAACGCCGGCCACCCCTGGAAGCCCCCCGCCGCCGGCCCCACCGGGGCCCTCGCCCACGACGTGGTCCACGGCCTCGACATCACCACCGCCCTCGGCCACCCGCGCCGCGTCCCCGAGGACCGGCTGCGGCTCCTCCTCGACGCGGTCACCCCGCGCACCCTGCGCTTCTTCGGCGCGGACCTGACCGGCCTCCGGCTGCGCGCCGACGACCTCGACTGGTCCCACGGAAACGGAACGCCCCTCTACGCAAACGCCCAGGACCTGCTGCTCCTCCTCTTCGGCCGCCGGCTCCCCGCGGGCCGGCTGCACGGGGGACCGGAGGGCTCCCGGGTACCGCCTACCCTTGTTGCATGACCAGCAGCGACCGGAGCCAGGCAGTGGACGAGAAGCGAAGCTACGAGGTGCGCACCTACGGGTGCCAGATGAACGTGCACGACTCGGAGCGGCTCTCCGGTCTGCTGGAGGACGCCGGCTACGTCCGGGCACCCGAGGGCTCCGACGGCGACGCCGACGTCGTGGTCTTCAACACCTGCGCGGTCCGCGAGAACGCCGACAACAAGCTGTACGGCAACCTCGGCCGGCTGGCCCCGATGAAGACCAAGCGCCCCGGCATGCAGATCGCCGTCGGCGGCTGCCTCGCGCAGAAGGACCGCGACACGATCGTCAAGAAGGCCCCGTGGGTCGACGTCGTCTTCGGTACGCACAACATCGGCAAGCTCCCCGTGCTGCTGGAGCGCGCCCGCATCCAGGAAGAGGCGCAGGTCGAGATCGCCGAGTCGCTGGAGGCCTTCCCCTCCACGCTCCCGACCCGCCGCGAGTCCGCGTACGCCGCCTGGGTCTCGATCTCCGTCGGCTGCAACAACACCTGCACCTTCTGCATCGTCCCGGCGCTGCGCGGCAAGGAGGAGGACCGCCGGCCCGGCGACATCCTCGCCGAGGTGGAGGCCCTGGTCGCCGAGGGCGTCTCGGAGATCACCCTGCTCGGCCAGAACGTGAACGCCTACGGTTCCGACCTGGGTGACCGCGAGGCCTTCAGCAAGCTGCTGCGCGCCTGCGGCCAGATCGAGGGCCTGGAGCGGGTCCGCTTCACCTCCCCGCACCCGCGCGACTTCACGGACGACGTGATCGCGGCCATGGCCGAGACCCCGAACGTGATGCCGCAGCTGCACATGCCGCTGCAGTCCGGCTCGGACCCGATCCTCAAGGCGATGCGCCGCTCGTACCGGCAGGAGCGGTTCCTCGGCATCATCGAGAAGGTCCGCGCCGCGATCCCGCACGCCGCGATCTCCACCGACATCATCGTGGGCTTCCCCGGTGAGACGGAGGAGGACTTCCAGCAGACGATGCACACCGTGCGCGAGGCCCGCTTCGCGAACGCCTTCACCTTCCAGTACTCCAAGCGGCCCGGCACCCCCGCCGCCGGCATGGACGGGCAGATCCCCAAGGAGGTCGTGCAGGACCGCTACATGCGCCTGGTCGCCCTCCAGGAGGAGATCTCCTGGGAGGAGAACAAGAAGCAGGTCGGCCGCACGCTGGAGGTCATGGTCGCGGAGGGCGAGGGCCGCAAGGACGGCGCCACGCACCGCCTGTCGGGCCGCGCCCCCGACAACCGCCTGGTCCACTTCACGAAGCCGGAGGCGGAGGTCCGCCCCGGCGACGTGGTCATCGTGGACATCACCTACGCGGCCCCGCACCACCTGCTGGCCGAGGGCCCGACGCTGACCGTGCGCCGCACCCGCGCCGGCGACGCCTGGGAGAAGCGCAACGCCGCCCCGGCCCAGCCCGCGGGCGTCATGCTCGGCATCCCGACCCTAGGCATCCCGGCCCCCCTCCCGGCCACCACCTCGGGCTGCGCGGCACCGCAGGCCTGAGCCGACTCCCGCCCCGCCTGAGCCGACTCCAGCCCCGCCGGGGCCAACTCCAGCCCCGCCGGGGCCAACTCCAGCCCCGCCGGCGTTTGAGGCGCGGGGTCTGGGGCGGAGCCCCAGATCTTGAACCGGCACCGGCACCGGCACGGCACCGCACCGCGCGAGCGGCACCGCACGCCCACTGCCCGAGCCGCCCTTGGCGATAGGCTGCGGATCATGCTCGTAGCCGCCGCCGTCTGTCCCGCCCCGCCGCTGCTCGTGCCGGAGGTCGCCGCGGGGGCCGCCGCCGAACTCGGCGACGCCCGCACCGCCTGCTCCGACACGCTGGCGGTGCTCGCCGCCTCCCGGCCCGACCTGCTGGTCGTGGTCGGGCCCGCCGCCGAAGGCGGCGCGTACGACCAGGGCACCCCCGGCGGCTTCGCCGGATTCGGCGTGGACCTGACCGTCACCCTGGGCCCCGACCTGGGCGAACCGCCCAGCGGCCACGCCACCGGGGACACCCTGCCGGCTTCCCTCGCGGTGGCCGGCTGGCTGCTCGGCCGGGCCCGCTGGGCGGCCGCCCCGGTCGCCGGTGTGGCCGTCGCCGCGGACCTCGCCCCGAGCGGCTGCGGCCTGCTCGGCGCGGACCTGGGCGGTTCCGCCGAACGCGTGGCCATGCTGGTCCTCGGCGACGGCAGCGCCTGCCGGACCCTCAAGGCCCCCGGCTACCTCGACGAGCGGGCCGCCGCCTTCGACGCGGCCGCCGCCCGTGCCCTCGGCGCCGCCGACGCGGCCGCCCTCGCCGCGATCGACGCCGAACTCGCGGCCGAACTCCAGGCCGCCGGCCGGGCCCCCTGGCAGGTGCTCGCCGGCGCCGCCGAGGGCGCCGGCCTCGAAGGCCGGCTGCTGTACGAGGACGCGCCGTACGGGGTCGGGTACTTCGTCGCCGCCTGGTCGTAGGCGCGTACCGGCCGTACGCGCGCACCGGCCGTAGGCCCGGGAAACGGCGAAGGGGCGCGGGACCGGCAGTTGCTGGTCCCGCGCCCCTTCGGGGACCGCGTCAGGAGGTGGCCGGCGGCGTCGTACCGCCGGGGGTGTCCTTGTGTGCGATCTTGCCCAGGGCGTCCTTCGCCTTGCCCGTACCGCTCGTGATCCGGTCGCTGTACTTGCCGTGGGTCTTGGAGTCCACGGCCTTGGCCACCTTGTCCAGGCCCTCGGCGATCTTGCCCTCGTTCTTCTGGGCGAGGTCGCCGACCTTGTCCTTCGCCGGACCGAGCTTGGCCTTCAGATTGTCCAGCAGGCCCATGGGTCACCTTCCGTTGGCGGTCGCTACGTGCGGGCGCCCTCGCCGGCTTCGCTGTCCGCGGCCACCTCGGCCGACTGCTGCTTCGGGATCTCCACGGCTTCCGCCGCCGGAGCCTCCGCAACGGCCGGCTCTGCCTCGGCCCCTTCGGCCGCACCGGACTCCGTCGTCACGGCCTCGGCCGCGACCTCTTCGGTCGCAGCCTCGTCCTTACGACGAAAAAACCAGTCAAAAACGCCCATGTCTCCTCCTATAACGTTACTCGTGTGAGTGAAGTTCCGCCGTGACCGAACCGGCCCCCACAAGGCGTACGCCGGGCATACGCAAGGGGTACGCACGGCGCACACCGGGCCGGAACCTCGCCAGGGCAACGACCCCGCCCCCACCCCGTCACGTAACTCGATCGGGTACATGGCCGCGTCTTGACCAGGGGCTGAGAGACTGGGGCGGTGAGGAATGCAGCCCCCGCCCCGCGGGTCATCGCCGTCGTCGGTCCCACCGCGGCAGGAAAGTCCGACCTGGGCGTCGCCCTGGCCCGCCAATTCGACGGCGAGGTCGTCAACGCCGACTCCATGCAGCTGTACCGGGGGATGGACATCGGCACCGCCAAGCTGACGACCGAGGAGCGCGGCGGCGTCCCGCACCACCTCCTCGACATCTGGGACGTCACCGACACCGCGAACGTGGCCGAATACCAGCGCCTGGCCCGCGTGGAGATCGACAAACTGCTTGCCGAGGGCCGTACGCCCGTCCTCGTCGGAGGCTCCGGCCTGTACGTCCGCGGCGCCCTGGACGTCATGGAGTTCCCCGGCACCGACCCCGAGGTTCGCGCCCGGCTGGAGGACGAGCTCACGATGCGCGGCTCCGGCGCCCTGCACGCCCGCCTCGCCGCCGCCGACCCGGCCGCCGCCCAGGCCATCCTGCCCAGCAACGGCCGCCGCATCGTGCGCGCGCTGGAGGTCATCGAGATCACCGGACGCCCGTTCACGGCCAATCTGCCCGGCCACGAGTCCGTCTACGACACCGTCCAGATCGGCGTCGACGTCGCCCGGCCGGAGCTCGACGAGCGGATCGCGCTGCGCGTGGACCGGATGTGGGAGGACGGCCTGGTGGACGAGGTCCGCGCGCTGGAGGCCCGCGGGCTGCGCGACGGAATCACCGCTTCCAGGGCGCTCGGCTACCAGCAGGTGCTCGCCGCGCTCGCCGGGGAGTGCACCGAGGACGAGGCCAGGGCGGAGACCGTCCGGGCGACCAAGCGGTTCGCCCGCCGCCAGGACTCCTGGTTCCGCCGCGACCCGCGCGTGCACTGGCTCAGCGGAGCCGCCGCCGACCGGGGGGAACTCCCCGGACTCGCGCAGTCGTTGGTCGAACGAGCGGTCACAGCCTGATCACGTGATGGCATCGGGACGCCCCGGGCGCCGGTTGCGGGGCCGGGGGCGTGCCATCATCAAACTCCTGCGGGTGCGGTCACCTGCGGTGAATGGCGGCGCACTGAGTCCGAGTGGGGAGGGCGCGTGGCGATGGAGGCCGGCCCTCGCGACACCGGGCGGGACGACACCCGGCGGGAAGCGGATCCGACGCTTCTCGACGGGACGGACGGGCCCGCGGGCCTCGGGCTGCCCGCGGATCCCGCGCGGCTGACCCCCGACGGCCCGGACGCCCCGGACACCGCCGAGGCCGAGGCGGCCGCCGTCCCCGAGTTCGAGGTCGAGCTGCGTCCGCAGCGCCGCCTGCGCCTGTGGCAGATCGCCCCCATCGCGATGCTCGCCGCCGCCGGCTCCCTGATGTTCGCCTTCCCGCTCGCGTTCGAATTCGGCGACGGCGGAGCCGTGGTCGCCATGCTCGGCTTCCTGATCAGCTGCTGTGCCGGAGGCTGGGGGATGATGGCCGCCCGACGAGTCGGCTACACGTGGCCCGGCCTCCCGGCCCGGGGGAGCGGCCGCCGCCCCGACTGGCGCATGGCCGCGCTGTACGCCGTGATCGCCTTGGCCGTCGTGTCCCTCGCCGTGTACCGGGTCGCCCGACTCCGCTGACCGGCCCCTCCCGCACGGCTCCGCTGACCGGCCCCTCCCGCACGGGTCCGCGTACTGGACCGCGCGGCACCGCTGAGCTGCGGCTCGGTACCATGGGCGGGTGACGCAGCGCACCCTCTCCTTCCTCAAGGGCCACGGCACCGAGAACGACTTCGTGATCGTCCCGGACCCGGACAACGCCATCGAGCTGCCCGCGTCCGCGGTCGCGAAGCTGTGCGACCGACGGGCCGGGATCGGCGCGGACGGCGTCCTGCACGCCGTCCGGTCCGCCGCGCACCCGGAGGCGGCCCACCTCGCCGACGAGGCGGAGTGGTTCATGGACTACCGCAACAGCGACGGCTCCATCGCCGAGATGTGCGGCAACGGCGTGCGCGTCTTCGCCCGCTACCTCCACTACGCCGGCCACGTCGAGCCCGGGGACCTGGCCATCGCCACCCGCGGCGGGATCAAGCGGGTCCACCTCGACAAGACCGGCGACGTCACCGTCTCCATGGGCCGCGCCGAACTCCCCGAGGGCGAGGTCACGGTCAGCGTCGGCTCCCGGAGCTGGCCCGCGCGCAACGTGAACATGGGGAACCCGCACGCCGTGGCCTTCGTTGAAAGCCTCGACGACGCCGGGACCCTGTACACCGCCCCGCCGTTCAGCCCGGCGTCCGCCTACCCGACGGGTGTCAACGTCGAGTTCGTCGTCGACCGCGGCCCCCGCCACGTCGCCATGCGCGTCCACGAGCGCGGTTCCGGCGAGACCCGCTCCTGCGGCACCGGCGCCTGCGCCGTCGCCGTGGCCGCCATCCGCCGCGACGGCGTCGACCCGGCCGTCACCGGCGCACCGGTCACGTACACCGTCGACCTCCCGGGCGGCACCCTGCTCATCACCGAACACCCCGACGGGCAGATCGACATGACCGGACCGGCCGTGATCGTGGCCACCGGCGAGTTCGACGAGGCCTGGCTCACCGAAACGGCTTTCGCCTGAAGCTTCCCTCTAATGGGTGATCCGTTTCACGCTGAGCGAGAGGTGGACTGCGCCACGTGGTGGGGTCGGTAACATCAGGCACCGGCCCTGAGGGCTCACCCCATGCCCGCCACCGCCGGTCGAAGCCGCCGGAGGTGCCCATGAGTGCAGAGGCCACGAACCCCGAAGCACACCCCGAAGCGCGCCCTGAGCTCCGCAGACGGGGCCGGACCAGGCTCGATCTGCGCCGGCTCGGGCGCGCGGCCCTGCTCGGGCCGACGTCCCGGGACCGGCTCCCGGACGCCATCGGCCACGTCGCCGAGGCCCACCGCGCCCACCATCCGGACGCCGATCTGTCCCTTCTGCGAAGGGCTTACCTCCTCGCGGAGACCTCTCACCGGGGCCAGATGCGAAAAAGTGGTGAGCCGTACATCACACATCCGCTCGCCGTCACCCTGATCCTCGCCGAACTCGGCGCCGAGACCACCACCCTGACGGCCTCTCTGCTCCACGACACCGTCGAGGACACCGAGGTGACCCTCGATCAGGTCCGCGCCGAATTCGGCGACGAGGTCTGCTTCATCGTCGACGGCGTCACCAAGGTGGAGAAGATCGACTACGGCGCCGCCGCCGAACCCGAGACCTTCCGCAAGATGCTCGTCGCCACCGGCAACGACGTCCGCGTCATGTCCATCAAACTCGCCGACCGGCTGCACAACATGCGCACCCTGGGCGTGATGCGCCCCGAGAAACAGGCCCGCATCGCCAAGGTCACCCGCGACGTCCTCATCCCGCTCGCCGAACGGCTCGGCGTCCAGGCCCTGAAGACCGAGCTGGAAGACCTCGTCTTCGCGATCCTGCACCCCGAGGAGTACGAGAGCACCCGCGCGCTCATCGCGGCCCACGCCGGGGAACGCGACCCGCTCCCCGGCATCGCCGACTCCGTACGGGCCGTCCTGCGCGACGCCGGCATCGCCGCCGAAGTACAGGTCAGGCCACGGCACTTCGTCTCCGTGCACCGGATCGCCCGGACGCGCGGCGAGCTGCGCGGCTCCGACTTCGGCCGCATCCTCGTCCTCGTCGGCGAGAACGCCGACTGCTACGCGGTCCTCGGCGAGCTGCACACCTGCTTCACCCCGGTCGTCTCGGAGTTCAAGGACTTCATCGCCACCCCGAAATTCAACCTCTACCAGTCGCTGCACACCGCCGTCGCCACGCCCGAGGGCTACGTGGCCGAGGTCATCGTGCGGACCCGGCAGATGCACCGCGTCGCCGAGGCAGGCGTGGTGGCGCTCGGCAACCCGTACGCCACCGCGACGCCAGACGCCGCCGCCGACCCCGACGAGGAGCGCGTGGACCCCACGCGGCCCGGCTGGCTGTCCCGCCTGCTCGACTGGCAGCAGTCCGCACCCGACCCCGACACCTTCTGGAGCGTGCTGCGCGCGGAGCTCGCCCAGGACCGGGAGATCACCGTGTTCCGGGCCGACGGGGGAACGCTGGGCCTGCCGGCCGGGGCCAGCTGCATCGACGCCGCCTACGCCCAGCACGGCGAGGCGGCCCACGGCTGTATCGGCGCCCGCGTCAACGGGCGCCTCGCCTCCCTGTCCTCCCCGCTGTCCGACGGGGACACCGTGCAGCTGCTGCTCGCGCAGGACGCCTCCTCCGGCCCGGCCGCCGAATGGCTGGACCACGCGCGCACCCCGGCCGCCCGGATCGCCATCAGCAGCTGGCTCGAGTCCCATCCCGACCGGGCGATGTCCACCACCTCGGCCGCCCGGGCGCCGCTGTCCGTGGTCGGAGCCCGGGGCGGCGGGGGCAACGCCGTCGCCGACCTGCCGGACGCCACCGTGCGGCTCGCCGGGTGCTGCACCCCGGTGCCGCCCGACGCCGTCGCCGGCTTCCTGGTCCGCGGCGGGGCCGTCACCGTGCACCGCATCCACTGCGCGGCCGTGGCGCAGATGCGCGCCGTGGGGCGCACCTCCGTCGCCGTGCACTGGCGGGCCACGGCCGATTGCCGGGTCACCCTGCTCGCTGAATCGTTCGGGCGCCCCCACCTGCTGGCCGACCTCACCGAGGCCATCGCCCGCGAGGGGGTCGAGGTGGTCTCCGCGACCGTGGAACCCCCGGTCGAGCAGCGGGTCCGGCACACCTACACCCTCCAGCTGCCGGACGCGACCGGGCTGCCCGCACTGATGCGTGCCATGCGGGACGTGCCGGGCGTGTACGACGTCAGCCGGGCGTAGGCCGGGGCGGCCCCGGAAGGTCCCGTTCGGGTGGTTCCGTCGCGCGCCGTACGCGGCCGTGTGGCGGTCACTGGTAAGCGGTGGTGGATGCAGCTCTCCTCCCCCCGCCTGCGCGCCGCCCTGCTCGCCGCGGCCTCCCTGACCCTCGTCGCCGCCGTACTGCCCCCGCCGAAGGCGCTGGGCATCGGCGACCCGCTGTTCCCCGAGCTCGGGAACCCCGGGTACGACGTGCTCTCGTACGACCTGTCCTTCGCGTACAAGGACAACCGGAGCCCGCTCGACGCGGTCACCGTCATCGAAGCCCGTGCGCTGGAGCCGCTGGAGCGGATCAACCTGGACTTCACCCACGGCAAGGTGGCGTCCGCCGAGGTCAACGGGGAGCCGGCCCGGTTCGAGACCGTGGGGGAGGACCTCGTACTGACCCCCGCGCGGGCGGTGGTGGACAAGGGACCGCTGCACATCACCGTCCGGCACACCAGCGACCCGCGCGGACGCGGGGACGGCGGCTGGGTGCCCACCGAGGACGGCCTGGCCATGGCCAACCAGGCGGACGCCGCCCACCGCGTCTTCCCCTGCAACGACCACCCCGCCGACAAGGCGTTCTTCACCTTCCGGATCACCGCCCCGGCCGGGCTCACGGCCGTCGCCAACGGGGTGCCGGCGATCCCCACCCTGCGCTTCGGCCCGACGACGACGTGGACGTACCGCACCAAGCACCCCATGGCCACCGAACTGGCCCAGGTGTCGGTCGGCAAGTCCGCCGTCGTGCACGGCACCGGCCCGCACGGGCTGCCGCTGCGCGATGTGGTGCCCGAGGTGGACCGGGAGCGGCTCGCCCCCTGGCTGAAGAAGACCGCGGGGCACATCGCGTGGATGGAGGAGCGCGTCGGCCGCTACCCCTTCGAGAACTACGGGGTCCTGATCGCGCGGGCGACGACCGGCTTCGAGCTGGAGACGCAGACCCTCTCGCTCTTCGAGAACAGCCTCTTCGCCGGCGAGGGCTACCCCGAGTGGTACGTCGAGTCCGTGATGGTCCACGAGCTCGCCCACCAGTGGTTCGGCGACAGCGTCACCCCGCTGACCTGGTCCGACCTGTGGCTGAACGAGGGACACGCCACCTGGTACGAGGCCCTGTACGCGGACGGGCTCGGCAAGTACTCCCTGGAGCGGCGCATGCGCGAGGCGTACCAGCGCTCCGACCAGTGGCGTGCGGCGGGCGGCCCGCCGGCCGCCCCGAAGCCCGCCCCGCCCGGCGAGAAGATCGGCCTCTTCCGGCCGGTGGTCTACGACGGGGCCGCGCTGATCCTCTACGCGCTGCGCCAAGAGATCGGCACCGAGGCCTTCGACCGGCTGGAGCGCCGCTGGGTCTCGCAGTACCGGGACGGGGTCGCGGGCACGGCGGACTTCGTGCGCATGGCCTCGGAGGAGGCCGGCCGGGACCTCGGGGCCTTCCTGGAGCCCTGGCTGTACGGCAAGACCACCCCGGCGATGCCCGGGCACCCGGAGTGGAGCACCCCGGCCGCGTCCGGCAAGTCCGGCACGCCCGGCAAGTCCGGCACGCGCGGCCCGTCCGGCGAATAAAGCGTGTGACCCGTGAGGAACGGGCATGTCACCATCGACGAGGCCGTTCGGGGAATCCCCCGGCGGTGTGACACGTTGGACGTGACAGTTAGCGTGCCCGTTAACGTGTCAGCGCTATTCGAATCGACGTAAGGATCCAATGACCTCCTCTTCTTCCCCTTCCCAGGACGCGCGGGACGCACAGGACGTGCGGGACCCGCAGAGCTTCACCGAGAGCCTTCGGGCCGATGCCCTGATGGAAGAGGACGTCGCCTGGAGCCACGAGATCGACGGAGACCGGGACGGCGAGCAGTTCGAACGCTCCGAGCGTGCGGCCCTGCGCCGCGTGGTCGGCCTCTCCACCGAGCTCGAAGACGTCACCGAGGTCGAGTACCGGCAGCTGCGCCTGGAGCGCGTCGTTCTCGTCGGTGTCTGGACCTCCGGCACGGTGAACGACGCGGAGAACTCCCTCGCGGAGCTCGCCGCGCTCGCCGAGACCGCGGGTGCTCTCGTACTCGACGGTGTGATCCAGCGCCGCGACAAGCCGGACCCGGCCACCTTCATCGGTTCGGGCAAGGCGCGCGAGCTGCGTGACATCGTCATGGAGAGCGGCGCCGACACCGTCGTCTGCGACGGCGAGCTCAGCCCCGGCCAGCTCATCGCCCTCGAAGACGTCGTCAAGGTGAAGGTGGTCGACCGGACCGCCCTCATCCTCGACATCTTCGCCCAGCACGCCAAGTCCCGAGAGGGCAAGGCACAGGTCGCCCTCGCGCAGATGCAGTACATGCTGCCGCGACTGCGCGGCTGGGGTGCCTCGCTGTCCCGGCAGATGGGTGGCGGCGGCGGTGGCGGCATGGCCACCCGAGGCCCCGGTGAGACCAAGATCGAGACGGACCGGCGACGGATCCGCGAGAAGATGGCGAAGATGCGCCGGGAGATCGCGGAGATGAAGACCGGCCGCGACATCAAGCGGCAGGAACGGCGCCGCAACAAGGTGCCCTCGGTCGCCATCGCCGGCTACACCAACGCGGGCAAGTCCTCGCTGCTCAACCGCCTCACGGGCGCGGGCGTCCTGGTGGAGAACGCACTGTTCGCCACCCTCGACCCGACCGTGCGCCGGGCCGAGACGCCCAGCGGCCGGATCTACACCCTGGCCGACACGGTCGGCTTCGTCCGGCACCTGCCGCACCACCTCGTCGAGGCGTTCCGCTCCACGATGGAGGAGGTCGGTGACTCCGACCTGATCCTGCACATCGTCGACGGCTCGCACCCGGCGCCGGAGGAGCAGCTCGCGGCGGTGCGCGAGGTGATCCGCGAGGTCGGCGCGGTCAACGTGCCCGAGATCGTGGTGATCAACAAGGCGGACGCCGCGGATCCGCTCGTCCTGCAGCGGCTGCTGCGGATCGAGCGGCACTCGATCGCCGTATCGGCGCGGACGGGGATGGGCATCGAGGAACTCCTCGCGCTCATCGACTCCGAGCTGCCGCGGCCCGAGGTCGAGGTGGAGGCCATGGTGCCGTACACGCGCGGCTCGCTGGTCGCCAAGGCGCACGCCGAGGGCGAGGTGATCTCCGAGGAGCACACCCCGGACGGCACCCTGCTCAAGGCGCGGGTCCACCAGGAGCTCGCGGCGGACCTGGCTCCGTACGCGCTCGCGAAGCAGTAAGCAGGCCGGACGGCCGGATGGGCCGGAGGGTTTGACGGCCGACCGGCTGACGGCATGACGGCTTGACGGGCGAGGGCCCCCTGCACACGGTGCGGGGGGCCCTCGGTCGTTCGCGGTGCTGACCTACTTGAACTTGCGGCTGACGGCCTCGAAGACGCCCTTCGCCTCCGAACCCAGCCGGGGTCCCGCCAGCCAGCCGGCCTTGGCCGGGCCGATCGAGGTGTTCGACACCAGCGCCGGCTTGCCGTCGGCGCCCGCCGCGACCCAGCCGCCACCGGAGGCACCGCCGGTCATGGTGCAGCCGATGCGGTACATCGCCGGGTCGGTCGCGTTCAGGGACAGCCGGCCCGGCTTGTCCGTGCACTGGAAGGCCTTCTGGCCGTCGAACGGAGCCGCCGCCGGGTAACCGGTCGCCGTGATGCTCGCGACCTTCTGCACGGCCGGCGCGGCGAACTCCACCGGGAGCGCCGAACCGACGATCTCCTCCAGGGACTTGCCGCTGCCCTTCTCGGGCGTCACGTGCAGCACCGCGAAGTCGAACGGGGCACCCGCGCCACCCGTCGGACCACCGGTCGCGATCCACTGGTCCGAGGTCTGCGCCCAGTCGCTCCACCAGACGCCGTACGGGGCCACCTGCTCGCGCGGCGCGCCCTTGAGCTGCGCCGACGGCTTGCCCGCGTTGTTGTAGGACGGAACGAAGGCGATGTTGCGGTACCAGCCGCCGGACTTGCCCGCGTGCACGCAGTGGCCCGCGGTCCAGACCATGTTCGACTTGCCGGGGTGCGCCGGGTCCTTGACCACGGTCGCGGAGCAGACCATCGAGCCCTCGGGGCCGTCGAAGAAGACCTTCCCGGACTCCGGAACGCTCTGGTGGTAGGGCGCGTTCGCCGGCTTGGCCGCCACCGGGGCGGGAGTGGGGTCGGTGACGCCCTGGTCCTTGCCCGCGTCCGGGTCGACGGCCGGGCGCTGCGGCTGCTCGGCGTCACGCATGCGGTCCGGGTCCCACAGGCCCTCGATGATCGGGTTGATGTAGTCGCCCGCCTCGCGGAGCCAGTCCTCCCTCTTCCAGTTCTTCCACTCACCCCCCTTCCACTTCTCCAGGTCGATACCGCGTTCCTTGAGCTTCTCCTTGAGCTGGTCCGGGATCTTGATCCCGTCCGGGCCCGGGAGGCTCGCCGCCACGGTCGGCTTGGCGTCGCCGCCGGCCTCCTCGTCGCCGGGGCCGCAGGCAGCTGCGGTCAGCGCGAGCGCGGCCGCGCACAGGATCGCGGTGACCGGTCGGTTCGGTCGCATGTCGTTCGTCCCCCTGGTGGTTTCGAGGCGTGGAGTGCAGCCCCCCACTATGCCGCTGCCGCCCAGGACGACACAGGCCGGGGCCGTGGTTCCTGTTGCTCGCCCCTTGCGTGCCAAGGATCTTGGGGCCACCCGTGATCCGTCGGCGTCACCGTCGTTGGTACGTACGGGGGATGGGGGAGCAGCGTTGGTGTTCGAGGGGCAATCCGGAAGAGCGTTCAGTGCGGGAGGACCGACACTCGTGGCTTTGACCGAGCCGGCCGCGGCGGCGGCCGCGACACAGATCCCGCCGCAGGAGCCTCAAGTGCCGCCACGGGGCGGCCGGGTGCAGGGGCCCGGCGGATGCGGCGGCTCCGTCGCCGCAGACGGAATCCTGCGCAGGCAGGCGCAGCGGGAGTCCGCCGCCCGGACGTACGCGCGCTCCCTGCCCATCGTCCCGGTGCGCGCCCGCGGGCTGACCATCGAGGGCGCCGACGGCAGGCGCTACCTCGACTGCCTCTCCGGCGCCGGCACCCTCGCCCTCGGACACAACCACCCGGTGGTACTCGAAGCCGTCCGGGGAGTCCTCGACTCCGGGGCCCCGCTGCACGTCCTCGACCTCGCGACCCCGGTCAAAGACGCCTTCACCACCGAGCTGTTCACCAACCTCCCGTCGGAGCTGGCCGCCGACGCGCGCATCCAGTTCTGCGGGCCGGCCGGTACGGACGCCGTGGAGGCCGCCCTCAAACTGGTGCGCACCGCGACCGGGCGCTCCGGGCTGCTCGCCTTCACCGGGGCCTACCACGGCATGACCGCAGGGGCACTGGACGCCTCGGGAGGCGCCCCGGACGTACGGGTGACCCGGCTGCCGTACCCGCAGGACTTCCGCTGTCCGTTCGGTGTCGGCGGCGCCGAGGGCGCCGAACTCGCCGCGCGCTGGACGGAGCACCTGCTGGACGACCCGAAGGGCGGGGTGCCCGCCCCGGCCGGCCTGATCGTCGAACCCGTGCAGGGCGAGGGCGGGGTCATTCCCGCCCCGGACGCCTGGCTGCGCCGGATGCGGGAGATCACCGCCGCGAGGGGCATCCCGCTGATCGCCGACGAGGTGCAGACGGGCGTCGGCCGCACCGGAGCCTTCTGGGGAGTCGACCACGCCGGGGTGGTGCCCGACGTGATGGTCCTGTCCAAGGCGATCGGCGGCAGCCTGCCGCTCGCGGTGATCGTGTACCGGTCTGGCCTGGACGTCTGGGCCCCCGGGGCCCATGCCGGAACCTTCCGCGGCAACCAGCTCGCCATGGCCGCCGGAACCGCCACGCTCGCCTTCGTACGCGAGAACCGCCTCGCCGAGCGCGCCGCCGTCCTCGGCGAGCGGATGCTGACGGCCCTGCGCGGGCTGGCCGCCGACCACCCTTGCATGGGGGACGTCCGGGGCCGGGGCCTGATGATCGGCGTCGAACTCGTCGATCCCGAGACCGGAGCCGCCGCACCGGCCCTCGCCGCGGCCGTCCGCCAGGAGTGCCTGGACCGCGGCCTGATCGTCGAACTCGGCGGCCGCCACGGCGCCGTGGTCCGCCTGCTCCCCCCGCTCACCCTGACCGACGAGCAGGCCGCAGCGGTCCTGGACCGCCTGGCCGACGCCATCCCGGCCGCCGCCCGCCGCACCCACTGACCAGCACCCCGAGGACCCGCGATGCCAGACCCGCACCAGTCCACCCATCAGCCGCTCCAGGCACCGGCCCCCGACAGGCCATCACCGTCGGACACCGCCCCCGCCGAGCCGCCGACCCCCGCTCCGCCCCCGAGCCCACTCGAGAACCGGCAGCCACGACCGCCCTCCGCGCCCTCTCCCGACCCCGCTGCTCCGAGCCCGGCAGTGAGCCTTCCGGCCGGCCCCGTCGAAGGCCGACAGCCGTGGGCGGCGTCACCGGCGTCTCCCGACGCCGCCACGCAGCCGCCGGCAACGAGCCCGCCGACAGGCCTTGCCGAGGGCCGACAGGCGTGGCCGCCGTCAGAGGTGTCTCCCGACCCCACCACCCCCGGCCGAGCAACGAGCCCGTCGGCCAGCCTCGTCGAGGACCGCCCGGCGTGTCCGCCCTCGCCAGCGTCTCCCGACGCCGCTACCCCCGGCCCCGCCATGAGTCCTTCGGCCGGCGCGACCGAGGGCCGGCACCGGTGGTCGCCTTCCACAGCGTCTCCCGACGCCACCACCTCGGTCCCGTGCGCGAGCCCGCCGGCGGGCTCGCCCGAGAGCCGGCCGCCACGACCGCCCTCCGCGCCCTCTCCCGACCCCGCTGCTCCGAGCCCGGCAGCGAGCCTGCCGGCCGGCCCCGTCGAAGGCCGGCAGCCGTGGGCGGCTTCACCGGCGTCTCCCGACGCCGCTGCCCCCGGCCCCGCCATGAGTCCTTCGGCCGGCGCGACCGAGGGCCGACACCCGTGGTCGCCTTCCGCAGCGTCTCCCGACGCCACCACCTCGGTCCCGTGCGCGAGCCCGCCGGCCGGCTCGCCCGAGAGCCGACAGCCGCGACCGCCCTCCGCGGTGTCTCCCGACGCCGCTACCCGGGGGCCGGCCGTGAGCTCGATTGACGGGGGGCAGCCGTGGGCGGGTTCGGTGGCGTCTCCCGACGCCGTCGCCACCCCCGGCCCGGTCACGGCACCGGCCGGTTCCGCCGACGGCGGCCCGGCGGCAGTGCCCCCCGCCGCCCCGCTGGGTGCCGAAGGCGGACAGGCAGCCGTGGCCGGCAGACCCGACGGGGCCTCCGCCCACCCGGACGCCGGGCTCCGCCCCGGCCCGTCGGACCAGGCAGGCGGGCCCGAGTCGGAGCGCCCGGACGAGGGCCCGGCGGGGACCCCGGCCGCCCCGCGAGAGGACGCGGGAGGGCCGCTCCCCGCGGCGGCCGCCGGGGCGACGGCCACCGTGCCGCGGCAGAAGGACGGCACACCCAGAGCCCGTTCCGGCTGGTCGGGCCTCCTCTGGTCGGAGCCGGCCGCGCTGCCCGACCTCCTGAACCACCCGGACCCGGCCGTCGCCGCCGAGGCCGCGTCGCTGGAGAACCTGCTCCGGTGCTGGGTCCGCGAAGCAGGGATCAGCCGCGGCCCCGCCGGAACCCCACTCCGCATCCCCCTCCCCGCGTCGGGCACCGCCGCGCTCGTCGCCGTCCGCTACTGGTCCCAGACCGGCTGGCACCGATTCGGCCCGGCCCGGCTCGAAGGCGCCCCCGCCGGCGCACCCTGCCTGGACGCCGTCACCTTCGCCTCCCTCATCGCCCGTGAGGGCACCGGCGGCGGCCGCGGCAGCGCCGACCTCGTCGGCCGGGTCGCCGACTCGGTGCGCCGTACCACCGAGTTCATTGCCGACCGACGCGAACGTCCCACCGCCCCGGCCCCCGTGGGCGGGGACCGCTTCCTCACAGCCGAACAGTCGCTCCTCCTCGGTCACCCCCTCCAACCCGACCCGAAGAGCCGCGAAGGACTCTCCGAGGCCGAGGCACGTCGCTACTCACCCGAACTCCACGGCTCCTTCCCCTTGCACTGGTTCGCGGTCGACCCCTCCGTCCTCGCCACCGAATCCGCCTGGACCGAGCGCGGCCGCCCCGTCTCCGCGCCCCAGCTCCTCGGCCGACTGGCTCCCGGGCTCCCGCTGCCCGATGGCGCCACCCCCCTTCCCCTGCACCCCTGGCAGGCCCGCGACCTGCTCCAGCGCCCCGCCGTCACCGCCCTGCGCGACGCAGGACTCCTGCACGACCTGGGCCCGCACGGCGAACCCTGGTACCCCACCTCCTCCGTCCGCACCGTCCACCGTCCCGGCGACCCCGCGATGCTCAAGCTCTCCCTGGGCCTGCGCATCACCAACTCCCGCCGCGAGAACCTCCGCAAGGAACTGCACCGAGGCGTCGAGGTCCACCGGCTGCTCCGCACCGGCCTCGCCGAGCAGTGGCAGGCGGGCCACCCCGGCTTCGACATCGTCCGCGACCCCGCCTGGGTCGCCGTCGACGCCCCGGACGGAACCCCCGTGCCCGGACTCGACGCCCTGCTGCGCCACAACCCCTTCCGCTCGGGCGACGACGCCGTCTGCATCGCCGCACTCACCGCTCCCCGCCCATGGCCCGGCCGGCCCACCATGAGCTCACGCCTCGCCGAACTCGTCTCCCGCCTCGCCGCCGCCACCGGACGCAGCACGTCCGCCGTCGCCGCCGAGTGGTTCCTGCGCTATCTCGACCACGTGGTCCTGCCGGTCCTCGCCTTCGACGCGCTCGCCGGCATCGCCCTCGAAGCGCACCAGCAGAACACCCTGGTCCTCCTCGACGCGGCCGGTTGGCCGACCGGCGGCCGCTACCGCGACAACCAGGGCTACTACTTCCGCGCATCCCGCCGCGCGGAACTGGAGCAGCGGCTGCCCGGCATCGGCAGCGCCAGCGACACCTTCGTCTCCGACGCCGTCACCGACGAACGCTTCGCCTACTACCTCGGCATCAACAACGTGCTCGGGCTCATCGGCGCCTTCGGATCCCAGCGGCTCGCCGACGAGCGCGTGCTCCTCGCCGCCTTCCGCCGCTTCCTCGCCAAGGCCGCGGGCCTCGGCCCGCTCCCCACACGGCTGCTCGACTCGCCCACCCTGCGCTGCAAGGCGAATCTGCTCACCCGCCTGGGCGGTCTCGACGAGCTGGTCGGCCCCGTCGACACCCAGTCCGTCTACGTCACCATCACCAACCCCCTTCACGATTGACGCGTCGGCGCCGACGCGGAGAAGAGCCCCCGATGCGCTCCACCGACACAACCGCCCACTCCGCCGGATCCGCCACCGACGCCCTCGGCGCCATCGAGGTGGTGGAGCACACCGTCGAACCACGGCTCAGGGCCGACCTGTTGCCCCTGCTCGCCGAAGCCGACCTGCTCGACTCACCGGCCATCTGGGGCAGCGCCGCCACACCCGCCGGAGCCTTCCGCCTCGAACCCGTACGGCCGGGCCGGGACCTGGACCTCCTGACCGGGTGGATGAACGACCCCGAGGTGGCCGCCTACTGGGAACTCGCCGGCCCAGCCGCGGTCACCGCGGCCCACCTACGGGCCCAGCTCGACGGCGACGGCCGCAGCATCCCCTGCCTCGGCCTCCTCGACGGCACGCCGATGAGCTACTGGGAGATCTACCGGGCCGACCTCGACCCGCTTTCCCGCCACTACCCGGCGCGCCCCCACGACATCGGTATCCACCTGCTCATCGGAGACGGCACGAACCGCGGCCGTGGCCTGGGCACCACCCTGCTGCGCGCCGTCGCCGACATGGTCCTCGGCAACCGCCCCCGCTGCACTCGCGTGATCGCGGAACCGGACATCCGCAACACCCCCTCCGTATCTGCCTTCCTGAGCTCCGGTTTCCGCTGCTCCGCGGAAATCGACCTTCCCGAGAAGCGTGCCGCCCTGATGATCCGGGAGCGGGCGCTGCGCAATCTCCTCTGAGTGCCGCCCCGCAAACCCTGACCGTCGTCGCCGCTTCGCACCTCTCCCTTAGAAAACTCTGCGTCGCGCAGCAAAGTTCCCGATCTTCGAGGAGTCCCGTGCCGAATTTCCACGCAGCCCCCGACGCGGCGGAACCCACCGTGCCGCCGTCGCCCCAGCACCCCTGCACGCCGCCCGAACTCAACCCTCCGACCTGGGACTTCGCCGCCCGCCGGATGCTCGCCAAGATGCTCTCCGAGTTCGCCTACGAGGAGATCATCAGCCCCGTCCCCGTCCCCGCCCCGGCCGCCGCCGGCGACGCGTGGACCCTGACCCTCGACGACGGCAGCAGCCTCGGCTTCCGGGCCCGCCGCCGCTCGTACGGCAGCTGGCACGTAGCCCCCGACAGCATCACCCTCACCCCGACGCAGGCCTCCCCCCAGGCACCGACGGGCTCCGGGAACCCGGACCTCTCCGGAAACTCGACCGCCTTCGGGGACCCGTACGCCTTCCTCATCCGCGCCCGCACCCTCCTCGGGATCGACGGCCCCACCCTCGGCCACCTCGTGCGCGAGCTCAGCGCCACCCTCGCCGCCGACGCCCGCATCGACCACACCGCCCTCACCGCCGACGTCCTCGCCGACCTCGACTACGCCGCCCTCGAAGGGCACCAGACCGGCCACCCCTGGCTCGTCCTCAACAAGGGCCGTATCGGACTCTCCGCCTCCGACACCGCCGCCTGGGCCCCCGAGGCCCGCACCCCCCAGCGCCTGCCCTGGCTCGCCGCCCACACCTCGCTCGCCGCCTACCGCGGCACCGCCGGACTGGAGGACCCCGCCCGCCTCTACTCCGCCGAGCTCGACCCCGTCACCCGCGCCGCCTTCGACCAGACCCTGCGCGACCGCGGCCTCGACCCGCTCCACTACCTCTACCTACCGCTCCACCCCTGGCAGTGGGACGAGGTCGTCCTGCCCCTCTTCGCCCCGGCGCTCGCCTCCGGCACCCTCGTGCCGCTCCCTGCCGATCCCGACCTGCGCCTGCCCCAGCAGTCGATCCGCACCTTCCTCAACCTCAGCCGCCCCGACCGGCACAGCGTCAAACTCCCGCTGTCCGTCTTCAACACCATGGTCTGGCGCGGCCTGCCTTCCGAGCTCGCCCTCGCCGCACCCGCCGTCACCGCCTGGATCCACTCCCTCCGCGACACCGACCCCTTCCTGCGCGACGAGTGCCGGGTCGTCCTGCTCGGCGAAGTAGCCTCCGTCACCGTCCGCCACCCGGTCTACGAAGAGCTCCCCGAGGTCCCGTACCAATACAAGGAGCTCCTCGGCGCCATCTGGCGCGAGCCCCTCACCGGCCTCCTCGCCCCCGGCGAGCGCGCCCGCACCCTCGCCTCCCTCCTCCACACCGACCTGCGCGGCCGGTCCTTCACCGCCGAGCTCGTGGCCCGGTCCGGGCTCACCCCCACCGTCTGGCTGCAACGCCTCTTCGCCGCCCTCCTGCCCCCGCTGCTGCACTTCCTCTACCGCTACGGCACCGTTTTCTCCCCGCACGGCGAGAACGCCATCGTGATCTTCGACGAGCACGACGTCCCGGTCCGTCTCGGGGTCAAGGACTTCGTGGACGACATCAACATCACCGACGAGCCGCTGCCCGAGCTGGCCTCCCTGCCCGACGAGGTCCGGGCGGCCCTGCTCACCGAGCCCGCCGACTTCCTGCCCCAGTTCATCCACTCCGGGCTGTTCGTCGGCGTCTTCCGCTACCTCTCGGCTCTCTGCGAGGACCGCCTCGACGTCCCGGAGGAGGAGTTCTGGTCCCTCGTGCGGGCGGAGATCCTGCGCCACCAGGCCCGTTTCCCGGAGCTCAAGGACCGCTACGAGCTCTTCGATCTGCTCGGCGAGCGCATCGGCCGGCTCTGCCTCAACCGGAACCGGCTTTACGAAGACGGCTACCGCGATCGCCCCGACCGCCCGCACGCCGTGCAGCACGGCACCGTACCCAACCCCTTGTACCGGCCATGATTCCTCGTCGGTGCACTCGCTGTCGGTGGGGCCCCGTAGGGTTGGCAGTGCTATGACGAAGCCCTCCCTCCCCGACCTGCTGCACGCCGCCGTCTCCGCCGTCGGCGGCACGGAGCGCCCCGGCCAGGTGGCCATGGCCGAAGCCGTCGCCGAAGCGATCGACGACAACTCCCACCGGCTCATCCAGGCCGGTACCGGCACCGGCAAGTCCCTCGGCTACCTGGTGCCGGCCCTTGCCCATGGCGAGCGCGTGGTCGTGGCCACCGCCACCCTCGCCCTCCAGCGGCAGCTCGTCGAGCGCGACCTGCCCCGGACGGTGGAGGCACTGCATCCGCAGCTGCGCCGCCGCCCGCAGTTCGCCATGCTCAAGGGCCGGTCCAACTATCTGTGCCTGCACCGCCTGCACGAGGGCGCTCCGCAGGACGAGGAGGAGGGCCTCTTCGACCAGTTCGAGGCGGCCACCCCCACCAGCAAGCTCGGCAAGGACCTGCTGCGCCTGCGCGACTGGGCGGACGAGACGGAGACCGGCGACCGCGACGACCTGACCCCGGGCGTCTCGGACAAGGCCTGGTCGCAGATCTCGGTCTCCTCGCGCGAATGCCTGGGCGCGACGAAGTGCGCGTACGGAGCCGAGTGCTTCGCGGAGGCCGCCCGCGAGCGGGCCAAGCTCGCGGACGTGGTCGTCACCAACCACGCGCTGCTCGCCATCGACGCCATCGAAGGCGCCCCGGTGCTGCCGCAGCACGAGGTGCTGATCGTCGACGAGGCCCACGAGCTGGTCTCCCGGGTCACGGGTGTCGCCACCGGCGAGCTCACCCCCGGGCAGGTCAACCGGGCCGTGAAGCGTGCGGCCAAGCTGGTCGACGAGAAGACCGCGGATTCCCTGCAGACCGCGTCCGAGACCTTCGAACGGGTCATGGAGCTGGCGCTCCCGGGCCGCCTGGAGCAGATCCCCGAAGACCTCGGCTACGCGCTGATGTCCCTGCGCGACGCCGCGCGCAACGTGATCTCCGCGATCGGCGCGACCCGCGACAAGTCCGTCCCCGACGAGGACGCGGTCCGCAAGCAGGCCCTGGCCGCGGTGGAGAGCGTCCACGGGGTGGCGGAGCGGATCACCACCGGCTCCGAATACGACGTCGTCTGGTACGAGCGCCACGACCGCTTCGGCGCCACCCTCCGGGTCGCCCCGCTGTCGGTGTCCGGTCTGCTGCGGGAGAAGCTGTTCGAGGACCGCTCGGTGGTCCTGACCTCGGCCACCCTCAAGCTTGGCGGCGACTTCAACGGCGTCGCCGCCTCCATGGGCCTGTCTCCCGAGGGGGTGGAGGGAGACGACGTCCCGGCCTGGCGGGGCCTCGACGTCGGCTCGCCCTTCGACTACCCGAAGCAGGGCATCCTCTACGTCGCCAAGCACCTGGCCACGCCGGGCCGCGAGGGGACCCGCGGCGACATGATGGACGAGCTCGCCGAGCTGATCGAGGCGGCCGGCGGCCGGACCCTCGGCCTCTTCTCCTCCATGCGAGGCGCCAAGGCGGCCGCCGAGGAGCTGCGCGGCCGGCTCGACAACCCGATCCTGCTCCAGGGCGAGGAGACGCTCGGCGAGCTGATCAAGGCCTTCGCCGCGGACCCGAAGACCTGCCTGTTCGGAACGCTCTCGCTCTGGCAGGGCGTGGACGTGCCGGGCCCCAGCTGCCAGCTCGTGGTCATGGACCGGATCCCCTTCCCGCGTCCTGACGACCCGCTGATGAGCGCCCGCCAGAAGTCGGTGGAGGAGCACGGCGGCAACGGCTTCATGGCCGTCGCCGCCACGCATGCCGCCCTGCTGATGGCACAGGGCGCGGGTCGTCTCGTACGGGCCACCGGAGACCGGGGCGTCGTCGCGGTGCTCGACCCCCGGCTGGCCACGGCCCGGTACGGGAGCTTCCTGCGGGCCACGCTGCCGGACTTCTGGTACACCACGGACCGCAACCAGGCCCGCCGCTCCCTGGCCGCGATCGACGCCACGGCCAAGGCAGACGGCAAGTAACAAGGCCGACGGCAGGCAGGGAGTAGGGAGCACTCCGCCGGTCCCCGGCACGGGGAAGCCCCCGGGACCGGCGCAGTGGATCCCGGGGGCCGGATGGAGGCGGCGGGGGTCAGACCCGACGCAGTACCGCGACGACCTTGCCGAGGATGGTCGCGTCGTCGCCGGGAATCGGCTGGTAGGCGGCGTTGTGCGGGAGGAGCCAGACATGGCCGTCCTCGCGCTTGAAGCGCTTGACGGTGGCCTCGCCGTCGAGCATCGCGGCGACGATGTCGCCGTTCTCCGCGACGGGCTGGCGCCGGACCGTGACCCAGTCACCGTCGCAGATGGCGGCCTCGATCATCGAGTCGCCGACGACCTTCAGGACGAAGAGCTCGCCGTCGCCGACGAGCTGGCGGGGGAGTGGGAACACGTCCTCGACCGACTCCTCGGCGAGGATCGGGCCGCCGGCCGCGATCCGGCCGACCAGGGGAACGTAGGAGGCGGCGGGCTTGCCGGTGGTGTCCGTGGGCTGCGAGCTGGGCTGGTCGGAGCCGCGCACCTCGTAGGCACGGGGGCGGTGCGGGTCCCGGCGCAGGAAGCCCTTGCGTTCCAGGGCCATCAGCTGGTGGGCGACCGACGACGTGCTGGACAGGCCGACCGCCTGACCGATCTCCCGCATGGACGGCGGGTAACCCCGGCGCTGCACGGAGTCGCGAATGACCTCGATGACCCTCCGCTGCCGGTCCGTGAGCCCGGAGCTGTCGGCGCGGATGCCTGGAGGTCGACCTGGCAGCGAGCGTGCGGGGCGTACTACGGGCTCCGCATCCGGGTTCAGGTTTGCGTCGTTCATGGCATGCACCGGCTCGAGTCGGCTCTGGGAGCGGTTCTGGGCAGTGATGGTGGCACTGTCTGCGGTGGTGGTCACGTCGGCCCCTCTCGAAATGTTCTCCCTAGCTGGACAACGGTAGTAGCTTTCGAAAGGTTGCGCCAAACACACGTTCGAGTGAAAAATCGTGGATCGTCCGGCGTGGGCATATCAAGGGGTGTATGGACGATCGGTCCACCGAACGCGGGTTCGATCCGACGTTCGTTGCTTACGCTACCCTTCCCGATCGGGTCGTCGCCGTCCGGGCCTGTGCCCAGTGTGGCATCGCGGGGCCTCGTGACCCCCTGACGGACACCACGACACGCAGAGCCACGAAAATCCACTCCAACCCAAGATCTAGTGGTTGGATGAGCGCTGCCACCCAGAAGTAGTGGTCCTGGAGTCTGCTGAGACTCCTGGGATCGCATATGCTGGGGGCTGCTCCACGAGCCCCCGGCAGAGTTGGTTTCCGCCGTTGAGGGGCATGTGGGGTGATTCTGTCGTGCCAAGAGGGAGGGTGAGGGAACCGTGCACTGCCCCTTCTGCAGGCACCCCGACAGTCGTGTCGTCGACAGCCGCACCACGGACGACGGCACGTCGATCCGCAGGCGCCGTCAGTGCCCCGACTGCTCCCGTCGCTTCACGACGGTGGAGACGGCCTCGCTGATGGTGATCAAGCGCAGCGGGGTGACGGAACCCTTCAGCCGTACCAAGGTCATCTCCGGCGTGCGCAAGGCGTGCCAGGGGCGACCGGTCACCGAGGACGCCCTCGCCAAGCTCGGCCAGCGGGTCGAGGAGGCGGTGCGCGCCACCGGGAGTGCCGAGCTGACCACCCATGACGTGGGTCTGGCCATTCTCGGCCCGTTGCAGGAGCTCGACCTGGTCGCCTACCTGCGCTTCGCGTCCGTCTACAAAGCGTTCGACACCCTTGAAGACTTCGAGACCGCCATCGCGGAACTGCGCGAGCCGCGGCCTCATCCCCATGAGTGCGAGCCCGGAGGGACCGCTTCGGTCCCCGTGCCCGCCTCCGCCTCCGACTGATCGGACGGCCCGCGCCGCGATGCGCACGCACCGTGACGCGGCCGGCCGGCCCGGAGGCCCTCCCGGCGGGAGCCGGGGGAGAAAAACGTAGAAACAGACACACAGCACCGTGCCGCGGAATAGCGATGGCACTTTAGGGCGTTTTTGCCCGCATATGGGAGGAAGCGGCATGACAGAGACGGCGAGCGGCTCGGCACGTGGTTCCCGCGCCAAGGGGACCAAGGCTGCCAAGGGCGGCCTGCGTATCGAGCGCATCCACACCACCCCGGGCGTGCACCCCTACGACGAGGTGAGCTGGGAGCGCCGTGACGTCGTCATGACCAACTGGCGCGACGGCTCGGTCAACTTCGAGCAGCGTGGCGTCGAGTTCCCCGACTTCTGGTCGGTGAACGCGGTCAACATCGTCACCAGCAAGTACTTCCGCGGCGCGGTCGGCACCCCGCAGCGCGAGACCGGCCTGAAGCAGCTGATCGACCGGATCGTGAAGACGTACACGAAGGCCGGCGAGGACTTCGACTACTTCTCCTCGCCCGCCGACGTCGAGATCTTCGAGCACGAGCTGACCTACGCCCTCCTGCACCAGATCTTCAGCTTCAACTCGCCGGTGTGGTTCAACGTCGGGACCGCCCAGCCGCAGCAGGTCTCCGCCTGCTTCATCCTGTCCGTCGACGACTCCATGGAGTCGATCCTCGACTGGTACAAGGAAGAGGGCATGATCTTCAAGGGCGGCTCCGGCGCCGGCCTGAACCTCTCCCGCATCCGCTCCTCCAAGGAGCTCCTCTCCTCCGGCGGCAACGCCTCCGGTCCCGTCTCCTTCATGCGTGGCGCCGACGCGTCCGCAGGAACGATCAAGTCGGGCGGCGCCACCCGCCGCGCGGCCAAGATGGTCGTCCTGGACGTGGACCACCCGGACGTCGAGGCCTTCATCGAGACCAAGGTGAAGGAAGAGGAGAAGATCCGCGCCCTGCGCGACGCGGGCTTCGACATGGACCTGGGCGGCGACGACATCACGTCCGTCCAGTACCAGAACGCCAACAACTCCGTCCGCGTGAACGACGAGTTCATGACGGCCGTCGAGAACGGCACCGAGTTCGCCCTGCGTGCCCGCATGACCGGCGAGGTCATCGAGAAGGTCGACGCCAAGGCGCTCTTCCGCAAGCTCGCCGAGGCCGCGTGGGCCTGCGCCGACCCGGGCATCCAGTACGACGGTGTGATCAACAACTGGCACACCTGCCCCGAGTCCGGCCGCATCACCGCGTCCAACCCCTGTAGCGAGTACATGCACCTGGACAACACGTCCTGCAACCTCGCCTCGCTCAACCTGATGAAGTTCCTGAGCGACGACGGCAAGGGCAACCAGTCCTTCGACGCCGAGCGCTTCGCCAAGGTCGTCGAGCTCGTCATCACCGCGATGGACATCTCCATCTGCTTCGCGGACTTCCCGACGCAGAAGATCGGCGAGAACACCCGCGCCTTCCGCCAGCTGGGCATCGGCTACGCCAACCTCGGCGCCCTGCTGATGGCCACCGGCCACGCGTACGACTCGGACGGCGGCCGCACCCTCGCCGCCTCGATCACCTCGCTGATGACCGGTACGGCGTACAAGCGCTCCGCCGAGCTGGCCGCGATCGTCGGCCCGTACGACGGCTACGCCCGCAACGCCGACGCCCACAAGCGCGTCATGAAGCAGCACGCCGACGCCAACGCCGTCGCGCCGCGCACCGAGGACCTCGACAACGTCATCTGGGCCGCGGCCACCGAGGCCTGGCAGGACGTCCTGCGCCTCGGCGAGAAGAACGGCTTCCGCAACTCCCAGGCCTCCGTCCTCGCGCCCACCGGCACCATCGGTCTCGCGATGTCCTGCGACACCACCGGTGTCGAGCCGGACCTGGCCCTGGTCAAGTTCAAGAAGCTCGTCGGCGGCGGCTCGATGCAGATCGTCAACGGCACCGTCCCGCAGGCCCTGCGCCGCCTGGGTTACCAGGAGGAGCAGATCGAGGCGATCGTCTCCCACATCGCCGAGCACGGCGTGGTCGTCGACGCCCCGGGCCTGAAGACCGAGCACTACTCGGTGTTCGACTGTGCCATGGGCGAGCGTTCCATCTCCGCGATGGGCCACGTCCGCATGATGGCCGCGATCCAGCCCTGGATCTCCGGCGCGATCTCGAAGACGGTCAACATGCCGGAGACGGCGACCGTCGAGGAGATCGAGGAGATCTACTTCGAGGCGTGGAAGATGGGCGTCAAGGCGCTCGCGATCTACCGCGACAACTGCAAGGTCGGCCAGCCCCTCTCCGCGAAGAAGAAGGAAGAGGAGAAGGAGGAGGTCACCGCCAAGGCGGAGGAGACCATCCGCGCGACCGTCGAGAAGGTCATCGAGTACCGCCCCGTCCGCAAGCGCCTCCCGAAGGGCCGCCCGGGCATCACCACCTCCTTCACGGTCGGTGGCGCCGAGGGCTACATGACGGCGAACTCCTACCCGGACGACGGCCTGGGCGAGGTCTTCCTGAAGATGTCCAAGCAGGGCTCGACCCTCGCGGGCATGATGGACGCCTTCTCGATCGCCGTCTCGGTCGGTCTGCAGTACGGCGTGCCGCTGGAGACCTACGTCTCGAAGTTCACCAACATGCGCTTCGAGCCGGCCGGCATGACGGACGACCCGGACGTGCGGATGGCGCAGTCGATCGTCGACTACATCTTCCGCCGCCTGGCGCTCGACTTCCTGCCCTTCGAGACCCGCTCGGCCCTCGGCATCCACACCGCCGAGGAGCGTCAGCGCCACCTCGACACCGGCTCCTACGAGCCCCTCCAGGACGAGCTGGACACCGAGTCGCTGACCCAGTCGGTCCCGCTGGCCGCGGTGCCGTCGGCGCCGAAGCCGGCCGTGACCGTCCCGGTCCCGGCCCCGAAGACGGCGCACAGCAACGCCGAACTGGTCGAGATGCAGCTCGGGGTCTCCGCCGACGCCCCGCTCTGCTTCTCCTGCGGTACGAAGATGCAGCGCGCCGGCTCCTGCTACATCTGCGAGGGCTGCGGCTCCACCAGCGGCTGCAGCTGACACCGGGCGTAGCCCGCACGGGTAGCTGACCAGCGGCTCACCGCTCACGAAGGGGACCGGCCTCAGGCCGGTCCCCTTCGTCGTGCGCCCGTACGGCGAGCCGGGAGGAGGGTCGTTTTTTCGTCGGTTCCGCCAAGTACAACGGTCTGTCAGCTTGGGAGAGACTGCCCGCCAGAGGTTGCGGTGCACCCCGGGACAGGGGCGTCCTGCGGCCGAGGAGCTGATGAGGCATGGGGGATGAGAGAACTGTGAGCACGCAGCAGTACGACGAGATCGGTGAGGCCTACGAGGGGTTCAAGTCCCTGCCGCTGGAGCAGTACGTGGTGGTGCCGGGCTTCCTGGCCCTGGTCGGGGACGTGCAGGGCAAGTCGCTCCTCGACCTGGCCTGCGGCACCGGCTTCTACAGCAGGGAGTTCAGGCGGCGCGGAGCCTCGGAGGTGCTCGGAATCGACATCTCGGGTGAGATGGTCGCCGTGGCACAGCAGCTGGAGGAGCGCGATCCGCTGGGGGTGCGCTACGAGGTGGGCGACGTGGCCGAGCTGCGGCCCCTCGGGCAGGCCTTCGACATCGTCCTGGGGGTCCAGCTGCTCAACTACGCGCAGGACATCGCCACCACCGAGCGGATGTGCCGCAACGTGCACCGGAGCCTCAAGCCCGGCGGCGAGTTCTTCCTGCTCAACCAGTCGCCCGACTTCCGCTTCGACGGGCCCACCCCGGAAAGGTACGGATTCCGCAGCGTGCTCACCGGTGAAGAGGGCGAGACCGGGCCGCAGGTCCGGACCACGGCGCTGCTCGACCCGCCGGTCTCGTTCGTCGCCAACCTCCCGCGCCGCGAGGTCTACGAGAAGTGCCTGCCCGCGGCCGGGTTCAGTGAGCTGACCTGGGTCCCGCTGGAGGTGTCCGACGCCGCGGTGCGCGCGTTCGGCGAGGACTTCTGGGCGGACTTCCGGGCCAACCCGCCGCTGGAGATGCTGCGCTGCCGCGCCTGACGGCCGACAGGGGCCCGGCTGACGTCGTGAACCGCCGAGGCGGGCAGGTCTTCCCGGAGACCTGCCCGCCTCCGCCGGTCTCAGTGGGGGATGCGGCGGGGCGGGCGGGTGGCGAGGTCCTCGCGGAATTCCGCGATCCGGGAATGCACCTGCCGTATCAGGTGGGTGTCCTCGATGTGGTCCAGGTAGAGGCAGTGCGCGGCCAGTCCCGGCAGGTCGAAGGCGAAGCACAGCGACATCAGCGGGTTCACGAAGAGCTCGCTGCCCTGGGTGCGGGTGGTGAACTGCACGTCGCCGAAGGAGCCCCGGACGGCCGCGGCGATCGATCCGTTGACGATGCTGGGGCGCTCCGGGGTGTGGTCCTGGGCATGGGCCACCGCGTCCAGGAAGAGCGCGCCCTCGCGGGTGGCGCGCGGTATGGAGAACGCGCCGAGGTACGCTCCCGCGCGCTCCAGTGCCGCGATGTTCTCCAGCACCAGGGCGTGGCTCACCCCGTGGTACGCGTCCACGCCGAAGCCGACCGAGACGACGAGGCGCTCCGGTATCTCCTCCAGTGCGGCCAGCGCGGCCACGCTGGTCAGGTCCTCCTCGGGGGTGCCGAGGCCGGATTCGTCGCCCCGCATCAAGATGTCCGTACCGCCGTCGACCAGGACGATCGCGTCGATGCGGTGGAGGTCGATCAGCGCGCGGTAGGCGGCGCGCAGCGGCTGGACGCCGGTCTGCGGGAAGGCGTACACGCGCGCCGGGTAGCCGTGCAGCCGCAGCCACTGGGCCAGCGTCCGCTCGGGGAAGTACGTCTGGTGCGGCGCGGAGTCGGGGGTGATGACGGCGAGGTCGGGGGCGGCCCACTCCTCGGCGGGCAGTCCGGCGAGGGAGCTGAAGGAGAGGTTCGCCAGGTGGACCTCCTTGCCCTGGTGCAGGAGGGAGAGGGCGATGGGGAGCCCGGCGTAGATGTCGAAGCCGCCGCCCGCGCCGGCGACCAGGATGCGTTCGGCGTCGGCGAGGCGGGCGAAAAGCGGGTTGGTGTGCAGGGCCGTCATGGCGATCATTGTGCGGAGTTCGGCGAACGGGTGCCCGAGGATTTCACGGCGGTGCGATGCCGCCGGTACGGGGGAACGGGGAAGCGGGGAGTCATGTGGAGCGGTGAAGAGCTGGACCTGGACGCGTATCTGGCGAGGATCGGACTTCAGGAGAACGCGGGGGACGGCCGGGAACTCCGGCCGGACCTCGCCACGTTGTACGCAGTGCACAGGGCCCACACCGCGGCCATCCCCTTCGAGAGCCTGGACGTCCTGCTCGGCCGCCCCGTCGCGCTGGACGTCAAGTCGATCGAGGACAAGCTCGTGCACGCCGGCCGCGGCGGCTACTGCTACGAGCAGAACTCCCTGCTGGCCGCCGCCCTGGAGCGGCTCGGCTTCGAGGTCTCCGGGCGCGGTGCCCGCAACCGCACCCGCGGGGAGTCCGTGATGCCCGTGACGCACGCCGTCCTCGTCGTCACGGTCGAGGGGGAACCGTGGCTGTGCGACGTGGGGTTCGGCCACCAGGGCCCCCGTGAGCCGGTTCCGCTGGGGCGCCCCGGCGTCGCGGTGGAGCAGGGGAAGTGGACGTACCGCGTCCGGGAGGAGGCGGACGGCGTCCTCGTGCTGTGCCTCCTGCGCGGTGGGACCTGGCGGGACCTGTACGCCTTCTCCCCGCAGCGCTACCACCCCGTCGACTACGTCCTGCTCAACCACTACAGCTCCGGACACCCCCGGTCCTCCTTCGTGGGGCGGCTCGTCGTCCACTACCCGGGGGACGACGTCCGCAGGGCGCTCGTCGGGCGGGAGTTCACCCTGCTGTACCCCGACGGGCGGACCGAACGGCGGGACGTCGGCCCGGACGAGCTGCTCGCCGTACTCGACCAGAAGTTCGGGCTTCGCCTGCCCGAGCGAGATGCGGCGGAACTGGTGCGGATCCACCGCGCCGAGGACTGACCCGGGCCGCGCCGGGCCCGTACGATGGCGCAGTGCTGGTCAAGTGGATTCGCTGCACGGTGACGGACCGACGCGGGTTCGAGCGCGGGCAGCGAAAATGGGCGGGGCTGCCGGGCGAGCCGGGCTTCCGGGGGCAGGGCGGCGGCTGGAGCCGGGGCCGGCAGGGGGTCGCGCATGTCTTCGCGTTCTGGGAGAGCCGCTCCTTCTACGACTCCTTCATGGCCCGCTCGCACGACAGGCTGGCCGCCGCGCAGAACGGCACCTACACCGATCTGCGGGTCACCCTCTTCGATCACCGCTTCGACGTGAAGACCGGCTTCGAGCCGCGCTTCACCGATGCCGACGTGGTGCGGGTCGCGCACACCCGCGTCCGTGAGGGCCGGGTCGACCACTTCGCCCTCATGCAGGAGAAGGTGTGGAATCCGGCCATGGCGGGCTCGCCCGGGATGATCCGCGGCCTCTTCGGGGAGGCCCCGGGGCGGGAGTTCCTGGTGCTGTCGATGTGGCACGCTGCCGCCGAGCACGGCAAGTACCGGCAGGAGCGGGTCGAGCGGCTCTCCCTGCGCGCCCAGATCCAGGCCGATGTCGAGGCGCTCACCGGTGACGTCGTCGACCTCGAACCGTCCTGGACGGTATGACCGTACGACTGCCCGCCGGGCCGATCGGCGTGCCCGGTGCGCTGGTCGGGCGATGGCCGAATAGGGTCGTGGGATGGCTCGACCACGGCGCATCGTCCTTGTCCGGCACGGGGAATCGGAGGGGAACGCCGACGACTCGGTGTACGAACGCGAGCCCGACCATGCCCTGCGGCTGACCCGGAACGGGCGCGAGCAGGCGGCGGCCGCCGGGCTGCGGCTGCGCGAGCTCTTCGGCGAGGAGACGATCAGCGCGTACGTCTCCCCCTACCGCCGGACCCTGCAGACCTTCCGTGAACTGCGGCTGGACCCGACGCGGGTCCGGATGCGCGAGGAGCCGAGACTGCGCGAGCAGGACTGGGGGAACTGGCAGGACCGGACCGACGTACGGCTGCAGAAGGCGTACCGGGACGCGTACGGGCACTTCTTCTACCGGTTCGCGCAGGGCGAGTCCGGGGCCGACGTGTACGACCGGGTCGGGTCCTTCCTGGAAAGCCTCTACCGCAGCTTCGAGGCCCCGGACCACCCGGAGAACGTCCTCCTGGTGACGCACGGGCTGACGATGCGGCTGTTCTGCATGCGCTGGTTCCACTGGTCGGTGTCCGAATTCGAGGCCCTGTCCAATCCCGGCAACGGCGAATTCCGGGTGCTCCTGCGCGGGCCCGACGGCCGGTACCGGATGGACCGCCCGTTTGAGCGGTGGACCACACCCGAGCCTTATGACCTGGACGGCTAGAGTGACCCGCGATGACGCCTGATTCCACTCCCGAACGGCGCTACGCACGCGCCATGTCCAGCCTCCGCGGGCTGGCCCTGGGTGACGCCCTGGGCTCCCAGTACTTCGTCCCCGTGAACTACCCGCTGCTCAAACGACGCGAGCTGCCCGCCGGCACCGGGACGTGGCAGTGGACCGACGACACCGAGATGGCCTGCTCGGTCGTGGCGGTGCTGGCCGAGCACGGACGGATCGACCAGGACGCGCTCGCGCGCTCCTTCGCCCACCACCACGACTTCGACCGGGGCTACGGGCCCGCGGTCAACCGGATGCTGCGGCTGGTGCGGGAGGGCGAGGACTGGCGCACGCTGGCCGCGGAACTGTTCAACGGGCAGGGCTCGTGGGGCAACGGCGCCGCCATGCGGATCGCGCCGCTGGGCGCCTGGTACGCCGACGACCCGGAGCAGGCCACCCACCAGGCGGAGATCTCCGCCTACACCACCCACCAGCACCGCGAGGCCGTGTGCGGGGCGATGGCCGTCGCCGCGGCGGCCGCGCTGGCCGCCGCTCCCGCCGGTCCGCCGAAGGCCTCCGACCTGCTGGACGGAGTGATCGCGCTGGTGCCGCGCAGCGCCGTGGGCGCCGGGCTGCGGCGCGCGCGGGACATGCTGGACTACGGCGACGCGACCACGGTCGCGGCGGTTCTGGGCTGTGGGCGGCGCACGAGCGCCCATGACACCGTGCCGTTCGCCCTGTGGTCCGCGGCGCGTGCGCTGGACGACTACGAGCGGGCATTCTGGACCACCGCGCAGGTCGGCGGGGACGTCGACACGACCTGCGCCATCGTCGGCGGGGTGCTGGGGGCGCGCGGGGACGCGGTGCTGCCGGCCGCGTGGCTGGCGCGCACCGAGGCCCTGCCGGCCTGGCTGCCGGAGACGGCGGCGCGCTGACGGATCGCCGCTCCGGGCTTCCGGCGCAGGTGAAACGGGTCCTTCCGATTGTCACGGTCCTGCCACAGGCTCTTTTGATCCTGTTCAAAACCTCCTGTCACCGGCCTACTCTGACCGCTGCGCCGCCCCCCTGAACGACGGGGCGGCCGACAGGGGAGGGAACCCGATGTCAGAGAACACCGGCGGGGCGGACGCAGCCCGGTCCGAGGACCCGCAGGACGCAGGAGCCTCGAAGGACCCCAAGGGCAAGGTCAACGCAGGGGCCGCGGCCGGGGATTCATCCGCGAGTCCGGCCCCGGCCGCGCCGGCGGCCGCAGCAGCGCCTGTGGCCGCGTCAGGACCGGCCGCGTCAGCGCCAGCCGCGTCAGCACCGGCCGCGTCAGCACCGGCCGCGGCAGCGTCGGCCGTCGCAGCAGCACCGGCCGCTCCGGCCGGGGGCGCGCCCACCGGCCCGGCCGGCCCACCGCCGGCGGGGCCCGCCGACGCCGCCGCGTGGCAGGCCTGGCAGGTGCACCAGTACCAGCAGCGCCAATGGGCCGCCGCCCAGGCGAAGTCCGCGTCGCCCTCGTGGGTCACGCTGGTGCGCCCCGCCGAGGCGGCCCCCATCGCGACCGCGACCCTCCTCGCCGCCCTCGCCACCGGCCTCGCCGCCGCACTGCTCCTCGGCGACGGCATGGGCCCCGGCCTGCTGCTCGCCGTGGTGCCCGCCATCGCCGCCGCGTACGTCGCCGCCCGCACGGCACGGCGTACCGCCCGCCCCTGGACGGTGGTCTGGGCGATCGGCTGCCTCGCCCTCCTCGCCGTGCCCGCCCTGCGCGACTCCGCCTGGCCGTCCACGCTCGCGATCCTGTCCGCCGTCCTGCTGGGCGCGCTGGCCCTGCACGGCAGCCGCACCTGGCCCGGCGTCCTGCTCAGCCCCCTCGGCTTCTTCGACTCCGCCGTGTCCGGGCTCGCCTGGGCCCTGGTCGGCCTGCGGTCGCGCGGCGGGGTCAGCAAGGACCGCTGGCTGCCCGTCGCCAAGGCGACCGCTGTGGCCGTGGCCCTCCTGCTGGTCTTCGGCGCGCTGTTCGCCTCCGCCGACGCCGCCTTCGCCGACCTCCTCGGCGGCCTGATCCCCGACGTGTCGACCGAGAACGGGCCCATCCGGTTCCTGCTCTTCCTCCTCGGCACGCTCATCGCGCTCGCCGCCGCCCGCACCGCCGCGGCCCCGCTGCGCTGGGACCGGATCAAGGTGACCCCGGGCAAGCCGCGCTCCCGGGTCGAATGGGCCCTTCCGCTCGTCGTGCTCAACCTGCTCTTCGCCGCCTTCAACGCCGTCCAGCTGGCCGTCCTGTTCGGCGGCTACGACAAGGTCCTGGAGAGCACCGACCTGAGCTACGCCGAGTACGCCCGCCAGGGCTTCTGGCAGCTGCTCTGGGCCACCCTGTTCACCCTCGTCGTGATCGCGCTCGCCCTGCGCTGGGCCCCGCGCTCCGGAGCGGGCGACCGCCGCCTCGTCCGCATCGTCCTCGGCGTGCTCTGCGCGCTGACCCTGGTCGTCGTCGCCGCCGCCCTGCGCCGAATGGACCTCTACGTGGACGCGTACGGGCTGACCAGGCTGCGCGTGTCGGTGGCCGCGATGGAGCTGTGGCTCGGGCTGGTCATCGTACTGATCATGGCGGCCGGGGTGTTCGGCGCGCGCTGGCTGCCGCGCGCGGTCGCGGGCAGTGCGGCGGCCGCCGTCCTGGCCTTCGGGCTGCTGTCCCCGGACGGGATGGTCGCCGAGAGCAACGTCGCCCGCTTCGAGACCACCAAGAAGATCGACCTGGCCTACTTCCAGTCCCTGTCGGCGGACGCCGCGCCAGCCCTGGACCGGCTGCCCGAGCCCCAGAGGTCCTGCGCCCTGCGCGGGATCAACGACGAGATGTCCAGGGCCGGAGACGTCCCGTGGTACGCCATGAGCCTGGGCGAGTACCGGGCCCGGCAGATCCTGCGCGAGCGCCCGGTGACGGCCTCGTACGAGGTCTGCTCGCGCCTGGGCACCTTCGGAAGCCGCATGGAGTAGCGGGAGGCGCGGCGCCGGGAGAGTTCGTACGAGAGCCCGGGCGCGGGGACCGTTCCCCGCGCCCGGGCTCTCGTACGGACGGTTCAGGCGGCTGGTCCGCCCTGCGCGGCCGCGCCGGCCAGGGCCTCCAGGTCGCTCTTGCGCACCCGGATCACCAGCAGGGCGGTGGCCAGGGCCAGGCCCGCCATCGCCACGGCGGCGAAGAACGCGGTGGAGATGCCCTGGGCGAGGACGAGGTCCCCCCACGGGTCGGGCAGCCGGCGGGTCTCCTGGAAGGCGGCCAGCTGGTCGGGATCCGCCTGCGCCATGAAGGCCGGGACCTGCTTCTCGGCCTCGCCGCGACTGGCCGTGCCGAAGACGGTGACCAGGATGGACAGGCCCAGCGAGCCGCCCACCTGCTGGCTGGCGTTGAGCAGCCCGGAGGCCGCGCCCGCCTCCTTCGGCGCCACCCCGGAGACGGCGGTGAGGGTGAGGGTCACGAAGTTGAGGCCCATGCCGAAGCCGAAGAGCAGCATCGGGCCGAGCACTCCGGAGACGTACGAGCTGTCCGTCCGCAGGAAGGTCAGCCAGGTCAGCCCGGTTCCGGTGAGCGCGGACCCGATGACCATGAAGGGCTTGGGGCCGAAGCGCGGCAGGAAGCGCTGCGAGAGACCGGCGGCGGTGACGATGGCGACGGTCACGGGCAGGAAGCCGAGCCCGGACTGGATCGGGGAGAAGCCCAGCACGTTCTGCACGAACTGGACGATGAAGAAGAACATTCCGAACATCGCGGCCGCGAGGCCGAGCATGATCACGTAGGTGCCGGTGCGGTTGCGGTCGGCGAACATGCGCAGCGGGATGATCGGCTCGTGGGCGCGCGACTCGATGACGACGAAGAGCGCGAGCAGGACGAGGGCCGCGGCGAAGGAGCCGATGGTGAGCGAGTCGCGCCAGCCGTCCTCCGAGGCGCGGATGAAACCGTAGACGAGCGAGGCCATGCCGCCCGTGGAGGTGAGGGCTCCGGCGATGTCGAAGCGGCCGGGGTGGCGCTCGGACTCGGTGATGTAGAGCGGGGTGAGGACCGCGATCAGCACGCCGATCGGGACGTTGACGAAGAGCACCCAGCGCCAGTCGAGCCACTCGGTCAGCATGCCGCCGGCCAGCAGGCCGATGGCGCCGCCGCCTGCGGAGACGGCCGCGAACACCCCGAACGCCCGGTTCCGTTCGGGGCCTTCCGGGAAGGTCGTGGTGATCAGGGCGAGCGAGGTCGGGGAGGCGATCGCGCCGCCCACCCCTTGCAGGGCACGGGCCGCGAGCAGCTGCCAGGGCTCCTGGGCGAATCCGCCGAGGAGGGAGGCCAGGGTGAAGAGCAGGATGCCGGCCAGGAACACGCGGCGCCGGCCCAGGATGTCTCCGGCGCGGCCGCCGAGCAGCAGCAGGCCGCCGAAGGTGAGGGTGTAGGCGCTGAGCACCCACGAGAGGTCGGTGGTGCTGAAGCTGAGGGCGTCCTGGATGTGCGGGAGGGCGATGTTCACGATCGTCGCGTCGAGGACGACCATGAGCTGGCATGCGGCGATGACGGCGAGGGCCACTCCGGGGCGCCCCTCGCGGCGCGCCGCCCCCGGTATCCGGGGTGTGGCGAGTTGAGAGCTTGTCACTGAGGATCCCCCCAAAGTGAAATAGTGAACGTATTCGTTCACTACCGGGCTACGGTAGGAGCCGATCCTTAGGGAACGCAAGCGTTCTCTAAGGCCGAAAATGCGTACGTCGGGCACGGGGCCGGCCAGGAGGTGGGGAGATGGCGGGTTCGCACTGGTCGGCGGCGTCGCCGGGGCGCAGGCGGGGTCCCGAACTCGAACGGGCGATTCTCGACGCCGCGTTGGAGCAGCTGAGCACGGTCGGCTGGAACGCGCTCACCATGGAGGGCGTCGCGGCCGGCGCGCACACCGGCAAGGCCTCGCTCTACCGGCGCTGGCCGTCGAAGGCGGACCTGGTGGCCGACGCGCTGCGGACCGGCCTGCCGCGGATAGGGGAGATTCCCGACGGCGGGTCGATCCGCGAGGACCTCCACCTGCTGTGCGTGCGCACGCGGGACGTCATGCACTCCCGCGCCGGGCAGGCCCTGCGCTCCGTGCTTCACGAATGCGATCACAAGCACGCGGACCGGTTCCACGGGGTCATCTGGTCGGGGCTGCACGAGCCGGCCCAGCGGCTGATCAGGGAGCTTGTGGGACGGGGAATCGTGCGGGGTGATGTACGGCCGGACGCGACGGGTCCGTTTGTCGTGGATGTCATTCCCGCGATGCTGATGTACCGCGCCAAGGTGTGCGGTAGCGAATGGGGGGACGCGGAGATCGCGGAACTGATCGACGAGGTGATGGTGCCGCTGCTCCGGGCGTGAGGCGCGGCGGGCGCGGCGCGGGGTGTGAGGAGCGGTGTCCGTGCCGGATCGGACGGGCGTCGGACCCGGGCGGGGGTGTGCAGTCGGCTCGGGGCGGCGTACCCTTGCTGGCGCCATGCCGTACGAAGCACCCACCCACACCGTCGAACGCTCCCTCCGTGCAACCACCGGCGCCAAGGTCATCGCCGGGGTCGACGAAGTCGGACGAGGGGCCTGGGCCGGTCCCGTCACCGTGTGCGCGGCGATCACCGGCCTGCGTCGGCCGCCCGCCGGGCTCACCGACTCCAAACTGCTCACCGCCAAGCGACGCGACGCCCTGCTCGACGTCCTGGAGCGCTGGGTCACCGCGTACGCCCTCGGGCACGCCTCGCCCGAGGAGATCGACGAGCTCGGGATGACGGCCGCCCTGAGGCTCGCCGCGGAGCGCGCCCTGGTGGCGCTGCCGGTCCGGCCCGACGCGGTGATCCTCGACGGCAAGCACGACTACCTCGGCGAACCCTGGCGGGTCCGAACGGTGATCAAGGGCGACCAGTCCTGCGTCGCCGTCGCCGCGGCCTCGGTCATAGCGAAGGTCACGCGTGACCGGATGATGGCCGAGCTGGGCGAACAGGGTGGCGGAATCGAGGACTTCGCCTTCGCCGCCAACGCCGGATACCCCTCGCCCGTGCACCGGGCGGCGCTGGAGGAACTGGGGCCCACCCCCTATCACCGGCTCTCGTGGTCGTACCTCGACGGGCTGCCCCGGTGGCGCCACCTCAAGAAGGTGCGCCGCAGCGAGGAATCGATGGAGCTGGAAAACGGAGGCCAACTCGGCTTCGATTTCTGATCGCACCCATGTGCCACCGGCCGGTACGTTTCGTACCGGTGTTTGATAGACATCAACTCATGCCTCTCACCCCCGCCATCGAGGAGCCTCAGATTCACGAGAGTGCCCAGGGTCCCCGCGTCACGCCGGCCGCGAGCCGCACCGCGCAGACCCCCCGCCCTGTACCTGGTCCGCGTCCCGCCGCCGTCCCGCGGCCCGGACGCCCCGGTCCCTCCCCCGCAGCGGCAAGCCGCACGGGTGGTGCCCCCCGGCCCGTACCGCCCGCGCAGCGTGCGCCGCAGGCCGCATCCGGACCCGTTCCCGCAGCCCCCGCCGCTGCCGCCACCGCACCGTCCGTCTCCGCGGCGGTGCCCCAGATCCAGCTGATCCCGGCTTCCGTCGAGGGTGCGCTGGACGCGGCCGAAGAGGCCGTCGACCTGCTGCTCGACACCGGGCGCGCGCCCGGCGACATCCTGGTGCTCACCACCGGCGACCCGCACCCGTGGGCCGCTCACGAACTGTCCTTCGGCGAGGCCGCGTACTGGGCCCTGCACGACGCCGGGGACGACGTCTTCTACGCGGACGCGGCGCAGGTCCAGCGCGCCGCGGGCCGTCCCGTCGTGGTCTTCGCGGTCAACGGCGGAGCGGTCGAGAGCGTTGCCGGCGCCCTGCCGGTCGCGCTCACCCGGGCCGGTGCGCTGCTGATCGTGTGCGGTGACGCGCAGCAGATCAACTCCGTGCTGGGTGCGGGCGTCTGACGCCCTGTACCCCGGCACGGGCGAGGGGCGGGGCGGGCCTTGGGCCGGCCCCGCTGAAGCCCGGGCCGAGGTCCGGGTAGCCGCCCGGGCCATGTCCGTTGCGAGGTCCGAGCTGCAGCTCGGGCCGTAGTCCGAGGCCTGATCCGCCGTACGCCCGGTTCCGGGTGTACGGCCGTGAGGCCTGCCCGCGGACCTCCGGTCCGTCCGCGGAGGCCGGTACGCCGGTTGTCCGTCGCCTGGCGCATGGCGCCTGTCGCCTGTGGCCCCGTCGTCCGTCGCCCGTACGAGGGTCAGCGCGCGGCGGTCCGGCGCAGGGCCTCGACCGCGCCGCCGCCGGTGTGCAGGGCGAGCGGGGCGAACTCGGCCACGGTGTCGCCGAGGTGCTGGGGCCGTGAGTCCGAGCTGGGCTGTCGGCCGCCACGGCCCTCGCCCAGCACCTGCCAGCCGCCGCGGGTCAGCGTGATGTACGCGCCGCAGCGCAGCCCGTGCAGGGTGCAGGCGTCCCGCAGCCCCCACATCCACGCCCCGTCCTCCTCGGTCCACCGCTCGTCGCCCTCGCGGCAGTAGAGCAGGACCGCCGTCCGCACCGGGGTCCGTCGCCGCAGGTCGTGCGGGAGGATCCGGCGCAGTCGGGACAGCAGGGCGTTGCGGTACTCCCAGCCGTCCGCCGAGGCCGACCGCTGCACGAAGGAGGCGCTCGCCACGAGCCGTTCCTCCGGGCCGAGGACGGCGATCACCGCGGTCGAGGGCACCGGACTGTGGCGGGAGTGCAGGCCGCTGACGACCTCTCGGGGATTGCGGAGGAGGGGAATGCCCGCCGCCGTCCACTCGGATGGTTCCAGCAGCCTGCCGTGCCGGCTGGCGGCGCCGGTGGCCGATGTCAGGGACGTGGTCGAAGGCGGCGCGAATCCGAAGGTCACGGTCCTCCCTTCGGGTACACGCCCGCGGACGGGCACGGCTGGAGTCAGGGCGCGCCGCGGCGCGGCCCAGGAGAGTGCCGAGGAGCCGAGCGGGAGCACTCCAATTCTCGCGTGGCTCCTGAGCATGCGGCAACGAGCAATTGGCGCCGCCGACCGGAATTCGCCGGTATGCCGTTCATATCCTTGCCCCGCCACGCCGAAGATGACGCATTCGGCTACCCCTGGAGCGCCAGCACCAGCGGGAACACCTCTTTCGCGCCTGCCCGCCGAAGCAGCCGGGCGGCCACCGCGAGGGTCCACCCGCTCTCCGAGCGGTCGTCCACGAGGAGCACCGGACCCGCGGCCTCCGCGAGCGCGGCGGCCAGCTCCGGGGGCACGGTCAGGGCCTGGTGGAGCCCCCGCACCCGCTGGGCGCTGTTCGAGACCGCCACCCCGAACTCCGGAGCCTGATCCGTGTAGGCGACCGAACCGAGCAGGGGCATCCGACCGACCTCCGCGATCCGCGCGGCCAGCGAACCGACCAGCTGGGGGCGGCTGCGCGAGGGCAGGGCGACCACGCCCACCGGCCGGGCCGGGGCGTCCGGGGCTCCGGAGGCCCAGCCGCCGGGGCCCCGCGCCCAGTCGGCGAGCACCGCCACCACGGCCTGGGTCACGTCATCCGGGACCGGCTGGTCCGGAGCCTGCGGGGCGAGCATCGGGCGCAGCCGGTTGCCCCAGCCGATGTCGGACAGCCGGCCCAGCGCCCGGCCCGTCGAGGCCTGCTCCCCGGCGGGGATGCGTCCCTTGAGGTCGACGCCGACCGCCGCGAGCCCGGTCGGCCACATCTTGCGAGGCTCCAGCTCCACGCCCGGGCGGCCGAGCTCGCCGCGGGCGGTGTCCAGCGCGGTGGTGGAGACCTCGGCGGTGAACCGGGCACCGGCGCAGTTGTCACAGCGGCCGCAGGGCGCGGCCTCCTCGTCGTCGAGCTGGCGGCGCAGGAACTCCATCCGGCACTCGGTGGCCGCCGCGTAGTCCCGCATGGCCTGCTGCTCGGCCGCCCGCTGCCGGGCCACCCAGGCGTAGCGCTCGGCGTCGTAGGCCCACGGCTCGCCGGTCGAGGTCCAGCCGCCCTTGACGCGGTGCACGGCGCCGTCGACGTCGAGGACCTTGAGCATGGTCTCCAGCCGGGTGCGACGCAGGTCCACCAGCGGCTCCAGGGCGGGCAGCGACAGCGGGCGGCCGGCCTGGGCCAGGACGTCGAGGGTGCGGCGCACCTGCTCCTCCGGCGGGAAGGCCACCGAGGCGAAGTACTGCCAGATCGCCTCGTCCTCGCGGCCCGGGAGCAGCAGCACCTCGGCGTGCTCCACACCACGGCCGGCGCGGCCGACCTGCTGGTAGTAGGCGATGGGGGAGGAGGGCGAGCCGAGGTGGACGACGAAGCCCAGGTCCGGCTTGTCGAAGCCCATGCCGAGGGCGGAGGTGGCCACCAGCGCCTTGACCCGGTTCGCCTGGAGGTCGTCCTCGGCCTGCTGGCGGTCCGCGTTCTCCGTCTTGCCGGTGTACGAGGACACCGTGTGCCCGCGGTGGCGCAGGTACGCGGTGACCTCCTCGGCCGCCGCCACGGTCAGCGTGTAGATGATCCCGGAGCCGGGCAGGTCGCCGAGGTGATCGGCGAGCCAGGCCAGCCGGTGCGCCGCGTCGGGCAGGGTCAGCACCGCCAGGCTCAGGCTCTCGCGGTCCAGCGGGCCGCGCAGCACCAGCGCGTCCGTGCCGGCTCCGGTGCCCAGCTGTTCGGCGACATCGGCGGTCACGCGGGCGTTGGCCGTGGCGGTGGTGGCGAGGACCGGGACGCCGGGCGGCAGGTCGGCCAGCATGGTGCGCAGCCGGCGGTAGTCGGGGCGGAAGTCGTGCCCCCAGTCGGAGATGCAGTGGGCCTCGTCCACCACGAGCAGACCCGTCGCGGCGGAGAGCTTGGGGAGGACCTGGTCGCGGAAGTCGGGGTTGTTCAGCCGCTCCGGGCTCACCAGCAGGACGTCGACCTCGCCGGCGGCGACCTCGGCCTGGATGCCCTCCCACTCCTCGGGATTGGCGGAATTGATCGTGCGGGCGCGGATCCCGGCCCGGGCCGCGGCTTCGACCTGATTGCGCATCAGCGCGAGGAGCGGAGAGACGATCACGGTCGGGCCGGCGCCGCTCGCCCGCAGCAGCGAGGTGGCGACGAAGTACACCGCGGACTTGCCCCAGCCCGTGCGCTGCACCACCAGCGCCCGTCGCTTGTGCGCGACGAGGGCCTCGATCGCCCGCCACTGGTCCTCACGCAGCCGGGCGGTGCCCGTGGGGTCGCCCACGAGACGGGCTAGTACGGAGTCGGCCGAGGACCTCAGGTCTGCGTTCATGCCCCCATGCAACCCGATGCCTGTGACATCGCGCCAATGCCGCTCTGGACCTGTGGAAATTGAAGCGTCAACAGTTATCCACAGGGCTTTCCGGATCGGATCATGCGCGGGACCTTCGTGCCATGACGAACAACCACGAATCACGCAGCCCGTCCGACCGACCCTCCTTCAGCCCGGCCGGAGCAGCCGCCGGCCCCCAGATCACCCTGCGCAGCCCGGCCGAACTGGCCGACGCGCTGCCCTACATGCTCGGGTTCCACCCGAGCGACTCCCTCGTCCTGGTCGCCGTGCACGGGGAGGGCGGGCGCTTCGGCGGCCGGCTGCGGGTCGGCATCCCCACCGCGTCCGCGGAATGGGAGGACACCGCCCGGCAGGTCGCCGACTGCCTCATCCGGGGCAGCGAACGGCGCGGCGGCAAGCCCGACGGCATCGTCCTCTACCTCTGCCAGGAACCGCGAGGGGAGGAGAGCGGCCGGCGGGTGATGGCCCGGCTGCGGCCGTTCGCCCAGCGGATCCGGCTGGCCTGCGGCGCGCTGGACGTGCCGGTGCTGGAGGCCCTGTGCCTCTCCGAGGGCCGGTTCTGGTCCTACGTCTGCCCGGACGAGCGGTGCTGCCCGGCCGAGGGCACCCGGCTGGCCGCGGTCGGCACCTCGGTGATGGCCGCCGCGGCCACCTTCGCCGGGCTCCAGGTCCGGGGCTCCCTCAAGGAGATCGAGGGCCGGCTCGCACCGCTGCGCGGGTCCGTGGCCGCGGAGGCGGAGAGGGCCCTGGACCGGGCGGCCGCGGCCCTGATGCCGAGGATCCTCGACGGGGCCACCCGGGAGGAGGTCGGCGCCGAGACGATCTCCCTCGCGCGGGACCTGATGCGGCGCATGACCTTGGCCCCACCGGTCGAGGGCGGCGCCCACGCCGACGACTGGGACGACGCGCTCCTGGGCCACGACGAGGCCGCCTCTTTGATCCTGGGCCTCCAGGACCGCGAGATCCGGGACATCGCGGCCGAGTGGATGGAGGACGAGGAGGCCGCCCCTGCCCTGCGGCTGTGGCGGGCCCTCGCACGGCGCTGCGTCGGGGCCTACGGCGAGCACGCCGCGGCCCCGCTCACCCTCGCGGGCTGGGTCTCCTGGTCCACCGGGGACGAGCCGACGGCCCGGATCGCCTTCGGCCTGGCCCTGCGGGCGGACGCCGAGTACCGCTTCGCCCAGCTGCTCCACCACGCGTGCAACGAGGGGATCGATCCCGAGGGACTGCGGGAGTGCCTGCGGGAGGAGCGCCGCCGCCGCGAGCCGAGGCGGGCGCGCTCCTCGGCCGGTACGCGTCCTCCCGGGAGGCGCGGCCGGACCACGCCCCGGCGCGGTTCCCGCCGCACCGCGGGGAGCGAGCAGTGAAGGCGCGCCGGCCCTGGCGCGGTGATCCGGTGCGGCTGCTCCGGAGCGCCCTGGGCCTGGGCCTGACCGGGCGGCGCGGGCTCCGCCCCGGGCGTGCGCGGCCCGCGACATCGACCCTGCCGCATCCGAGGTCCGTGCCCCGGGCGGGGCAGGAGGCCGTGACCCGGGCGGGGCAGGAGGCCGTGACCCGGGCGGGGGTGGGGGCGTTCAGATGTGGGGTGGTGGGGGCCCGGCCACGCCGCCGCCCAGCTGAACCGACCGGAGCGCAGACAAGGCGACACATGTCTCACCCCGCACCTCCCCGCCCATCCGGCGTGCCCGCCGCCCGCAGGCCCGAACTGCCGCCCGTGCACGGCGCCGTCATCTGCGTCGCCGCGCCCTGTCTGGTCATCTCGCCGGAGCACGGTCAGCTGACCGGGCGGGGGATCGACGGGATCTACCGCTCCGGGCGCAGGCTGCTCTCCCGCTGCGTGCTGCGGGTCGGCGGCCGGGACCCGGTAGCCGTCCAAGGGCGCAGCCTCGGCGCAGACCGGGCCGCCTTCACCGCGACCGTCCGCACCGGTGCCGAGCCCGGCCCCGACCCGGACATCGGTGTGGAACGGGTCAGGCACGCGGACGGCACCGAGCGGATCACTCTGCGCAGCTTCACGGCCCGGTCGGTACGCCTGCCCGTGGAGGTCCTGCTCGGCACCGACCTGGCGGAGCTGGCCGCCGTGGCCGCCGGCCGGGCGGGGCCGGAGCTGCCCGCCGGGGTGCATGCCGCCGGGCTGCGCTGGAGCACCGGCGAGGCGCAGGCGGTCACCGCGGCCGAGCCGCCGCCGGACGACGCGCTGGCATCGGCGGGGCTGCTGCGCTGGCAGCTCGAACTGGGCCCCGGCGAATCCCGCACCATTGAGCTGCGGACCACTCAGGACCGGGTCGCGCGGGCCCCCGCCGGGCAGGTGGCCAACCCGCTGGCCGACGCCCGGGCCGAGGGGGACGACCCGAGGGTCGAGGCGTGGTTCCGCAGCAGCGTCGAGGACATGGGCGCGCTCCTCCTGCGGGACCCCGAGGCGCCGGGCGACGCCTTCGCGGCGGCCGGGGCGCCCTGGCGGCTGGGCCTCGCCCCGGCCGAGTCACTGTGGGCCGCGCGGATGGCGCTGCCCCTCGGGACCGGGCTCGCCGCGGCCACCCTGCGCATCCTGGCCCGGACCCAGGCCGAAGGGCGCGGGCCCGACGCCGGGAAGATCCCTGGGCCGCTGCGCGGCGCGGGCCCGCAGCTGCCGCCCGGGTGCACCGGCACGGAGGCGACCCTGGCCTTCCCCGCGGTGCTGGCCGAAGCCCGGCTCTGGGGCATGCCGGAAGAGGAGGTGGCCCGGCTGCTCCCGGCTGCCGAGCGGTGCCTCGACTGGCTGCGCGGGGCTCTGGGGGAGGACGGCCTCCTGGCCGACCCCGACCCCGGTCCGCGGCGCTGCGAGACCCAGGCCCACGCCCACCGGGCCGCCGTGCTCGGCGCGGACCTCCTCGCCGGATGCGGGCGGCCCGGCGCCGATGAGTGGCTGGAGCGGGCCGCCGCGCTGCGCGAGCGGTTCCGGGCGGGCTTCTGGATCGACGGCCCGGACGGCGGCCGGCCCGCTTCGGCCCTGCATCCCGACGGACGGCCACTGCCACGGCTCACCGGAGCCGCAGCCCACCTGCTCGACACCGGACTGCTCGGCGGCGGCCGGCTGGCCCCGGGGCTCCTCGACAAGGTGCGCTCGGAGCAGCTGGCCCGGCTGCTCGGAGCCCCCGCCATGGATTCCGGATGGGGACTGCGGAGCATGGCCACCAGGGAGCCGGGGCACAACCCGTTCGGCCACCGCTCGGGCGCGGTGCGGGCGTACGAGAGCGCCGTGGCGGTGGCGGGCCTGGCCCAGGCGGGCTTCGAGAAGGAGGCCGCGGGCCTGCTGCGGGGCTTGCTGGACGCGGCGGAGGCGTTCGGGTACCGGCTGCCGGAGATGTTCGCGGCCGAGCAGCGCACCGCCGGCAGCGCCCCCGTCCCGCACCCGGCGGCCTGCCGTCCGGCCGCCGTGGCCGCGGCGGCCGGGATCCACGTGCTGACCGCCCTCGCCGGGATCCGCCCCGACGCCCCCGCGGGCACGGTCGCCCTCGCCCCGCTCCCCGGCGCCCCCCTGGGCGCGCTCCGGCTCTCGGGCCTGCGGGTGTCGGGGGAGCCCTTCGCCGTCCGGATCAGCCGGCTCGGCCTCGGCATGGTGGAGGAGGCCGCCGATGCGCTCCAGCTGGGCGGCTAGTGCGGTGGCCTAGCGCGGCGGGCAGCAGGGCGGGCCGTCGCCCTCCCACCTCCCGAACAGTCTCTTCAAGGTCACCAAAGAGCTGTTTATCGTCAGGCAGACGACTATGATCGCGGCATGTCGCCCTACGACCCGTCGGCCTTCCCGCCCTTTGCCGTCACCGTCGACCTGGTCGTGCTCACCGTGCGGCGCCACGCGCTCTGCGCGCTGGTCGTCCGCCGGGGTGAGCAGCCGTTCCAGGGGCGCTGGGCGCTGCCCGGCGGATTCGTCCGCGGGGACGAGGACCTGGCCGGTGCCGCCGCGCGGGAGCTCTCCGAGGAGACCGGCCTGTGCGCCCACGATCCCGCCCTGCCCGGCGCGGGCAACGGGGCGCACCTCGAACAGCTGGCCACGTACGGCGATCCGAAGCGGGATCCGCGGATGCGTGTCGTCAGCGTGGCGCACCTGGTACTGGCTCCGGACCTTCCGGCGCCTCGTGCCGGAGGCGACGCCAACAGCGCGCGCTGGGCCCCCGTGGACGAACTGCTGGCCGCCCACGACGAGGCGGCCACGGCGCTCGCCTTCGACCACGCGCGGATCCTCGCCGACGGCGTGGAGCGGGCCCGCTCGAAGATCGAGTACTCCTCGCTGGCCACCGCCTTCTGCCCGCCCGAGTTCACCGTCGGCGAGCTGCGCCGGGTCTACGAGGCCGTCTGGGGCGTGGCCCTGGACCCGCGCAACTTCCACCGCAAGGTCACCGGGACCCCCGGATTCCTGGTGCCGGCCGGAGGGACGACGACCCGTCAGGGCGGGCGCCCGGCACAGCTGTTCCGCGCCGGCGGGGCCACGCTGCTCAACCCGCCGATGCTGCGCCCGGAGGTCTGAGGCCGCATCCCGTCCGCCGGCCGCGGCGCGCCGGGCGGCGCGGGGGCCGGAGTCGGAGTCGGCGGTCGTACCGAGTCTGACGGCAATACCGGCATCCCATCGGACCGGTTGCGCAGAAAATCGGACATATCGCGTTATCTTGCTTGCGGTACTCACCCTGCCGCAGAGCGGTCTCACCCCCCCGCGAGAGAAGCGATGCTCCAGGCCATCGGACTCACCAGCAAACACCGCCCCAACACCCCGCCCCTCGTGGACGACCTCACCTTCGAGGCCCGCCCGGGGCACGTGACCGCCCTGCTCGGAGAGCCGGGATCGGGCAAGACCACCGCGCTGCGGCTCATGCTCGAACTCGAACCGGGCCGCGGCGTCACCTACTTCCGCGGCCGCCCGCTGCACCGGCTCCCGTACCCCGGCCGTGAGGTCGGCGTGCTGCTGGGCGACGTACCCGGCAACCCCGCACGGACCGTCCGCAACCAGCTGCGGATGCTCTGCGCCGCCGCCGGGGTGCCGGCCTCCCGGGCCGACACCATGCTGGAGGTCGTCGGCATCGCCGGCCTCCGGGACCAGCGGCTCGGCTCGCTCTCGCTCGGCATGGAGCGCCGGGTCGCACTGGCCTCGGCGCTGCTCGCCGATCCGTGCACCCTCCTCCTGGACGAGCCCGGCGCCGGACTCTCCCCCCGCGAGCGCGGCTGGCTGCACGGGCTGCTGCGCGGCCACGCCTCCCTCGGCGGGGCCGTGCTCTTCACCACCGACGACGCGAAGGAAGCCGCCCGCAGCGCCGACCGGGTCGTCAGCATCGAGGCGGGCCGGCTCGTCGCCGACCAGGACGCCGCCGAGTTCGCCCGGACCCGGCTGCGCCCGCGGGTCGCCGTGCGCACCCCGCACGCCGCCCGGCTGGCCGACGTGCTGGGCCGGGAGGCCCGGGCCGCCCAGCGCGCGGTGGAGATCGTCGAGGAGAGCGGCAGCCGCCTCTCGGTGTACGGCAGCAACTGCGCCGAGGTCGGCGAGGCCGCGTTCCGGCACGGCGTGCTGGTCCACCAGCTCGCCGACGAGACGGGTGACTCCGGCTCACCGGCGGCGCCGGTCCCGCACGCCCGCTCCTCCGCTGCCGCGAGCCCGCCGGACCCCGCAGGGGCCGGTGCCGGGGACTCCGGCCGCCGCCCCCGGCAGGACCGCGCCGGGCGGCCCGCCTCGACCGTGCGCCGCGTGGGCGGGCCGCTGCGGCCGCTGCGCTACGAGCTGCTCCGGGTCTTCGGCACCGCCACGCCCGTACTCACCGCCGCCCTCGTCGTCGCCGTCTCCGTCCTCACCTCCCTGGTGCTGGCCCGGGCCGGGCAGACCCCGCAGAACCGCCTGCTCGCCGCCTGGCCCGAACTGCTGCCACTGCCGCCCGCCGCCCTCGGCGCGGGACTGCTCGGCGCGCTGGCCTTCGGCGAGGAGTACCGCTACCCCGCGCTCGCCGCCGACCGCGGCACCGTGCCCCGCCGGATGGGGCTGCTCACCGCCAAGCTCGGCGTCTGCGCGGCCCTCGCGCTGCTGCTGGGCGCCCTGGCCGTGGCGGCCGACGCCGCCGCGCTCGCGCTCGTCTTCGACAGCGGCCCGCTGCGCACCCCGGTGGAGTGGCTGTCCCCGGCCGTGAGTTGGGCCGGGCTGCTCATCGGCTGCGCCTGGGCCGGCGTACTCGCCTCCGGTGTCTTCCGGTCCGCCACTGCCGGGCTGGCCGCGGTGCTCGCCGTACCGGTGATGGTGGTGCCACTGGTGCGCAAGGCCCTGGAAGGATCGTCGGCGTACCCGGTCACCGGGCTCGGGCCCCGGCTGCGGGGCCTGAGCTGGGTGCAGTGGCCGCCGGAGGCGGACCGCCTGCTCGTGGGAGCCCTGCGGGTGATGGCCCAACCCGTCGGGACCGCGCTGGTGTTGTCGCTGATGGTCCTGTTGTGCGCCTATGGGTTCACCGGACTGCGCAGCCGGGTCCGTTGGTGATCGTTCCGGTGCCGGAGAGGGCACGGACGGGACCGTTGTCGTCCGTGTCGCGTCAAGCGGACCGCAACTCCCCGCAAAAGGCCCGGTTCTTTACGATAAGTCGTCAATTGCGTAGGTGACGCCGATCACCCTTTCGTGTGCTTTTCACCAAAGACCTCAAGGGTCATGGAGGCACGGCCGACAAAGGATTCGTGAGTACCCTTGCGCACACCATGATGACCGCCGCCCGCCACGCCGACTCCGGCCTCGCCGGCCCGGGCGAACTCGACCGCTACCCCTACGCGGAGGCCCCCGGGTCCGACCGCGTCGGAGCGCCCCACTGGGACGGCGCCGACGTCGAGTTGAGCCGGGTCGGCCGCCGCGCGGCGGGCAGCCGCGGCCGCGGACTGCACGGCCAACTCGTCCAGCAGCTCGGCCAGATGATCGTCTCCGGTGACCTCGGAGCGGACCGCCCCCTGGTCCCCGAGGAGATCGGCCAGCGCTTCGAGGTCTCCCGCACGGTCGTCCGCGAATCGCTGCGGGTCCTGGAGGCCAAGGGCCTCGTCAGCGCCCGCCCCAACGTCGGCACCCGGGTCCGCCCCGTCGCCGACTGGAACCTGCTCGACCCCGACATCATCGAGTGGCGCGCCTTCGGCCCCCAGCGCGACGACCAGCGCCGCGAGCTGGGCGAGCTCCGCTGGACCATCGAACCGCTCGCCGCCCGCCTCGCCGCCGGCCACGGCCGTCCGGACATCCAGCAGCGCCTCGCCGACATGGTCGAGATCATGGGCCACGCCCTCGGCCAGGGCGACTCGATCACCTTCGCGCGCGCCGACAACGAGTTCCACGCGCTCCTCATCCAGGTCGCCGGCAACCGCATGCTGGAGCACCTCTCCGGCATCGTCTCCGCCGCCCTCCAGGTCTCCGGCAGCCCGATCACCGCCTGCGACCGGCCGAGCGAGACCTGTGTGGCCCACCACGCGCGGATGGTCGAGGCCCTCGCCGCGGGTGACGCGACCGGTGCCGAGAACGCCATGCGCCAGCTCCTGACGGTGCATCCGGAGGTCGAGCGCGTGGTCCCCGCCCCGCGCGAGCACTGACGGGCGGACGCGCGGGGGCGTGGGGGTGTGCAGGACGTGTCGCCGGGCCCGGTCGGGTCCGGCGACACCCGCGTGGGGCCCTCCGCCGCGGAGGTCGGGCCCCGTCCGGACCGCCGTGACGACCCCCTGACCGGCGTCCGTCCGTACGGGGTGTGACTCGGGCCACGAAGATTGGGCGTAACACTCTGCGAGGTCACGCGATGACCTAAGAGGTGATGGCCGACGGAGGGAAGACAGCAGCCCTTGGGGGTGCTGTGCAGCTCCCCGGCCCCTGCCCGCGCCGCCGGCCCATCCCCGGTCAGTGGTCGTCGGCTCCGGTCCAGCACCACCAGGCCCGGCGTCGGAAGCCGTTCCCATCGTTCCGAGAGGTTGTTCGTGTCGGCCAGCACATCCCGTACGCTCCCGCCGGAGATCGCCGATTCCGAGTCTGTGATGGCGCTCATCGAGCGGGGCAAGGCCGAGGGGCAGATCGCCGGCGATGACGTGCGTCGGGCCTTCGAGGCTGACCAGATTCCTGCGACCCAGTGGAAGAATGTTCTGCGCAGCCTCAACCAGATCCTCGAGGAAGAGGGTGTGACGCTGATGGTCAGTGCCGCGGAGTCGCCCAAGCGCACCACCCGCAAGAGCGTCGCAGCGAAGAGCCCGGCCAAGCGGACGGCCACCGAGCCCGTCAGGAAGACGACGGCCAGGACGACGGCAGCGCAGCCCGCGGCCACCGCGCCCACCGCGGCCCCGGCAGTCGGGACGGCGGACCCGGAGACCGCGGACCTCCTCGCGGAGGAGCCCGGAACCGAGCCCGCGGCCAAGAAGACGGCGGCGAAGAAGACAGCCGCCAAGAAGGCCGCGCCCGCCAAGAAGACCGCCGCCAAGAAGACGGCGGCGAAGAAGACCGCCGCCAAGAAGGACGCCGACGAGGGCGGCGAGGACGAGACCCCCGACGAGGGTCCCGACGCCGCCAAGGCCGAGGCCGACGAAGAGGAGGAGGGCGGCGAGAACAAGGGCTTCGTCATCTCCGACGACGAGGACGACGCCCCCGCCCAGCAGGTCGTGGTCGCCGGCGCCACCGCCGACCCGGTCAAGGACTACCTCAAGCAGATCGGCAAGGTCCCCCTCCTCAACGCCGAGCAGGAGGTGGAGCTCGCCAAGCGCATCGAGGCCGGCCTGTTCGCCGAGGACAAGCTGGCGAACTCCGACAAGCTGGCGCCCAAGCTGAAGCGCGAGCTGGAGATCATCGCCGAGGACGGCCGGCGCGCGAAGAACCACCTGCTGGAGGCCAACCTCCGCCTCGTGGTCTCCCTCGCCAAGCGCTACACCGGCCGCGGCATGCTCTTCCTGGACCTGATCCAGGAGGGGAACCTGGGCCTCATCCGCGCGGTCGAGAAGTTCGACTACACCAAGGGCTACAAGTTCTCCACGTACGCGACCTGGTGGATCCGGCAGGCGATCACGCGCGCGATGGCCGACCAGGCCCGCACCATCCGCATCCCGGTGCACATGGTCGAGGTCATCAACAAGCTCGCCCGCGTGCAGCGCCAGATGCTCCAGGACCTGGGCCGCGAGCCCACCCCGGAGGAGCTGGCCAAGGAACTCGACATGACCCCCGAGAAGGTCATCGAGGTCCAGAAGTACGGCCGCGAGCCGATCTCCCTGCACACGCCGCTCGGCGAGGACGGCGACAGCGAGTTCGGTGACCTCATCGAGGACTCCGAGGCGGTCGTCCCGGCCGATGCCGTGAGCTTCACGCTCCTGCAGGAGCAGCTGCACTCGGTGCTCGACACGCTGAGCGAGCGCGAGGCCGGCGTGGTCTCGATGCGCTTCGGCCTCACCGACGGGCAGCCCAAGACCCTCGACGAGATCGGCAAGGTCTACGGGGTCACGCGTGAGCGGATCCGCCAGATCGAGTCGAAGACGATGTCGAAGCTGCGGCACCCGTCCCGCTCCCAGGTGCTGCGCGACTACCTGGACTGACCGGTACGGGGACGACGAGGGGTGGCCGCGCGGGTGCGCTCGGCCACCGGGCATCCCACTCTGGGTGGAGTCATGCACACTCGGAGTCAGGAGGCCTCATGCGTCGTCCCTTTGCCCGTGCTCTGGCGGGAGCGCTGACCCTGGCGGCGGGAGCGGCCGCGGCGCCGCTCGCCCAGGTGCCGCAGGCGGCCGCGGACAGCGTGGTGATCGGCGGGAAGCCGGTCAGGGTGGCCGACAGCCCCTGGGTCGTGGCGCTGGCCAGCCGTGACCGGTTCGGGGGTACGCGGGGCGGGCAGTTCTGCGGGGGAGTCGTCGTGGCTCCGACCCGGGTGGTGACCGCGGCCCACTGCCTGGGCCGCCAGGTGCTGGGCGGCCCGGTCGAATCCGTGCCCGACTTCCGGGTGATCGTCGGGCGTACGGAGCTGACGGCGGCCGACGGCCGGGAGATCCCGGTGAGCGGGGCCCGGGTGAACCCGGCCTACGACCCGCAGAGCAACGCGGGGGACCTCGCCGTCCTGGAGCTGGCCGAGGCCGTGCCGGCCCTCCACGTGCTCCCCATGGCGGAGGCGGGGCATTCCGCCTACGAGGCGGGGACCGAGGCGGCCGTCTACGGCTGGGGCGACACGAGCGGCTTCGGTGACTACGCGTACGCGCTCCGGGCCGCGCGGGTGACGGTCCTGGCGGACGAGGTGTGCGGGCGGGCCTACCCCGGGGATGCCGACGGGCAGTACCGCGCCGAGTCCATGGTGTGCGCGGGGGACAGCGGGGGCGGCAAGGACGCCTGCCAGGGCGACAGCGGCGGACCGCTGGTCGCGCAGGGGCGGCTCATCGGGCTGGTCTCGTGGGGCCGCGGCTGCGGGCGCGCGGACAGCCCGGGGGTCTACACGCGCATCGCTCCCCTCGCCGGCTTCGTGACGGCCCCGGAGACGGGCGCACAGCCCGGCGGGGTCCAGGACGCCGCGTGGGAGGCCCGCAGGCGCTCCGTACCGGGCGCAGGGCCCGTACAGGGGCACCGCACGGGCTAGCGACCGTACGGCCGCCCGCCCCCGAGCGCGGGCGGCCGTGGATGTGAGGACGGGCGGCACCCCTGGGTCTCAGGGGTGCCGCCCGTCGACCGGCATCGCCGGTCCTGGCTCGTCGGATGCGAGGTTAGGCCTTGTGTCAGCGGTCCTCGGGTTCGGCATTGGCAGCCGGAGCGGACGTAAGCCGCTCGGTCTCATCCTGTATTTCCGCGGCGATCTTCTTGAGTTCCGGCTCGAACTTGCGACCGTGGTGGGCGCAGAAGAGCAGTTCACCGCCGCTCAGCAGGACGACGCGCAGATATGCCTGGGCGCCGCAACGGTCGCATCGGTCAGCGGCCGTCAGCGGGGTCGCGGGTGTCAGAACAGTAGTCACGTCGCCTCTTCTCTAGCTCGACGAGCTGTCGTACCAGGGTCAACATCCAACCAGGCCGAAAACGTTCCCGCTCGCGGCTTTTCCTCGAAACTTCCTTCCGAAGCTGGCCGGCTGTTGCCGGTTGGCGGCGAAGGAGCCGTATTGCGTTGCTTTACGGTTTCGCGTTGTCAGTCGTGCGCTTGTTGCAGTTCCATCCTCCCCCGGCGTGAGTGCCAGGTTGTTCATGAGGACGTGCCCGAACCCTAAATGGTTCATGCGCGGAAGGGAACGTGATGTTTCCTTCACCCGGCCGGGGGATCGAACGTTCGTGCGGATCTGGACTAGGGTGAGGAGTGCGCGAGGGTGGCGTTGCATCGGCTCTACCTGGCCTCGGTACCCTTCGAGCGGCAGCCGAGCCACCCCTGCGCCCGACCGGGCCAGAAAAGAAATTCAGCGAGGAGCGAACTGCGTGACCGCCGACACGTCCGTGCCTTCCAGCGCGCTGCTGTCCGGAGCAGACCGGGACGGTTCCAACTACACCGCGCGGCACCTGCTCGTCCTCGAGGGGCTGGAGGCCGTCCGCAAGCGCCCCGGCATGTATATCGGCTCGACCGACAGCCGTGGCCTGATGCACTGCCTGTGGGAGATCATCGACAATTCCGTCGACGAGGCCCTGGGCGGCTACTGCGACCACATCGAGGTCATCCTCCACGAGGACGCCTCCGTCGAGGTCCGGGACAACGGCCGCGGCATCCCCGTGGACGTCGAGCCCAAGACCGGCCTGTCCGGCATCGAGGTCGTCATGACCAAGCTGCACGCGGGCGGCAAGTTCGGCGGCGGCTCGTACGCGGCCTCCGGCGGCCTGCACGGCGTCGGCGCCTCCGTGGTCAACGCCCTCTCCGCCCGGCTGGACGTCGAGGTCGACCGCAACAGCGCCACCCACGCCATCAGCTTCCGCCGCGGCGTCCCCGGGATGTTCACCGAGCAGGGTCCCGAAAGTCCGTTCGATCCCGCCAACGGCCTGCGCAAGGTCAAGCGGATCACCAAGGGCAAGACCGGCACCCGGGTCCGCTACTGGGCCGACCGCCAGATCTTCCTCAAGGACGCCCGGCTCAACCTGGAGACGCTCTACCAGCGCGCCCGCCAGACCGCCTTCCTCGTCCCCGGCCTGACCCTCGTCGTCCGCGACGAGCGCGGCATCGACGGCGCCGGCAAGACCGAGGAGACGTTCCGCTTCGACGGCGGCATCAGCGAGTTCTGCGAGTACCTCGCCCAGGACAAGGCCGTCTGTGACGTGCTGCGCCTGAACGGCACGGGCACCTTCAAGGAGACCGTGCCGGTCCTCGACGACCGCGGCCACATGACGCCCACCGAGGTCACGCGCGAACTCGGCGTGGACATCGCCCTGCGCTGGGGCACGGGCTACGAGACCAACGTCAAGTCCTTCGTGAACATCATCGCCACCCCCAAGGGCGGCACCCACGTCTCCGGCTTCGAGCGCTCGGTCGCCAAGACCGTGAACGAGGTGCTGCGCTCGGCCAAGCTGCTGCGCGTCGCCGAGGACGACGTGGTCAAGGACGACGCGATGGAGGGCATGACCGCCGTCGTCACCGTCCGCCTCGCCGAGCCGCAGTTCGAGGGCCAGACCAAGGAGGTGCTCGGCACCTCCGCGGCCACCCGGATCGTCGCCGCCGTGGTCGCCAAGGAGCTCAAGGCCTTCCTGACCTCCACCAAGCGCGACGACAAGCAGCAGGCCCGCGCCGTGATGGAGAAGATCGTCGCGGCCGCCCGGACCCGGATCGCCGCCCGGCAGCACAAGGAGGCGCAGCGCCGCAAGACCGCGCTGGAGACCTCCTCGCTCCCCGCCAAGCTGGCCGACTGCCGCAGCGACGACGTGGAGCGCAGCGAGCTCTTCATCGTCGAGGGGGACTCGGCCCTCGGTACGGCGAAGCTCGCCCGGAATTCGGAATTCCAGGCGCTCCTGCCCATCCGCGGCAAGATCCTCAACGTCCAGAAGTCCTCGATCTCGGACATGCTCAAGAACGCCGAGTGCGGGGCGATCATCCAGGTCATAGGAGCCGGCTCGGGCCGCACCTTCGACATCGACGCCGCCCGCTACGGCAAGATCGTGCTGCTCGTCGACGCCGACGTGGACGGCGCGCACATCCGCTGCCTGCTGCTCACGCTCTTCCAGCGGTACATGCGGCCGATGGTCGAGGCCGGCCGGGTCTTCGCGGCCGTGCCGCCGCTGCACCGGATCGAGCTGGTCCAGCCGAAGAAGGGCCAGGACAAGTACGTCTACACGTACTCGGACAACGAGCTGCGCCAGACCCTGCTGGAGTACCAGCGCAAGAACATCCGGTACAAGGACTCGATCCAGCGCTACAAGGGTCTGGGCGAGATGGACGCGGACCAGCTGGCGGAGACCACCATGGACCCCCGCTTCCGCACCCTGCGCCGGATCAACATCGGCGACCTGGACTCGGCCGAGCAGGTCTTCGACCTCCTCATGGGCAACGAGGTGGCGCCGCGCAAGGAGTTCATCACGAGTTCCGCGGCGACCCTCGACCGCTCGCGCATCGACGCCTGACCCGGCCGGAGCCGATGGCCGGCGGAAGCCGGCACGAACGGCCCCGACACGCCTCACGGCACACCGGCGCTCTTCACTCCATCACCTGTTGGAGTGAAGAGCGCCGGTACACCAGTCCGGAAAGCGACTATTGAGCACATCCTTGTGGGCACGCGGCCAATGCGGCAGCGGACAAGGAGAGTTCGGTGGACAAGCACGAAGGTCGTGATGCCGGAACGATCCGGCTGGACGACCCCTGGTACGACGCGCTGGCCGTCGGCTGGGGCGAAGGCGAGGAAACGTCCCCGCCGCGCCCGGTCCCCGGTGACAGCCCCGCGCACGGCGCATCCGACATCTACCTCGAAGTGCAGCGCAGTGCCGCCTTCCAGGAGGTCCGCAGCCGCTACCGCGGGTTCGTCGTCCCCGCGACCGTCGGCTTCTTCCTCTGGTACGTCGCCTACGTGATCGCCGCCACCGCCGCCCCCGCACTGATGGCCCGGCCCGTGATGGGCGCCGTCAACGTGGCGATGCTGGCGGGGCTCGGCCAGTTCCTCACCACCTTCCTGCTGACCTGGGCCTACGCCCGGCACGCGCGACTGCGCCGGGACCGGGCCGCGCTCGATCTGCGCTGGACCGTCTTCGAGCAGGAACGCGACCAGGAGCGGAACCGGGCGAGGGGGGCCGGCCGGTGACCACCGAACACCAGACCCTCGCGCTGATCCTGTTCAGCGTCTTCATCGCGGTGACCCTGGGCATCACCACCTGGGTCAGCCGGAACCGGCACGGGTCGGCCGAGGAGTTCTACGCGGGCGGCCGGCTGTTCTCCCCGATGGAGAACGGTTTCGCCATCGCCGGCGACTACATGTCCGCCGCCTCCTTCCTCGGCATCTCCGGCCTGATCGCCCTCTTCGGCTACGACGGCATGCTCTACTCGGTGGGATTCCTCGTCGCCTGGCTGGTGGTGCTGTTCCTGGTCGCCGAACTGGTCCGCAACTGCGGGCGCTTCACCCTCGCCGACGTGGTCGCCGCCCGGATGAGCGAGCGTCCGGTGCGGATCGCCGCCGGCACCTCCTCGGTCGTCGTCTCCGTGCTCTACCTGGTCGCGCAGATGGTCGGCGCGGGCAGCCTGGTGGGCCTGCTGCTCGGCAGTTCGAGCGCGGCGGCCAGGACCCTGACCGTGATCGGGGTGGGCGCGCTCATGGTCGTCTACGTGTCCTTCGGCGGGATGCGGGCCACCACCTGGATCCAGATCGTGAAGGCCGTCCTCCTGATGGGCGGGGCGATCACCCTCACCGTGCTCGTGCTGCTGCGCTTCCACGGGGACTTCGACCAGCTGCTGACCAGCGCCGCCGACCGCAGCGGGCACGGGTCCAGGTTCCTCGGCCCCGGCCTCAAGTACGGCGGGGACTGGACCGCCCGCGTCGACTTCATGAGCCTCGGCCTCGCGCTGGTCCTCGGGACCGCCGGGCTGCCCCACATCCTGTCGCGCTTCTACACGGTGCCCACCGCGCGGGCGGCGCGCCGCTCCGTGGTGTGGGCGATCGCTCTCATCGGCGGCTTCTACCTGATGACCATCGTGCTCGGCTTCGGGGCGGCGGCGCTGGTGGGCCCGGACGAGGTGCGGGCCTCCAACGCCTCCGGGAACACGGCCGTTCCGTTGCTCGCGGCCTTCCTCGGCGGGGGCGCCGAATCCACCGGCGGCGCGGTGCTGTTCGCCTTCGTGGCGGCCATCGCCTTCGCCACCATCCTGGCCGTGGTGGCCGGCATCACCCTGGCCTCCTCGGCCTCCGTCGCGCACGACCTGTACGCCTCCCTCAAGCGGCGCCGCGCCAGGCAGCGGAGCGAGGTCTCGGTGGCCCGGGTCGCGGCCGTCGGCATCGGGGCGGTCGCGATCGCCCTCGGACTGCTCGCCCAGGACCTCAACGTGGCGTTCCTGGTGGGCCTGGCCTTCGCGGTGGCGGCCTCGGCGAACCTGCCGGTGCTCCTGTACTCGCTCTTCTGGCGCGGCTTCACCACGCGGGGAGCCGTCTGGTCGGTGTACGGGGGCCTGGTTCCGGCGGTGCTGCTGGTACTGGTCTCGCCGGTGGTGTCGGGCAGCCCGGAATCCCTCTTCCCGGGGGTGGACTTCCAGTACTTCCCGCTGCAGAACCCGGGGATCGTCTCGATCCCGCTCGGGTTCCTGGCGGGCTGGCTGGGCACGGTCACCTCGGACGAGGAGCCGGACGAGGCGAAGCACGCGCAGACGGAGGTCCGCTCCCTGACCGGCGCCGGAGCGGTCTGAGCGCTCTGAGCGGACTGAGCGCCGTCAGGCCGGCCCCTCCGACGGGAGCCAGGTGTAGCGGTGCTCCGGGCGGCCGGTCTCGCCGTAGCGCAGGGCCAGGGTCACGCGGGCGGTGCGTTCGAGCAGCTTCACGTAGCGCTGGGCGGTCTGGCGGCTGATGCCCGCACGGTCGGCGATCTGCTGGGTGGACAGCGGGCCCTCCGCGGAGCGCAGGACCTGGCGGACCAGTTCCGCGGTGGTCGGGGAGTGGCCCTTGGGGAGCTCGTTCGAGGGCCCCGCGGCGGCGAGGGTGCCGAAGATCCGGTCCACTTCGGCCTGTTCGGCCTCGCCGCCCGTCTCCAGGGTGCGGTGCAGGGACCCGTACGCCTCCAGCCGGGTGCGCAGCCCGGCGAAGGTGAAGGGTTTGACCAGGTACTGGAGGGCGCCGAGGCGCATCGCGGCCTGCACGGTGGCGAGGTCGCGGGCGGCCGTCACCATGATCACGTCGGTGTGGTGGCCGAGCTGGCGCAGGCGCCGGACCAGGTCCAGGCCGTTCTCGTCGGGGAGGTAGTGGTCGAGGAGGACCAGGTCCACCGCCCGGGAGGTGAGGAACTCCAGGGCCTCGGCCGCCGAATGGGCCTGCGCCGTCACCCGGAAACCGGGAACCTTCGCCACGTACGCCGCGTTGATCCGGGCAACACGCATGTCGTCGTCGACGACCAATACGTGGATCGGGGTCCCGTTCACCGCCTCGTTCACCGCCTCGTTCATCGCAGGGCCTCCGGAAGTACGACGGAGAATTCCGCCCCTCCGTCCGCTGCTTCACCGGCCCGGGCGCTGCCGCCCTGCCGCTCCGCGAGGCGGCGTACGAGGGCGAGACCCAGCCCCCGCTCGCGGTGGGCGCGGGGCTGCTTGGTCGACCAGCCCTCGGTGAAGATCTCCTCGCGGCGCGCGGCGGGGACTCCGGGGCCGCTGTCGCGCACCCGCAGCACGGCGGTACGGCCCTCCGCGCGCAGCTCCACCTCGACCAGGGGCGCCGCCGAACCGGCCGCGGCGTCCAGGGCGTTGTCCACCAGGTTGCCCACGATCGTGACGAGGCCGCCCGGGTCCACCAGACGGTCGGGGAGGAGGGTGGTCGCGGCCAGCCGCAGCGGGACGCCGCGTTCGGCGGCGACGGTCGCCTTGCCCACGAGAAGGGCGGCCAGCAGCGGGTCGTGGACCTTCTCGGTGACCTGTTCGGCGGTCGTGCGGTGCACGTCGGCGACCTCGGTGACGAACTCCACCGCCTCCTCGTGCAGGCCGAGTTCCAGTAGGCCGAGGAGGGTGTGGAGGCGGTTGGCGTGCTCGTGGTCCTGGGCGCGCAGGGCGTCGATGAGGCCCCGGGTGGAGTCGAGTTCGCGGCCGAGGCGTTCCAGCTCGGTGCGGTCGCGCAGGGTGGCGACGGCGCCGCCGTCCTCGGTGGGCATGCGGTTGGCGACCAGCACGCGGGGGCCCTGGACGGTGAGCAGGTCCCGGCCGGTGACGCGGCCCGACAGCACGTCGGCGGTGCGGCCGGCGCCGAGCACGTCGTCCAGTGGGCGTCCCGCCAGGGTGTCGGCGGAGTCCGGGGCGAGACCGAGCAGCCGGGCGGCCTCGTCGTTCACGAGCCGGACCCGGCCCCCGCGGTCGAGGGCGATGACGCCCTCGCGGATGGAGTGGAGCATCGCCTCGCGTTCGGCGAGCAGGCCGGAGATGTCGGAGAAGGCCAGGTCCCGGGTCTGCCGCTGGATCCGGCGGGAGAGGAGATAGGCGGCCAGGGCGCCCGCGGCCAGTGCGCCGCCCGCGTAGGCGAGCAGGCCCGGGATGGCGCCGAGCAGCCGGTCGCGGACGCTGTCGTAGGCGATGCCCACCGAGACGGCGCCGATGATCTCGCCGTCGGCGGCGATCAGCGGGACCTTGCCGCGCGCGGAGCGCCCCAGGGTGCCGTCGTCGATCTCCATGACCTCGCGGCCCGCCAGCGCGGCGCTCGGGTCGGTGGAGACGCGCAGCCCGATCCGGTCGGCGCTCGGGTGTGAGCGGCGGATGCCGTCCAGATCGAGGACGACCACGTACTCGGCGCCGGTGGCCCGGCGGATCCGCTCGGCCGAGGACTGTACGGGGCTGTCCGGTGAGGCTCCGGAGTCCAGGAGGTCGGCGGCCAGTGAGGGGTCCGCCGCGGCGCTCTGCGCGATCGCCAGGGCCCGCCGCATGGCCTGGTCGTCGAGCTGAGCGCTCAGCGGTGCCAGGAAGAGTCCGGTCGCCAGGACGGCGACCCCGGCGGCGATGGCCAGCTGGGTCAGCAGGATCTGGGAGACGGCCCGTCTGGGCAGCCCGAGGCGCCGAGCGCTCATGAGGGGGAACCGCATGGGCAGCAACGGTAGGTCGGGCCCGGCAGGAGCGGAACGCCTGCGCCGAGCTTGTCGGGTTCGCCACTTCTGTCATGTTCGGGCCGTGGCGCACGGCTCACTGCGGGTGAGGAGGCCTCACGGCATCGGCTGGGGCGGGCGGGGCCCGTGGTACTGCCCGCTCGGCCGCATCCGCAGCGGCCGCTCCTGGTACTCCTCCAGGGCGTGTGCCATCCAGCCCGCCGTACGGGCCACCGCGAAGACCGTCTCCCCGGCCTCCGCCGCCATTCCGCACGACACGGTCAGCACCGCCAGCGCCAGGTCCACATTGGCGTGCAGCCCGCCCTGCCGGGCCATCACCGCGGCCACCTCGCGCGCCGCGCCCAGGGCGGGAGCGGCCTGCTCCAGCCCCTCCAGCCGGGCGAACAGCGCCCGCGCGCGCGGATCCTCGCCCTGGTACAGGCGGTGCCCGAGCCCCGGGACCCGGCGCCCGGCCCGCAGGTACTCCGCCACCACCGGCGCCGCCCCGCCCTGCTCCAGCACCTCCACCAGCATCCGGTGCGCGAGCCGCCCGGCCGCGCCGTGCAGGGGCCCTTCGAGCGCGCCGAGCCCGGCGGACACCGCCGCGTACGGATGGGCCCGCGCCGAGGCGGCCACCCGTACGGCCAGGGTCGAGGCGGCCAGGTCGTGGTCGACCAGCAGCGCCAGCGCCAGGTCGAGCACGGCCAGGGCGTCCGGGTCCGGCTCCTCGGCCGTCAGCCGGGACCACAGCTGCCGGGCGATCCGGCCGTCGCCGGCCCACGGGGCCGCGCCCACCGCGGGGAGCGCGCCGACCAGCGTGGGGATCAGGCAGCGCGCGGAGCCGAGTACCGCCTCCTCGGACAGGTCGAAGCGCAGCGGGTCCGCCACCGCGGCGGCGGCCACCGCCACCCGCAGCCGGTCGATGGGGCCGCCGTGGGCCGGCAGCGCGGCCACGGCCCGCCGTGCCGCCGCCAGCGCCTCCGGGGGAGCGGAGAACCGTGCCCCCCGCACCACGGTCCCGGTCCAGAGCCACTCGGCGACCTCCTCGTAGCGGTACTCCGAGGCCAGTGCCACGGCGTCCACGCCCCGGAAGTAGTACCGGTCCGGCTCGATGAGGGTGAGCGCCGTACGGACGGAGAGCTCCCCGGCGGGAGCCGCCGCCTCGCGCCGGCTCCGCCGGGCCAGCGCCTCCACCTCGGCCGCGTCGAAGCTGCTGCCCCGGCCGGCCGGATCGCGGCGGCTGCTGAGCTGACCCCGGCTGACGTACGCGTACACCGTCGCCGGTTTCACCCCGAGCACCCGCGCCGCCTCCTGCGTGCTGAGCCTGCGCCCGCCGTCCTTCTCGTCGCTCATGACGGACACCCTACAGATGGATGGATGTATTGATCCAATCAATATTGACAAGGATTCAATCCATCATGGATGGTCGATCCATGAACACCACCGACAGCACCATCGAAGGACCGCGCGGCCTCGCGGGGGTCGTGGTCACCGAAACCGAGCTGGGAGACGTCCGGGGCCGTGAGGGCTTCTACCACTACCGCCAGTACTCGGCCGTCGAGCTCGCCGACCGCCGCGGCTTCGAGGACGTCTGGCACCTGATGTTCCGCGGCACGCTGCCCGCCGACGCCGCCGAGCGGGCCGCCTTCACCGCCGAGACCGCCGCGCTGCGCCGGCTGCCGGAGGAGGTGCGCGACGCCCTGCCCGGCCTGGCCCGGGCCACCCGGCTCTCCGGGCCGCTCGCCGGACTGCGCACCGCCCTCTCGCTGCTCGGCGCCTCCGCCGGCTTCCGCCCGGTGTACGACCTGGACCCCGCCCGCCGGGCCGCCGACGCGCTGGCCGCCTGCGCCGCCGTACCGACCCTGCTGACCGCGCTGCACCGGCTCGGGCAGGGGCTGGAGCCCGTCGAGCCGCGCGAGGACCTCCCGTACGCCGCCAACTACCTCTACATGCTGACCGGCCGGGAGCCCGGCCCGATCGAGACCCGCGCCGTCGAGCGGTACCTGATATCCACCGTCGACCACGGCTTCAACGCCTCGACCTTCACCGCCCGCGTCATCGCCTCCACCGGCGCCGACGTCGCCGCCTGCCTCACCGGGGCGATCGGCGCGCTCTCCGGCCCGCTGCACGGCGGCGCACCCAGCCGCGCCCTGGACACCCTCGACGCCATCGGCACCGTGGACCGGATCGGGCTGTGGATCCGCGAACGGGTCCTGGCGGGCGACCGGATCATGGGCTTCGGCCACCCCGTCTACCGCACCGAGGACCCCCGCTCGCGCATGCTGCGCGAGATCGCCCTCCAGTTCGGCGGGCCCCTCGTGGACTTCGCCGTCGAGGTCGAGCGTCAGGTGGAGGAGATCCTCGCCGAGCTCAAGCCCGGCCGGGAGCTGCACACCAACGTGGAGTTCTACGCGGGCGTGGTCATGGAGCTGTGCGGGCTGCCGCGCGAGATGTTCACCCCGACCTTCTGCGCGGCCCGCGTGGTCGGCTGGAGCGCCAACATCCTCGAACAGGCCGCCGATTCGAAGATCATCCGCCCTGCCGCCCGGTACAGCGGACCCACCCCGCCCCAGCCCGTGCCGTTGGTCGACTGATCGACAGGCGGAGCCTGACTACGATCGACAGGGTGAACAGCAGGCAGCCCATTCCCGTCATCGTCCTCGCCGGTTTCCTCGGATCCGGCAAGACCACCGTGCTGAACCACCTCCTCGCCGGCCGCGGGGGCACCCGGATCGGGGTCGTCGTCAACGACTTCGGATCGATCGAGATCGACGCGATGTCGGTGGCCGGACAGGTCGGGGACTCGATGGTCTCCCTCGGCGGCGGCTGCCTGTGCTGCGCCGTCGACGGCAGCGAGCTGGACACGTACCTGGAGAAGCTCTCCGCCCCCGTCCACCGCATCGACGTGATCGTCATCGAGGCGAGCGGGCTGGCCGAGCCGCAGGAGATGATCCGGATGCTCATGGCCAGCGAGAACCCCGCCATCCGCTACGGCGGTCTGGTGCAGGTCGTGGACGCGGCCGAATTCGACGCGACGCGGGACACGCATCCGGAGACCGACCGCCACCTCGCCGTCGCCGACCTGGTGGTGCTCAACAAGACCGACCGCGTCGACGCCGGTGAACGGGCGCGGATCGAGAGGGAACTCGACGCGCTCTGCGCCCCCGGCACCCCGGTCGTGGGCGCCGACCACGGGCGGATCGACCCGGAACTGCTCTTCGACCGGCGCCCCTGGACCGAGACGCGGGGGCAGCTCTCCTTCGAGGACCTCCTCGCGGAGGCCGACGGCCACGACCACTGCACCCACGCGCACGCCGTCTACGAGAGCACGGAGTTCGTCTGCGACCAGGCGCTCTCCCCGCGCCGGTTCATCGACTTCCTCGACCGGCGGCCGGCCGGGCTCTACCGGATCAAGGGCTTCGTGTGGTTCGGGGTCCCCGGCCACGAGGAGAAGTACGAGGTCCACGCGGTCGGCCGGTTCCTCCGCTTCGCCCCGCAGCCCTGGGGGCGGGGCGAAGCCAGGCTGACGCAGCTCGTCCTGATCGGCGCCGGCACCGACGGCCCGGGGCTCGTACGGGAGTTGGAGGCCTGCCGTGAGGAGGCCCCGCAGGACGCGGCACCCGAGAGCATGTGGGGCGTGCTGCGGTACGTCGCCGAACCCCGGCCCGCGGCCGGTCCGGAAGCAGAGGCAGAAGCAGGAGTCGAAGCAGAGCCGGAGCCGGGGTTCGGCGCCGAGGTCCCTGACGTCCGGTGACCTGACCGGGACGCCGGGCCCTTCCGCTCAGACCGCGGGAACCGTCTCGCGCAGGAAGCCGATCAGCAGGTCCGTCACCGCGGCGGGCCGCTCCAGGCTGGGGAGATGGCCGGCCCAGGGCAGTTCGACGTGCCGGGTGTCGCTGAGCAGACCCGGCAGCCGAGCCGCGATCTGCCGGAAGTCCGCCACGTCGAGGCCGCCCGAAAGCGCCAGACCGGGTGCCTTGACCGCCGACAGGTCGATGTCCACGTTCTTGCGCCCGGCCCCCTCGGGGGCGGCCAGTTGGACCTCGAAGGCACGCCGCTGCATCGCGCGCACCTGGTCCCGGACGGCTTCCTCGGCGTCCGGCCCCAGGAAGGTGTCCACGTTCAGCTCCACGGCCCCCGCGATGTCACCCGCCTCGATCAGCGCGTCCTCGCGCTCGCCGAACGCGCGCAGCTCATCGCTCGGTTCGTGCCCGGGCAGCCCGGAGCACAACAACGCCAAGGCGGACACCCGGTCCGGACGGCGTGCGGCGATCTCCACGGCAACACGTCCGCCGTACGAGGAGGCGATCAGAGCCGCCTGCTCGATGCCGAGGGAGTCCAGCAGGTCCAGCACGTCCTCCGCGTCGTTGTGACGCCGGTCCGGCAAGAGGCTCTGGCCGAAGCCCCGGAAGTCACAACGCACCACCCGGTATCCGGCATCGACCAGGGCCGGCCACTGCGGGTCCCACATCCTGCGGTCACAAACGGCGGAGTGCAGCAGCACCACCGCGGGGCCGTCTCCGGCTGCATCGTAGGCAAGAGTCATGCGGCAGACCCTAGGCGACCTCGACGCCGTACTCGCGCAGCAGGTCCTCCAGGCCGCCCCGGTAGCCCTTTCCGCCGATCACGAAGTCCCAGTCGCCGTTCGCCCGGCGCCGGAACGAGCCGAGCACCAGCGCCGTTTCGCCGGCCCGACCGTCGGAGACCTCCAGCCGGCCGGCCTCCGCGCCGGACGGGTCGAGGAGGCGGATGTGGGCGTCGACGAAGCCGGCCAGGTCGGCGTGCGGGTCGACCTCCGGGTCCACGGCGGCCACGAGGACCAGCCGGTCGGCCTCGCGCGGCAGGGAGTCGAAGGACACCTCGAGGGCGGCCTTGTCGGGCGCCGCGTGCGCGCGGGCCCGTACCGAACCGTCCGGGGTCCGCGGGTTGTTGAAGAAGACGAAGTGGTCCTCGCTCAGCACCCGGTTGCCCGTGCAGACGAGCGCGCACACGTCCAGCGCGACCCGGCCCGACCAGGACATGCCGAGCACGTTGTGGTCCGCCGAGGGGGCGGGCTCGGGCGTCCGCTGCGATGCCTGGCCACCGCCGAGGCGGCCGCGCAGCCCGTACTGGTGCAGGAGCTCCACGAGCTGGACGCCGGAAACCAGCTCCAGCGGCTTGCCGTTGGCGAAGGTGTACGACCCGGGGCCGAAGGAAGCGGTGGTGACGAGCACCCCCTTGTTCGCCCCCTTGTCCTGGACCGTGCCGTACAGGTCCCGTACCGCCGTGGGCGGCACGGTGTTCCGGTAGCGCTTGACCTGCACCACGATCTGCCCGCCCCGGATCGGTGCCGGGTCCCTGGCCTCGACATCGACCCCGCCGTCTCCCGACCGCTGGGTCGTGACCGCCTCCATGCCCATCGCCCGGAAGAGCTCCGCCACCAGGTTCTCGAAGGCGATCGGGTCCATCTCGAAGAGGTCGGGATCGTCCTCGTCGCCGCCCGCGTGCCCGCCGTGGCTGACGACACCGCCCACCTCGCCGGGACGACGCCCGGGGCGCACTGCGGTCAACTGGTCGGGCCGCGCCGAGAGCTGCCCCCGCAACCCGTCGACGAGGCAGTCCACGGCGCTGACCTGCTCAAGCCGCAGCCCTGCGAAAGTCGTACGTACGGCCGAGACCGAGGCGAGTACGAACTGCGACTCCTGCCCCGTGACCGGATCGGGGCAGTCCACGAATCCGTTGACCACGACCGAGTCCAGCACGCCGAACTCGTCCGCCGCGTACAGCTCGCGCAGCACGAGCAGCATGGACTGCGCCAGAAGGTCCCGGTAGATTGCCCGCCGCTCCGTGGCAGGGCGAGGCTTCACCTTGTCCTGGCCCGTGCTCGGCAGGTACTGCACCGACCTGGCCTCCGGTACCACCGGATAACCGGGCAGCTCCCAGTCCAGCACCAGTTGCCGCGCGGCCGGGTCGTACGCTGCCGCCACCTGCCTCGGCAGGGCCTCGGGCCAGGCCGTCGAGGTGTACAGGGCGGCGGAGAAGTACTCCACCACCGCCTCGGCGTCGCCCGCGCGCAGCGCCCCGGCCAGCTCGGAGAGCCCGCTGTTGTGCGCCCGAACCCCGGCGAGTTGTTCTGCCGCCCAGCGGTCGTACTGCTGCCGGTACGCCGCCAGTTGCTGCTGCCGCTGCGACTCTGCCGCGTTGGCGGCCTGCCAGGCCTGGGTGTACCGGGCGTGAGCCTCCCGCTCGGCTTGCGCACGGTGGCTCGATCCGAGGGTCCAGCCACTGCTCTGCTGCTGGAACTGTTCGATACGCGGCATCGGTACCGGTTGCGCGAGAGCCCCGGGGTTGAACGGTTCCAGATGTTCGGGGCGGACCAGGGAGGCCATCCGGAATGCCGGTGCCCGACAGCCCGTGACCAACAGGCCTTGCAGGACGGCGACCTCGGCGTCGATCTGTTCGGTCCGCCGCCGGGCCTCGGCCTCGCGGTGTTGCCGCTGCCCTCGCTCCACGTCCCGTTCGTACGCCCGCTGCCGGCGTTCCGCCTCGCGGTGCTGGATCTGCTGCGTCTGCTGCATGCGGCGCTGGGCCTCGGCCCAGTCCCCGATCACTCCGCCCGACCGACGACTCATCAGCTCTGTGTTCTCCCGCCCCACCCGACAGTGCCAAGAGGGAAAACACTAGTCGCCATTCGGGTGGTACGTCCCCCGGACGTACCACCCGAATGACCGCGTACTTCCTACAGCGCGGCCCCCGCCAGCGCCGCGACGGACGCGGGCAGCGCCGCACCCGAGCCGTCCCGGCGCGGGTCAACGGCCGGCAGCTCCGCCGGAGTGCCGTTCGCCGACGCCGCGCGGACGGGGGAGCCGCCCGCCCAGGCCAGCACGAGCACGTCCTCGCCCTTCAGGAACCGCTGGCAGCGCACACCACCGGTGGCCCGGCCCTTGCGCGGGTACTGGTCGAAGGGGGTCAGCTTCCCGGACAGCAGCGAGTCGTCCAGCGTGCCGTGCGCGCCCGCCACGGTGAACACCATCGCGTCCCGGCCGGGGTCGACCGCCGAGAAGTGGATCACCTTGGCGTTCTCGGCGAGCTTGATGCCCGCCATGCCGCCCGCCGGACGGCCCTGCGGGCGCACCTGGCCCGCCGGGTAGCGCAGCAGCTGGGCGTCGTCGGTGATGAAGACCAGGTCCTCCTCGCCCGTGCGCAGTTCCACCGCGCCGACGATCCGGTCACCGTCCTTGAGGGTGATGACCTCCAGCTCGTCCTTGTTGGCCGGGTAGTCCGGCACGACGCGCTTGACCACGCCCTGCTCGGTGCCCAGCGCCAGGCCCTGCGAGGACTCGTCCAGCGAGAGCAGGCAGATCACCTTCTCGTCCGCCTCCAGCCCGGACAGGAACTCCGAGACCGGGGCGCCGCCCGCCAGGTTCGGCGCGGCGTGCGTGTCCGGCAGCTGTGGCAGGTCGATCACCGACAGCCGCAGCAGGCGTCCGTACGAGGTGACCGCGCCGACGTCGGCCCGGGCGGTGGCCGCGACCTGCGAGACGATCAGGTCGTGCTTGGCTCGGGCGCCGCCCTCCTCCTCGGGCAGGGGCTCGCCGTTCGCCGTGCGCGCCAGCAGGCCCGTCGAGGACAGGAGCACGCGGCACGGGTCGTCGGCGACCTCCAGCGGGACGGCCGCCACGGCGGTGCCCGCCGACTCCAGCAGCACCGTACGGCGCTCGGTGCCGAACTTCTTCGCGACCGCCGCCAGTTCCGTGGAGACGAGCTTGCGCAGCTCCGTGTCGGAGTCCAGGATCCCGGTGAGCTCGTCGATCTCGCCGGTCAGCCGGTCGCGCTCGGACTCCAGCTCCAGCCGGTCGAACTTGGTGAGCCGGCGCAGCGGGGTGTCCAGGATGTACTGCGTCTGGATCTCGCTCAGCGAGAACCGCTCCATCAGCCGGGCCTTGGCCTGCGCGGAGTTCTCGCTGTCCCGGATGAGCCGGATGACCTCGTCGATGTCGATGAGCGCCACCAGCAGGCCCTCGACCAGGTGCAGCCGGTCCCGGCGCTTGGTGCGGCGGAACTCGCTGCGCCGCCGGACGACCTCGAAGCGGTGGTCGAGGTAGACCTCCAGCAGCTCCTTGAGGCCCAGCGTCAGCGGCTGCCCGTCCACCAGCGCCACGTTGTTGATGCCGAAGGACTCCTCCATCGGCGTCAGCTTGTAGAGCTGCTCCAGCACGGCCTCCGGGTGGAAGCCGTTCTTGATCTCGATGACCAGGCGCAGACCGTGTGCGCGGTCGGTGAGGTCCTTGACGTCGGCGATGCCCTGGAGCTTCTTCGAGCCGACCAGGTCCTTGATCTTCGCGATGACCTTCTCGGGGCCGACCGTGAAGGGCAGTTCCGTGACGACCAGGCCCTTGCGGCGCGCCGTCACGTTCTCCACGGCCACGGTCGCGCGGATCTTGAAGGTGCCGCGGCCGTTCTCGTAGGCGTCCTTGATCCCGGCCAGGCCCACGATCCGGCCGCCGGTGGGCAGGTCGGGACCCGGCACGAAGCGCATCAGCGCCTCCAGGTCCGCCTGCGGGTGGCGGATCAGGTGGCGGGCGGCCGCGATGACCTCGCCGAGGTTGTGCGGGGGCATGTTGGTGGCCATGCCGACCGCGATCCCGGACGCGCCGTTGACCAGCAGGTTCGGGTACGCGGCGGGCAGTGCGACCGGCTCCCGCTCCTGGCCGTCGTAGTTGGCGGTGAAGTCGACGGTGTCCTCGTCGATCGACTCCGTCATCAGCGACGTGGCGTCGGCCATCTTGCACTCGGTGTACCGCATGGCGGCCGGCGGGTCGTCGTTGCCGAGCGAGCCGAAGTTGCCGTGCCCGTCGACCAGCGGCAGCCGCATGGAGAACGGCTGGGCCATGCGGACGAGCGCGTCGTAGATCGAGGCGTCACCGTGCGGGTGGAGCTTGCCCATGACCTCGCCGACGACACGGGCGCACTTCACGTACCCGCGGTCGGGGCGCAGCCCCATCTCGTTCATCTGGTAGACGATGCGGCGGTGCACCGGCTTCATGCCGTCCCGGGCGTCGGGCAGGGCGCGGGAGTAGATCACCGAGTACGCGTACTCGAGGAAGGAGCCCTGCATTTCGTCGACGACGTCGATGTCGAGGATCTTCTCCTCGAAATCCTCCGGCGGCGGGGTCTTCGTGCTGCGGCGGGCCATCGCTGCGCGGCTCCTTAACCAAGAATGGGGTGTGCTGGGTGTCTGGCGGGACTGCTGGGGTCTGGCTGGGTCTGGCCGGTCTTGCCGGGTCGGGCGGGTGTCCGGACGGGGTACGACGCGGACCATTGTGGCCCGAGGCACCGACAACGCCGACTCCGACCCCGGGGGAGTGACCCGGGAACTTATCCGGCGGCCGACGCGCTTGCATACAGTGGCAGGTCTGACAGAAATCTCTGCATCGCGATCGAAGGGACCACATGCCCATGGGTCACACGGCCACAGCCCAGGCCGGCTCCGGCGGCCTGACAGCGACCGAGCACCGGCTGGCCAACGGCCTGCGCGTGGTGCTCTCCGAGGACCACCTGACCCCGGTCGCCGCGGTCTGCCTCTGGTACGACGTCGGTTCGCGCCACGAAGTCAAGGGGCGTACCGGCCTTGCTCACCTCTTCGAGCACCTGATGTTCCAGGGTTCGGCGAGCGTCCCGGGCAACGGCCACTTCGAGCTGGTCCAGGGAGCCGGCGGCTCCCTCAACGGCACCACCAGTTTCGAGCGCACCAACTACTTCGAGACGATGCCGACCCACCAGCTGGAGCTCGCGCTCTGGCTGGAAGCGGACCGGATGGGGTCCCTGCTGGCCGCCCTGGACGACGAGTCCATGGAGAACCAGCGCGACGTCGTCAAGAACGAGCGCCGCCAGCGGTACGACAACGTCCCGTACGGCACGGCCTTCGAGAAGCTGACGGCCCTGGCGTACCCCGAGGGCCACCCGTACCACCACACCCCGATCGGCTCCATGGCCGACCTGGACGCCGCCTCCCTGGAGGACGCGCGCACCTTCTTCCGTACGTACTACGCGCCCAACAACGCGGTGCTCTCGGTCGTCGGTGACATCGACCCCGAGCAGACGCTCGCCTGGGTCGAGAAGTACTTCGGCACCATCCCCGCGCACGACGGCAAGCAGCCGCCCCGCGACGGCTCGCTGCCCGACGTCATCGGGGAGCAGCTGCGCGAGGAGATCGTCGAGGAGGTCCCGGCGCGGGCGCTGATGGCCGCCTACCGGCTGCCGCACGACGGCACCCGCGAGTGCGACGCCGCCGACGTGGCGCTGACGATCCTGGGCGGCGGGGAGTCCTCGCTGCTGCACAACCGGCTGGTACGCCGTGACCAGACGGCCGTCGCGGCCGGCTTCGGCATGCTGCGGCTGGCCGGTGCGCCCTCGCTGGGCTGGCTGGACGTCAAGACCTCCAGCGGCGTGGAGATCCCCGCCATCGAGGCGGCCGTGGACGAGGAGCTCGCGCGGTTCGCCGCCGAGGGCCCGACGGCCGAGGAGATGGAGCGGGCCCAGGCGCAGCTGGAGCGCGAGTGGCTGGACCGGCTGAGCACGGTGGCCGGCCGCGCCGACGAACTGTGCCGCTTCGCGGTGCTCTTCGGCGACCCGCAGCTGGCGCTGACCGCCGTCCAGCGCGTCCTCGACATCACCGCCGAGGAGGTGCAGGCCGTGGCCGCGGCCCGACTGCGCCCGGACAACCGCGCGGTGCTCGTCTACGAGCCGATCGCGGCAGACGACGACGAGAACGACGAGTCCGACGAGAACGAGGGGGCGGAGCAGTGAGCGACACCGCAGCCGTCACGATGACCTTCCACCCGCGCCCGCAGGCCGGCGAGCCGCAGCCGTGGGCCTTCCCGGCCCCCGACCGCGGGGAGCTGTCCAACGGGCTGACCCTGCTGCGCTGCCACCGGCCGGGCCAGCAGGTGATCGCGGTCGAGGTCAATCTCGCCGCCCCGCTCGACGCGGAGCCCGCGGGCCTGGACGGCGTGGCGACCATCATGGCGCGGGCGCTCTCCGAGGGCACCGACAAGCACTCCGCCGAGGAGTTCGCGGCCGAGCTGGAGCGCTGCGGCGCCACCCTCGACGCGCACGCCGACCACCCGGGCATCCGGGTCTCCCTGGAGGTCCCGGCCTCCCGGCTGGCCAAGGCGCTGGGCCTGCTCGCCGAGGCGCTGCGCGCCCCCGCCTTCGCCGACGCCGAGGTGGACCGCCTGGTCCGCAACCGGCTCGACGAGATCCCGCACGAGCTGGCCAACCCCCAGCGCCGTGCCGCCAAGCAGCTCTCCAAGGAGCTGTTCCCGGCGTCCCTGCGGATGTCCCGGCCGCGCCAGGGCACCGAGGAGACCGTCGCCCGGATCGACTCCGCCGCCGTACGCGCCTTCTACGAGGCCCACGTACGCCCCGCCACGGCCACCGCGGTGGTCGTCGGCGACCTGACCGGCATCGACCTGGACGCCGTGCTGGCGGACACCCTGGGCGCGTGGACGGGCAACACCGCCGCGGCCCTTCCGGTGCCGCCGGTGACCGCCGACGACACCGGCCGCGTGGTCATCGTGGACCGGCCCGGAGCGGTCCAGACGCAGCTGCTGATCGGCCGGATCGGGCCGGACCGCCACGACCAGGTCTGGGCGGCCCAGGTGCTGGGCACGTACTGCCTGGGCGGCACCCTCACCTCCCGCCTGGACAAGGTGCTGCGCGAGGAGAAGGGGTACACCTACGGCGTGCGCGCCTTCGGCCAGGTGCTGCGCTCCACCGCGGACGGCAAGGGCGCCTCGATGCTGGCCATCAGCGGCTCGGTGGACACCTCGAACACGGGTCCGGCGCTGGAGGACCTCTGGAAGGTGCTGCGCACCCTCGCGGAGGGCGGTCTGACCGACGCCGAACGCGATGTGGCCGTACAGAACTTGGTGGGCGTGGCCCCGCTGAAGTTCGAGACGGCGGCCTCGGTCGCCGGCACCCTCGCCGACCAGGTCGAGCAGGAGCTGCCGGACGACTACCAGGCGCAGTTGTACGCGCGGCTGGCCGAAACGGGCACGGTGGAGGCGACTTCGGCGGCCGTGAAGGCCTTCCCGGCGGACCGCCTGGTCACGGTCCTGGTGGGCGACGCGGCAGTGATCGAGGAGCCGGTGCGCGCCCTCGGGATCGGGGACGTCACGGTCGTCACCAACTGACCTGTCGGTGATGGCCGGCTGACGGCCGACCGACGGATCGCGCAGGGGCTCTGGCGGGCTTATCCGCCGGAGCCCCTTTTGTCCGTTTAGCGGTGAGGTTGCTTGTATGTGGTGTGGCGTACGCAACAAAAAGGCGCGTCTGTTTGGCGATTGACTGATGATCCGCCTAGCGTCGGCCCTGCTGTCCGTCAGTTGTGCCCGCCGCATCCGCGGCACCGGACAGCGATCGCCGAGTCCCCGTCAGGCGCGAGCCTGGGGAGCCGGGGACCCACATGAGTCCCTGGGGTGAATCGGACCCCCTCGCAAGAGGAGGCCCGTAGGAGACCTTCCTGCTCCGAACCCGTCAGCTAACCCGGTAGGCGAGAAGGAAGGAAAGGATCAAACCCTTCATGGCGTTTGGCAGTCGTCCCGCTGGTACCGGTAAGCACCGTGGCTCCAGCCGTCTGAGCAAGAAGACCGCCGGTTACGCCGGTATCGCCGCGATCGCGACCACGGGTGTCGTCGGCTCCCTCGCCGCCCCGGCCTTCGCCGCGGACAACCACAGCAGCTCCGCCCCGGAGAACGGGCTGGGTGCCGTGGTCGTCGCCGAGGACCTCGCGGGTGACATCGCCGACCAGGCCGATTCCCAGCAGCGCGCCGCCGAGCACGCCGCCGCCAAGGCGCAGGCGGAGGCGGAGGCCAAGCAGAAGGCCGCCGAGTCCAAGCGCCTCGCCGAGGCCAAGGCGAAGGCCGAGCGCGACGCCGCCGAGCGTGCGGCCCGCGAGGAGGAGCGCAAGCGCCTCAACACCTTCGTCGCCCCGGTCGACGGCTCGTACGTCAGCACGCAGTACCACGCGGGCGGCGGCATGTGGTCCTCCGGCAGCCACACCGGCATCGACTTCCACGCGGCCTCCGGCACCTCGGTCCACGCGGTGGGCTTCGGCACCGTCGTCGAGGCCGGCTGGGGCGGCGCGTACGGCAACAACGTCGTCATCAAGCACAACGACGGCACCTACACCCAGTACGGGCACATGACCTCGCTGAACGTCTCCGTCGGCGAGCAGGTCACCCCGGGCCAGCAGATCGGCCTGTCGGGCTCCACCGGCAACTCCAGCGGCCCGCACCTGCACTTCGAGGCCCGCACCGGCTCGCAGTACGGCTCGGACATCGACCCGATCGCGTACCTGCGCTCGCACGGCGTCAGCCTCTGACCCCGTCCCGCACCTTTTCCGAAGGCCCCGGCTCCCCGAGCCGGGGCCTTCGTGTTGCGTCCTTGTGCAAATGTTTCGCATTTCCGGCCGCTCTCGGAAATTATCGTGTGTTGCAATAGAGTCTCAGCACGCGCATGTGCGTGCAATGAGGCTGGCAGTCGGAAATAGGCGGAGGTTCGGTCTTGCGTATTCCTGCGCACGCGGTATGCACAGCAATCCGCGACGACATCGTCTCCGGGGCGTTCGAGCCGGGCAGCCGGCTGACCGAGGAGGTGCTGGCCCGCCGGTACGGGGTCTCGCGCGTCCCGGTCCGCGAGGCGCTGCGGACCCTGGAGTCCGAGGGCTTCGTGACCACCCGGCGCCACGCGGGGGCCTGCGTGGCCGAGCCGACCGAGCAGGAGGCCTTGGACCTCCTGGAGGTGCGGATGCTCCTGGAGCCCCTGGCGGCCGCCCGGGCCGCCCGGCGGCGCACCGAGGCGCACCTCAAGGTGTTGCGCGGGCTGGTCAGGCTGGGGCAGGAGCGGGCCAGGCGGGGGCAGGGGGGGGATCTGCGGTCCCTGGGCGGCTGGTTCCACGAGACGCTCGCCCAGGCCTCCGGCAGCCCCGGGCTGATCGCGCTGCTCACGCAGATGCGGCACAAGGTGGCGTGGATGTACGTGGTGGAGGCACCGGTGCGGCCGGTGGAGTCCTGGGCGGAGCACGGGGCGATCGTGGACGCGGTGGCGCGCGGGGACGCGGAGCGGGCGCGGGCGCTGACCGCGGTGCACGCCGACCGAGCGGCGGGGGCGCACCGGCTGCGGCTCCGTCCGGCGGTGAGCACTTCGCAACCTGCCGTAAACATGTCGAGCGGCCGGCATTAACAGGAGCCGTATACAAAGGATGGCGTCGCGCGAATTCGCCGTGCAGGGGTGGGGCGAATTTATGGCGTGAATTCGACCTGCCGCTGTGCGGCGAATTCCCGTGGAGCTGAATTCCGGTGCGCCGGGGTTCGGGCAGGGGTGTTTTCCCGCCGGGTGGCTCCGATTTCCATGCGAACGACGAAGCCGCGGCGCCCGGAGGAACGGGGGCCGCGGCTTCGCCGTGGGTGGCGCATGTGACGCGTGGTGCGCGTGCTGTGCGCGGGGTCGAACCCGAAGGGTCAGACGGTCTCGGGGAGCTCCTCGAGACCCTCGGCGACCAGCTTCGCGAGGCGGTCCAGTGCGGCGTCCGCACCCTCGGCCTCGGAGGCGAGGACGATCTCCTCGCCGCCCTGGGCGCCCAGGCCCAGGACCGCCAGCATGGAGGCGGCGTTGACGGGGTCGCCGCCGGACTTCGCGATGGTCACCGGGACGCCGGAAGCGGTCGTCGCACGGACGAAGATCGAGGCGGGACGAGCGTGCAGGCCCTCGGCCCAGCCGACGTTGACGCGGCGCTCTGCCATGGTGATGCCCTTCAGGTTCTTACGGTTGTCTAGACCAGTCTCTCACGACGCCCGGAATGCTCCGACCGACCTTCGGCCCGGATCTGCCGCCGTTCGACCTTCCCCAGCTTGCACTCATTTGTCCCGGGTTGCCTCATGCGCCGCGCGGGGGCTGAGCGGCCCCTCCCGGCCTTAAGGTGGCCCCATGACCATCGAGTCGGACCCCTCGTACCCGGCCCACTGGGAAGCCGATGTCGTCCTCCGCGACGGCGGCACCGCCCGGATCAGGCCCATCACCACCGAGGACGCGGGCCGGCTCGTCAGCTTCTACGAGCAGGTCTCCGACGAGTCGAAGTACTACCGCTTCTTCGCCCCCTACCCCCGGCTCTCCGACCGCGACGTGCGCCGCTTCACGCACCACGACTACGTGGACCGGGTCGGCCTCGCCGCGACCATCGGCGGGGAGTTCATCGGCACCGTCCGCTACGACCGCATCGGCCCCGACGGCCGGCCCGCCTCCGCACCCGCCGACGAGGCCGAGGTCGCCTTCCTCGTCCAGGACGCCCACCAGGGCCGCGGGGTCGCCTCCGCCCTCCTCGAACACATCGGGGCGGTGGCCCGGGAGCGCGGCATCCGCCGGTTCGCCGCCGAGGTGCTGCCCGCCAACACCAAGATGATCAAGGTGTTCACGGACGTCGGCTACCAGCAGAAGCGCAGCTTCGAGGACGGCTCCGTCCACCTCACCCTCGACCTCGAACCCACCGCCGAGTCCCTCGCCGTGCAGCGCGCCCGCGAACAGCGCGCCGAGGCCCACTCGGTGCAGCGGCTGCTCGCCCCCGGCTCGGTCGCCGTCATCGGAGTCAGCCGCTCCGGCGCGGGCGTGGGCGCGGCCGCGCTCCGCAACCTGCGCGACAGCGGCTTCCACGGCCACCTCTACGCCGTCAACGAGGCCGTCACGCGCGATCTGCTCGACGGCGTACGGGCCTACCGCACCGTCGAGGCCATCGACGCCCCCGTCGACCTCGCCGTGATCGCCGTACCCGCCGAGCGGGTTCCCCACGCCGTGGCCGCCTGCGGCGAGCACGGGGTGCAGGGGCTCGTCGTCCTGTCCGCCGGATACGGGGAGAGCGGCCCCGACGGACTCGCCCGCCAGCGCGAACTGGTGCGGCAGGTGCGCTCGTACGGAATGCGGCTGATCGGACCGAACGCCTACGGGGTGATCAACACCGCGCCGGAGGTGGAGCTCAACGCCTCGCTGACGCCCGCGCCCATGCCGATGCGGGGCCGGATCGGCCTCTTCACGCAGTCCGGGGCGATCGGCATCGCCCTGCTCTCCGCGCTGCTGCGGCGCGGCGAGGGCCTGTCCTCCTTCGTCTCCGCCGGGAACCGGGCCGACGTCTCCGGCAACGACATCCTCCAGTACTGGTACGACGACGAGGCCACCGACGTCGCCCTGCTGTACCTCGAAACCCTGGGCAACCCGCGGAAGTTCACCCGCCTCGCCCGCCGCACGGCCGCGGTCAAGCCGGTGGTCGTCGCCAAGGGCGGCCGCCACACCCCGGCCGGACACGTCGTCCCCGGCACCAGACTGCCGGAGGCGACCGTGTCCGCCCTGCTGCGGCAGGCCGGCGTCATCCGGGTCGACACGGTCACGGAGCTGGTGGACGTCGGCCTCCTGCTGGCCGCGCAGCCGCTGCCCGCCGGGCCGCGGGTCGCCATCCTCGGGAACTCCGAGTCCCTCGGGGTCCTCACCTACGACGCCTGCCTGGCCCAGGGCCTGCGGCCGCTGCCGCCGCTGGACCTGACGACGGCGGCCGCGCCGGAGGACTTCCGGGCCGCCCTGGCCGCCGCCCTCGCCTCCGGCGACTGCGACGCGGTCGTGGTCACCGCCATTCCCTGGGTGAGCGAGCACGCCCTGGCCGACGACCTGGCCGACGCGCTGCGGGAGGCCGTGGCCGAGGTCCCGGGCAAGCCCGTGGCGGTGGTGCACGTGGAGCTCGGCGCGCTCGTCGAAGCCCTGTCCGCCACGCGGGGCCTGCCCCACCCGGACCCGTCCGGGAACCGGGGGTCCGCCCCGGCCCCCGCACCCCGGGAGCCGGCGGGGCCGATTCCGGCCCGCCCGGCGTCCGAGGACCGGATCCCCAGCTACCCCGCCGCCGAGCGGGCCGTACGGGCCCTCGCCGAAGCCGTCCGGTACGGACAGTGGCGCCGCGGCCTCGCCGAGGGCGGGTACGTCCCCGAGTTCGAGGACGTGGACGAGGCCGGGGCGGCGGCCCAGCTGGCCGGGCTGCTCGCCGACGTCGACGACGGGGCCGTGCTGACCCTGGCGGAGTGGGACGCACGCGAGCTGCTCGCCCGGTACGGGATCACGGTCCGCTCCGCCCTGCCCGCGCCCAGCGCCGACGCGGCGGTGCGGGCCGCAGCGATCCTGGGCTACCCGGTGGCCCTCAAGACCACCGCCCCGCACCTGCGCCACCGCGCCGACCTGGGCGGCGTACGGCTCGACCTCACGAACGAGGCCGGGCTGAGGCGCTCGTACGAGGAGCTCACCGACCTGCTGGGCAAGCCGGCCGAGCTCCAGCCGGTGGTCCAGGCCATGGTGCCGCGCGGGGTGGACACCGTCGTCCGCTCCGTCATCGACCCGGCCGCGGGCGCCGTCCTCTCCTTCGGGCTCGCCGGCGTCGCCTCCGAGCTGCTCGGCGACACCGCCCACCGGCTGGTTCCGGCCACCGACAAGGACGCCGCCGGACTGATCCGTTCCATCCGCGCCGCCCCCCTCCTCTTCGGCTGGCGCGGCAGCGACCCCGTGGACACCGCCGCCCTGGAGGAACTGCTCCTGCGACTGTCGCGCCTGGTGGACGACCACCCCGAGGTGATCGGGGTCTCCCTGGAGCCCGTCGTGGTCGCGGCCGAGGGCCTCTCGGTGCTCAGCGCCACCGTCCGCGTCGCGCACCCGCCGGCCCGCGGCGACCTCGGCCCGCGCACCCTCCCCAGTTACTGAGCGAGTACGACGCGGCCTGGGGGCCCCGTACGGGCCTTAGGATGGACCTCATGGCGAAATCCGGTACGACGACCCAGGGGCTGCGCACGGCGATCGAGCGCAGCGGCTACTACCCGGCCCTCGTGGCCGAGGCCGTGGAGGCCGCGGTGGGCGGCGAGCCGATCTCGTCGTACCTGGTCCACCAGGAGACGACCTTCGACTCCAACGAGGTGCGCCGCCACGTCACGGTGCTGGTCCTCACCGGTAACCGCTTCATCGTCAGCCACACCGACGAGCAGGCCGCCGACGCCGGGTCCCCGTCCCCGTACGCGACCACCTCCACCGAGTCGGTCAAGCTGTCCAGCATCTCCTCCGTGGTGCTGAGCCGTGTCGTCGCCAACCCGGAGTCCTACACCCCGGGCACGCTGCCCCGCGAGGTCGTCCTGACCATCGGCTGGGGCGCGGTCTCGCGGATCGACCTGGAGCCGGCCGCCTGCGGCGACCCGAACTGCGACTCCGACCACGGCTACACCGGCAACTCCACCGCCGACGACCTCAGCCTGCGGGTCAGCGAGGCCGGCGACGGCCCCGAGGCGGTGCGTCAGACGCTGCTCTTCGCCCAGGCGCTCTCCGAAGCCACGGCGGCCACGTCCTCCACCCCCGCCCGCTGATGGCGTACTCCGCGGCGCAGGACTGGCCCGAGCCGGAGCTGCTGGACCTGGCCGGCGCACCCGTCCCGGAGTACGGCACCGGGTCCCTCGCCGACCTGCTGCCCACGCTCGTGGCCGGCCAGGGCGTCCCCGGTTTCACCGCCGCCATCGCCGAGCTGACCCCGGCCGACCGGAACTGCGTGTTCCTGGTCGACGGCATGGGCTGGGAGCAGATCAAGGCCCACCCGGACGAGGCCCCGTACCTCACCTCCCTCCTCGGCAGCTCGCGCGGCGGCACCGGCCGCCCGATCACCGCGGGCTTCCCGGCGACCACCGCCACCTCGCTGGCCTCCGTCGGTACCGGCCTGCCGCCCGCCCGGCACGGCCTGCCCGGCTACGCCGTGCGCAACCCGGCCACCGGCGAGCTGATGAACCAGCTCCGCTGGCACCCGTGGACCCCGCCCAAGCCCTGGCAGCCGTACCCGACGGTCTTCCAGCTGGCCGACAAGGCCGGTGTGGCGACCGCCCAGGTGTCCTCGCCCACCTTCCAGACCACCCCGCTCACCAAGGTCGCGCTGAGCGGCGGAACCTTCCTCGGCCGGATGACCGGCGAGGAGCGGATGGACCTGGCGGCCGACCGCCTCGCGGCCGGTGACCGCTCCCTCGTGTACACGTACTACAGCGAGCTCGACGGGGCCGGCCACCGCCACGGCGTGGACTCCGACGCCTGGCGCGGCCAGCTGATGCTGGTCGACCGGCTCGTGCAGCGGCTCGCCGAGCAGCTGCCGCCGCGCACCGCGCTGTACGTGACCGCGGACCACGGCATGGTCGACGTCCCGCTCGACGAGGACGCGCGGATCGACTTCGACGAGGACTGGGAGCTCGGCGCCGGTGTGGCGCTGCTGGGCGGCGAGGGCCGGGCCCGGCACGTGTACGCGGTGCCGGGCGCGCAGAACGACGTACTGACCGTGTGGCGCGAGGTGCTCGGCGACAGGTTCTGGGTCGCGAGCCGCGAAGAGGCCCTGGAACTGGGCTGGTTCGGCACGCCGGGGGAGTGCGACGAGCGCGTGCTGGGACGCATCGGCGACGTGGTCGCGGCCGCCCAGGCCGATGTCGCGATCACCGCGTCGCGCAACGAGCCGAACGAGTCCGCGCTCGTCGGCATGCACGGCTCCATGACCGCGGCGGAGCAGCTGGTCCCGCTGCTCGAGATCCGTTCCTGAACCTCCGCCCCTTCCCCCTCTTCCTCCCCTCCCGCACCTCCCACCCCCGATCCGAAAGGTCCCGTACTCCCCATGCCCGAGCTGGTGTTCTTCTCCGGAACGATGGACTGCGGAAAGAGCACGCTGGCTCTGCAAATCACCCACAACCGTTCGGCGCGCGGCCTGGTGGGCGTGATCTTCACGCGTGACGACCGGGCGGGCGAGGGCAAGCTCTCCTCCCGGCTCGGCCTGGTGACGGAGGCCGTCGAGGCGGGCGAGGGCATGGACCTGTACGCGTACCTGGTCGCCGAGCTGTCCAAGGGCGGCAGGGCGGACTACGTGATCGTGGACGAGGCCCAGTTCCTGGCCCCGGAGCAGATCGACCAGCTGGCCCGCATCGTCGACGACCTGGACATGGACGTCTTCGCCTTCGGCATCACGACGGACTTCCGCACGAAGCTCTTCCCGGGTTCGCAGCGCCTGATCGAGCTGGCGGACCGGATCGAGCAGTTGCAGGTCGAGGCCCTGTGCTGGTGCGGGGCCCGCGCCACCCACAACGCCCGCACGATAGACGGTGAGATGGTCGTCGAGGGCGCCCAGGTCGTCGTCGGCGACGTGAACCGCCCGGCGGGGGAGATCGGTTACGAGGTCCTCTGCCGCCGTCACCACCGCCGCCGCATGACCTCGGCCGCCGCCCACGCGGGCGCCCTCTCCCCGGACGTCCTCCCGGTCAACCACGCCTGACCGTTCCCGCAGAGGCGGGGGAACCGAAGCCGGAAGGCCGGCAGAGCGGGGTGCTCTGCCGGCCTTCCGTCGCTGTCACCGGGTCAACGGGTCACGGGGTCGTCTTGCCGACCTCCAGGTCGGCCGTCGGATCCTTGACCGTGGGCGGGATCTCCAACCCCGTGAGCGATGCCGAGTTGTTCGCGGCATCCGGGTCCGCGGTGTCGGAGCCGACGACCGCCTCGTTGACGATGTCCGCACCGTCGCCGAGGTAGCCGGCCGACAGCCGTACGGTGATCACCCAGCTGTGGGTCCGGCCCACCGCGAGGGCGGCCAGCGGGCCGCACACCACCGTCCTGCCCTCCGCGGCGCAGCCGTCGGGGGACGAGACGAACTCCAGGGAGACGGGCAGCTGGTCGGTGACCCGTACCTGCCGGGCGGTGGACGGTCCGTGGTTGGTCACCGTCACGAGGTAGTCGAAGGTCTCCCGCGCCGCCGAGCCGCTGCCCTCCCGCTGCTCCGCGCCGAGGGAGGCACCCGGGCGCAGCCCGCCCGACACCGTCAGGTCCGCGGCGTCGGGGACCGGTGCGGTGGGAGGCGTTCCGGTGCCGGGCGCGGGCGCGGCGGGTGCACGGCCCCGGGCGACTCGGAACCACCCGTGCCGTCCGGCGTCGACGCCGCCGAAGGCGTCAGGGACAACAGCCAGCACGCCGTCACCGCGCCCACCACGCTCAGGGCGCGCCGGTACGGGGCGCCGGGCCGTAGCCTTCGGCCTAGTCCCGTGACCGGACGAGGGTGAAGACCGCCCCCTCCGGGTCCGCGACCGTGGCCTGGCGGCCGCGCACGCCCTCGCGGGGCGGGTCGATGACGCGGCCGCCGAGGTCCGCGACGCGGGCCGTGGCCGCGTCGGTGTCCGCCACCTCGAAGTACGCCATCCAGTGCGGGCCGCGGTCGTGCGGCAGCGAGCGGCCCACGCCGTGCACCGCGGCCACCGGCCGGCCCTCCAGGTTGAGGGTCAGGTAGTCGAAGTCGTCGGAGGCCGTGCTGTGTGCCAGCGCCTCGTGGCCGAAGACGTGCTCGTAGAACTTCCCGACCGTCGAGGTGTCCTGGGTGACCAGCTCGTTCCAGACGGGGGTGCCCGGTCCGCCGGGCAGCCGGGTGCCCATGCGGCTCTGCGCCTGCCACAGCCCGAAGATCGCGCCCAGCGGGTCGGAGCAGATCGCCACCCGCCCCGCGATGCCCGCGTCCAGCGGGCCCACCGCGACCGTGCCGCCGCACGAACGCACCGACTCGGCCGTCGCGTCGGCGTCGTCCGTGGCGAGGTACGTCGTCCAGGCCACCGGAAGATGCCGGTCCGGCGGCATCTCGCCGATCCCGGCCACCTCCCGGCCGTTCAGCACGGCGCGTACGTACGGGCCGAGCTGCTCGGGTCCGGGTACGTACTCCCAGCCGAACAGGTCGGCGTAGAAGTCCTCGGTGGTCCCGAGCCCGTGCACCATGAGGCTCACCCAGCACGGGGTACCGGGCGTGCGCCGGGTTGCTTCCGCTGCCTCGGTCATGTCAGCCGTCTCCTCCGTCGTGCCGCTTACCGGTGCTGATGCTTCCACTCCGGAGGACCCGGCGCGCCCCGACCGCGCCGCATCGCGGGGTCCTGGCACGGAGTTGACCGGATCGGTGCGCCCCACCGATGACGGGCTTGTTACGCCGGTTCCGGGCGGGGAGGAAGATGGCCGGCATGACTGCGAAACCTGCGATCCTCTCCGCCGCCGAACTGAGGGACGAGCTGGCGGGCCCCCGGCCGCCGGTGCTGCTGGACGTCCGCTGGCAGCTCGGCGGCCCCGACCAGCGGCCCGCCTACGAGGAAGGACACCTGCCCGGCGCGGTGTACGTCGACCTCGACCGCGAACTGGCAGGTCCGCCGGGGGCCGGCGGGCGCCACCCGCTGCCGGACCCGGAAGCCTTCGGGGCGGTGATGCGGCGGGCCGGCGTCCGCGTGGACGCGCCCGTCGTTGTGTACGACGGCGGCCAGGGCTGGGCAGCCGCCCGGGCGTGGTGGCTGCTGCGCTGGACGGGTCACCCGAACGTGCGGGTCCTGGACGGGGGATTGGACGCGTGGACGGTGGCCGGGGGTGTGGTGACGGCCGATCGGGTGACTCCCGAGGAAGGCGATTTCAAGCCAACTCCGGGTGCGGTCGGGCTGCTGGACGCGGACGCGGCGGCCGTACGGGCGCGCGAAGGGGTACTCCTCGACGCCCGGGCGGGGGAGCGCTACCGCGGCGAGGTCGAGCCGATCGACCCCGTCGGCGGCCACATCCCGGGCGCCCTGTCGGCGCCGACCACGGAGAACGTGGGCCCGGACGGGCGCTTCCTGCCCGCGGACGCGCTGCGCGCCCGGTTCGAGGGGCTCGGCGCCTCCGGGGCCGGCCCGGTGGGCGTGTACTGCGGCTCGGGGGTCTCCGGAGCCCACGAGGTCCTCGCACTGGAGGTGGCGGGCATCGCGTCCGACCTCTACGCGGGCAGCTGGTCGCAGTGGTCCTCGGACCCGGCCCGCCCGGTGGCCACGGGACCGGACCCCCAGTAGTCGCGGGGCCGGGCGTGTGTGCCGGGGCGCTCCCCCCAGGGCGGCGCCCCGGCGGGCGCCCGGCCCCGGCACAACCCGCCCGCTCGCCGGCCCCGCCGTACTGCCCGGTCCGCCGCCCCAGGCGTCGGCGGTGGTGCTACTCCTGCTTCTTGCGGCGGGTGCCGAAGACGATCTCGTCCCAGCTCGGCACCGCCGCGCGCCGCCCGGGGCGGACCCCGTCGGCCTCCGCCTGGCGGTCGGTGGTGCCCGTCAGGCGGTCGCGGTGGCCCGCCACCGTGCGGGGCATCAGGACGTCGGCGTACGCGGAGCCCGCGCCCGCCGAGGCGGCCGGGGCCGGCGGCTCCTCCGCCTCCGGTTCCGTCGCCGGGGCGTCGGTGCGCTCGGGGACCACCATGTCGCCGCGGAAGCTCGGGACCGCCTCCAGCAGGCTCGTCAGGGTGTCCCGCTCCTCCTCCGGGTCCGGCGCGGGCGCCGGCCTGTTGTCCGGCCGCTCCAGCTGCCGGTCCAGGGCGCGGTCCAGCGGACGGTCGCGCGGCAGCCGCGCGATCCTCGGCACGAAGGGGAAGCTCGGCTCCGGCGTCGCCGGCAGGTCCTCCGACTCGCCGATCAGGGAACGGGCCTCGTCGTCCACGGCCACGACCAGCCGGCGCGGCGGGTCGTAGGTCCAGCTCGCCGAGTGCGGCTCGCCCGCGACCCGGTAGACGAGGAGGACCTCCCAGGTGCCGTCGTCGCGGCGCCAGGAGTCCCACTGCACGGATTCCTTCTCGGCCCCGCGCAGGGTCAGCCGCTCCTGCACGGCCTCGCCGAGCTGCGGCCCGGTGTTCTCGCCGGGGCGGCGCACGGGGGTCTTGCGGGCCCGCTCGGCCATGAAGGCGCGCTCGGCGAGCACGGGGCCCTCGAAGCGGCGTACGCGGTCGACGGGGATGCCGGCGAGTTGAGCGACCTCCTCCGCGGAGGCACCGGCCCGTATGCGGGCCTGGATGTCGCGGGGGCGGAGGTGGCTCTCGACCTCGATCTCGATCTGGTTCAGGCGCGCGCGGTCGTTGCGCACGGCAGCCCGCAACCGTTCGTCGATCGGAAGCGTGTACTCCGTGCTGTCCCCAGCCTTGAGCACCAGTCGTGTGCCGTCATTTGAGACGGCCACGACACGCAGTTCGGGCATGGGGACCTCCCGGGTGGTGCCTGCCGACGTCACGTGCGTCGCTGCTTCCGCTAGTCGAGTGTGGCCTGCCCGGGTGCAGCCTGCCACAACCTTGCCGAGTTAAACCGGCGTGTCGGGCATGCGCCCTTGATCGCCGTTATGGCACGGTTACCTGTTGGGCACGCACAGTGACCGAACGGTTACTGTGCGCAGCAGGAGCCCGTGCAATACCGCGGCATCACCGGTCTTGAGTGCCGTTCTCCATCAGTCGGCCCCCTCTCCCGAGTCCGGACATCCGAAAGGAAGGACGGCCCCAGGGCTCGCCACAGTACTCCATTCGGGCCACCTGGGTGGACCGCCGCGCCGCCGAACTTCTCCCGGACGGCGGGAGTTGGGCTGCCCTCCGTCGGGCCCCACCTGCCCCCTCGTCCGATTTCGGGTGTCTTGCTTCACAGAATCACCAGAAACGGAACTATCCGCTTCGCTCGGCGGTCAGTAACTGCTGGAAGAGGAGAAGCGTGAGAGGCGGGACACACACGGGATGTCGACGGGTCAGAAGACGACGCAGGACGCCGGGGACGCACCGGAGGAGAAGAAGCTCGACCTGAGCGCGGCCCAGGTCGCGGGCTCCTCGCTCGCCACCGTGGCGGCGGCCCTGCTCGCCTCGAAGACGGGCGTCTACGGGACCATCCTCGGGGCCGGCGTGGTCAGCGTCGTCGCCACCGCCGGCGGGCCCGTCATCCAGCACTTCTTCCGGCGCACCGGCGGCCGGCTGCGCGGGAGCGCCCGGACCGGGACCCGCCGGGTGCCGCCGTCCCGTGAGGAGCGGGAGCCGGCCGACGCCATGACGGCACCGCACACGGCCGCGCCCGTCGGGGACTTCGGCGAGGAGTTCGGCGAGGCCACCGTGCACGGCACCCGGGTACGGGGCTGGAAGCGCACCGCGGTGGCCTCCGGAGCGGCCTTCGCCCTCGCCATCGGCGGCCTCGGCACCTACGAGGCGATGGCCGGCACCTCCGTCAGCAGCGGCGGCGGCACCCTCTTCTCCGGCGGCACCCGCAAGGCCGGCCAGGACCGGCCCACGACGCCCCGGGAGGAGCCGGCGGGCGGCGGGAAGGGCGGCAGGAGCCCCGGGCCGGGAGCCACCCCCGACTCCTCGCCCGCGCCCGGCGGCCCGAGCCCGAGCCCGAGCCACGACGCGAGCGGGAGTCCGCGTCCCGACCCCGGCCCCTCCGGTTCCGGAGGCCCGACGCCCGGCCCCTCCCCCTCGAAGCAGACGCCGACGCCGACCCCCGCGCCGCCGACCCCGCCACCGGGTCCTGACGCGTCGACACCGGCCGCACGGCAGAGCACTCCCTGACGCCACGTGATGCCGGGCGGCCCGGCCGGACCTCAGTCGCCCAGGACGCGCCGCAGGTAGTCGTTGCCGAAGACCCGGCCCGGGTCGAGCCGGTCCCGCACCGCGGTGAACTCGCCGAACCGCGGGTAGACCTGCGCGAAGTACTCCGCGTCCCGCGTGTGCACCTTGCCCCAGTGCGGCCGGCCGCCGTGCGCGGTGAAGATGCGCTCGGCCGCCGTGAAGTAGGCCTGGTACGGGGTGCCCCGGTACATGTGCACCGCGACGTACGCCGTCTCGCGCCCCGAGGCCGTCGACAGCGTGATGTCGTCCGCCGGGGCCGTCCGCACCTCCACCGGGAAGCTGATCCGCAGCCCCGAGCGGTCGACCATCGCGCGCAGCTCCCGCAGCGCGTCGACCACCCGCTCGCGCGGAAGGGCGTACTCCATCTCCACGAACCGCACCCGCCGCGGGCTGGTGAACACCTTGTACGGGATGTCCGTGTAGGTGCGCGCCGACAGGGCGCGGCTGGCCACGCGGGCGATGGAGGGGATGGTGGCGGGCACCGCGCGGCCCAGGGAGTTCACCACCTGGAAGAGGCCGTTGGACAGGAGCTCGTCCTCGACCCAGGCGCTCACCGGTCCGGGCGGGGCGGCGGGACCCTGGCTGCGGTTGTTCCGCTTGGTGTTGCAGTTGCCGGTGTGCGGGAACCAGTAGAACTCGAAGTGCTCGTTCTCCGCGAAGTGCTCCTCGAACTCCGCGGTCACCCGGTCGAAGCCCATGGGCTCCTCACGGGCGGTCAGGAAGAAGAGCGGCTCGACGGCGAAGGTGATCGCGGTGACGATGCCGAGCGCGCCGATGCCGATCCGGGCCGCCGCGAAGACCTCGGGATTCTCCTTCTCCGAGCAGACGAGCAGCCGGCCGTCGGCGGTGACCAGCTCCAGGCCGCGGATCTGGGCGGCGATGGACGCCGAGTCGCGGCCGGTGCCGTGGGTGCCGGTGCTGGTGGCGCCGGAGACCGTCTGCTCCATGATGTCGCCCATGTTGGTCAGCGACAGGCCCTCCCGGGCCAGGGCCCGGTTCAGATCCTTGAGGGTCGTGCCCGCCTCCACCGTGACGGTGCCGGCGGTCCGGTCGATGGCCCGGATCCCGGCCAGGGCCTGGGGGCGTACGAGCACCCCGTCGGTCGCGGCGGCCGCGGTGAAGGAGTGGCCGGTGCCGACCGCCTTCACCCGCAGTCCTTCCTCGGCGGCCCGGCGGACCGTCTCCTGGAGCTCCCCGACCGAGGCCGGGGTCACCACGCGGGCGGGCGTGGCGGTGACGTTGCCCGCCCAGTTATGCCACGTGGTGGCCGGCCTGCTGTTCCCTGCTGTCCCCGCTGTCGCCGTCGCCATCGCTAGAGGGCTCCTCCCCTTGCGCCGGCCTCGTCAGCCGGCGGTATCCCGCGAACGCCACCGCCGCCGCGGCCACCCCCGCCGAGATGGAGACGACGTACCCGGTCCGCGCGCCGGCCGCGTCCACGACCCAGCCGGTCACGGAGGACCCGAGCGCGATGCCGACCGCGAGGCCGGTGCTGATCCACGTCATGCCCTCGGTCAGCTTCGCGTGTGGTACGTGCGCCTCGATCAGGGCCATCGTGGTGATCATCGTGGGAGCGATGGCGAGGCCCGAGACGAAGAGCGCCACGGCCAGAAACGGAAGGTTCCCGGCCAGTAGGAGGGGGATCATACTCACGGCCATCGCACATACGCCCAGTACCCAACGGCGTTCTGTCCGGCCTTTGAGATGCAGCAGGCCGAACACGATGCCGGCCAGGCAGGAACCGAGGGCCCAGACGGCCAGGATGAAGCTCGCCGAGGACTTGCTGCCCTGCTCCTCCGCGAAGGCCAGGGTGGCCACGTCGATGGAGCCGAAGATCGCGCCGGTCGCCACGAAGGTGGCGGTCAGCACCTGCAGGCCCGGCGAGCGCAGGGCGGAGGTGCGCTCCGCGTTCTCGTCGCGCGGGTGCGGGGCGGGCTCGGTGGAGGTCTGGGCGGTGAGCAGCCACACGCCGACCATCAGGCAGACGGCGGCGATCAGCGGCCCGGCCTCCGGGAACCAGGTGGTGGACAGCCCGATGGCGAGGATCGGGCCGAAGATGAAGCAGACCTCGTCCACCACCGACTCGAAGGAGTACGCGGTGTGCAGCTCGCGCGGGGAGTCCCGGTAGATGACGGTCCAGCGGGCGCGGACCATCGAGCCGACGCTGGGCACGCAGCCGGCGATCGCGGCGCAGACGAAGAGCGTCCAGTCCGGCAGGCCGTTCGCGGCGGCCAGCAGCAGCCCGGTGACCGCCGCCACGGAGATCAGGGTCGCGGGCCGCAGGACGCGCCGTTGGCCGTACTGGTCCACGAGCCGGGAGACCTGGGGGCCGATGACCGCGGCGGCGAGCGCCAGCGTGCCGGTGAGCGCGCTCGCCATGGCGTAGCGGCCGGTGATCTCGGAGATCATCGTGAGGATGCCCACGCCGACCATGGAGATCGGCAGCCGGCCTATGAGGCCGGCGGCGCTGAACCCCTTGGTGCCGGGGGCCGAGAAGATGGCGCGATAGGGACTGGGCAAGGGCCCTCCGTAAGGGACGTCGTGGGCCCATACAGGTTACGACCGCCTACCGGGCACCCGCACGGGGAAGGTTCCGGACCCGGAACTAAGGTTTACCTTACCTTTTGTCGCGGGGCTGCTCCTGGCCGGGCCGCTTCTCCCGCGGGGACGCCGGGTGGCAGGATTCGACGCATGTCAGACCAGCTCCTCCCGCCCGCCGGCGGGCCCGCCGCCCCGTACGACGCCCTCCTGCTGCTGTCCTTCGGCGGCCCCGAGGGACCCGACGACGTCGTGCCGTTCCTGGAGAACGTCACGCGCGGGCGCGGCATCCCGCGCGAGCGGCTCAAGGAGGTCGGGCAGCACTACTTCGGCTTCGGCGGGGTCAGCCCGATCAACGGGCAGAACCGCGCGCTGCTCGACGCGCTGCGCAAGGACTTCGCCGGGCACGGGCTGGACCTGCCGGTCTACTGGGGCAACCGGAACTGGGCCCCGTACCTGACCGACGTGCTGCGGGAGATGGTCGCCGACGGCCGGCGCCGGATCGCGGTGCTCGCGACCAGCGCGTACGCCTCGTACTCGGGCTGCCGGCAGTACCGCGAGAACCTCGCCGACGCGCTGGCCACCCTCGCCGAGGAGGGGCTGGAGCTGCCGGAGGTCGACAAGCTGCGGCACTACTTCAACCACCCCGGCTTCGTGCAGCCCATGATCGACGGGGTGCTGGCCTCGCTCGCCGCGCTGCCCGAGGAGGTCCGGGACGGGGCCCACCTCGCCTTCACCACCCACTCCATCCCGACGGCCGCCGCGGACGCCTCCGGCCCCGTCGAGGACCACACCGGGGACGGCGAGGGCGGCGCCTACGTCAAGCAGCACCTCGACGTCGCCCGCGTCATCGGGGACGAGGTGGCCGCCCGGACCGGGACCGCCCACGCCTGGCAGCTCGTCTACCAGTCCCGCAGCGGCGCCCCGCACATCCCGTGGCTGGAGCCGGACATCTGCGACCACCTGGAGGCCCTGCACGCCGAGGGCGCCCCGGCCGTCGTGATGGTGCCCATCGGCTTCGTCTCCGACCACATGGAAGTCCTGTACGACCTGGACACCGAGGCCACCGCCAAGGCGGCCGAACTGGGCCTGCCCGTCGCGCGCTCCGCGACCGTCGGCGCCGATCCGCTGTTCGCCGGGGCCGTACGGGAACTGGTGCTGGAGCGGGCCGCCAAGGAGCGCGGGGAGCCGGCCGCGGAGTGCTGGGTGGGCACGCTGGGGCAGAGCCACGACCTGTGCGCGGTGGGCTGCTGCCCGGCGCGCAGCCCCCGGCCGGCGGCCGCGGGCGCCGACAGTCCGTACGCCTAGGAAGAGGAACCGTGATCTCCGAAGAGCTGAAGGCAGAACTGCTGGACGTGGGCCTGGAGGCCGCCCGGCAGGCCGGGGCTCTGCTGCGCGACGGCCGGCCGGCCGATCTGGCGGTGGCGGCGACGAAGACCAGCCCGATCGACGTGGTGACCGAGATGGACATCGCGGCGGAGAAGCTGATCACCGGCATCCTCGCCGAACGGCGGCCCGAGGACGGGCTGCTGGGCGAGGAGGGCGCGGACACCCGGGGGACCAGCGGGGTGCGCTGGGTCGTCGACCCGCTCGACGGCACCGTGAACTACCTCTACGGGCTCCCGAGCTGGGGCGTGTCCATCGCCGCCGAGTACGAGGGCGAGACCGTGGTGGGCGTCGTGGCGGCGCCGATGCGCGGGGAGACCTACCACGCGGTGCTCGGCGGCGGGGCCTGGATGGGCACGGCACGCCTCGCGTGCCGGCCGGCGGCGCCGCTGGACCAGGCCCTGCTCGGCACTGGCTTCGCGTACGTGCAGACCCGGCGGGCCCACCAGGCCGGGATCGCGGCCCGGATCATCCCGCTGGTACGCGACATCCGGCGGGGCGGGTCGGCGGCGCTGGACCTGTGCGACGTGGCCGCCGGGCGGCTGGACGGGTACTACGAGCGGGGGCTGAACCCCTGGGACCTGGCCGCCGGCGAGCTGATCGCGCGGGAGGCGGGGGCCGTGACGGGCGGCCGGCCGGGGGAGCGCGCCTCGGGGGAGCTGACCCTGGCCGCCACCCCCGCCGTGTTCGCCTCGCTGCAGCCGCTGCTGGAGGAGTCCGGGGCCTGGCACGACTGACCGGCCACTGACCGACCGGTCCTGCGGCGCCCCGGTCCGGTCACTCCGGGTCGGGACGCCGGAAGCACGCGAACCCCGGCCGCCCGAGGGGGCGGCCGGGGTTCGCGTCGTGCGGGAGCCGTGGGGGATCAGCAGGTCGGCTCGGGATCGGGTCGGCAGGCAGGGGTCAGCAGGCGGGTACGGTGGCCGAGACCGGGACACCGTGCTCGGCGGCGAGTCGCTGGAGGTCTTCCAGCTCCGCCTGTTCCACTTCCGCGAGGAAGTCGTCGCCCGTCTCGCGGGCGTGCATGAGGTCCGACTGCGTGGACCTGATGCGCTGCAGGAGACCCGCGGTGAATGCGTCCATGATGGGTTCGCCCCCTCTTCGTGGGTCGGCGGCGGCACGTGGCTGTCCGCCGTCAGGGAGTGGATGGGGTGTGCTGTCGTCCTCCCCGGCACCCTGGGCCCAGAAACCTCTCCAGGCCAGGGAATCCTCACTTCCGTCCCGTGAGCCCCTCCACGACCCGCCTTACAGCCGGTTTACGGCCGAAACGTGCAGGATGGTCGACGCAATACACGTGTGCCCTTCTGGGCTCGGAGGAAGGAAACGACGTGCGCGTACTCGTCGTCGAGGACGAGCAGCTGCTCGCCGATGCGGTGGCCACCGGACTGCGCCGGGAGGCCATGGCCGTGGACGTCGTGTACGACGGCGCCGCCGCCCTGGAGCGGGTCGGCGTGAACGACTACGACGTGGTCGTGCTCGACCGGGACCTCCCGCTCGTGCACGGCGACGACGTGTGCCGGAAGATCGTCGAGCTCGGCATGCCCACGCGCGTGCTCATGCTGACCGCCTCGGGCGACGTCAGCGATCGCGTGGAGGGCCTGGAGCTCGGGGCGGACGACTACCTGCCCAAGCCCTTCGCCTTCACCGAGCTGACCGCCCGCGTGCGGGCCCTCGGCCGGCGCACCACCGTCGCGCTGCCGCCCGTACTGGAGCGAGCCGGGATCAAGCTGGACCCGAACCGGCGCGAGGTGTTCCGCGAGGGCAAGGAGGTGCAGCTGGCGCCGAAGGAGTTCGCGGTGCTGGAGGTCCTCATGCGCAGCGAGGGGACCGTCGTCTCCGCCGAGCAGCTGCTGGAGAAGGCCTGGGACGAGAACACCGACCCGTTCACCAACGTCGTACGGGTGACGGTCATGACCCTGCGGCGCAAGCTCGGGGAGCCGCCGGTCATCGTCACCGTGCCCGGTTCCGGATACCGGATCTGACCCGCGTGGCAACCAGCCCGGCGCCACCGGCGGCGCCACCGAAACCGACCTGGGACCCCGGCCAGCCCGAGGGTCCCTTCCCGTGGCTGCGCCCGACCATCCGGATACGCCTCACGCTGCTCTACGGCGGGATGTTCCTGATCGCGGGCATCCTGCTGCTGTCGATCATCTACCTGCTGGCGGCCCAGGCGCTGCGGCAGGGCAACGCCCTCATGTACGAGATCGTCGACGGCCAGAACGTCCAGGTCACCAGCACCACCTGCCCGGTGTCGAGGATCAACCAGCTCGAACAGTTCAACACCGCGATGAAGGCCTGCGCGCTGGAGCAGCGCCGGCACGCCCTGGACGACCTGCTGAGCCGCTCGCTGATGGCCCTGCTGGGGCTGAGCATCATCGCCTTCGCCTTCGGCTACGCGATGGCCGGCCGGGTGCTCTCGCCGCTGGGCAAGATCACCCGTACCGCCCGCCGGGTGGTCGGCACCGACCTGACCCGGCGGATCGAGCTGGACGGGCCGGACGACGAGCTCAAGGAGCTCGCCGACACCTTCGACGAGATGCTCGACCGGCTGGAGCGGGCCTTCACGGCGCAGCAGAGGTTCGTCGCGAACGCCTCGCACGAGCTGCGCACGCCACTCGCGATCAACCGGACGCTGCTGGAGGTGCACCTCTCCGATCCGGGGGCCCCGGTGGAGCTCCAGCAGCTCGGCAAGACCCTGCTCGCCACCAACGAGCGCAGCGAGCAGCTGGTCGAGGGCCTGCTGCTGCTGGCCCGGAGCGAGAACCAGATAGTCGAGCGCAAGCCCGTGGACCTGGCGGAGGTGGCCTCGCGCGCCGTCGACCAGGTGCGGGGCGAGGCCGAGGCGAAGGGCGTGGAGATCCGCGGCGAGCGCGCGCCGGCCGTCGTCCAGGGCAACGGCGTGCTGCTGGAGCGGATCGCCCTCAACCTGGTGCAGAACGCCGTCCGGTACAACGTGCCGGAGGACGGCTGGGTGGAGGTCACGACCGAGGCCCAGCACGGTCAGGCGGTCCTGCTGGTATCGAACACGGGTCCCGTTGTTCCCGCGTACGAGGTGGACAACCTCTTCGAGCCCTTCAGGCGGCTGCGTACGGAGCGCACGGGCAGTGACAAGGGTGTCGGGCTCGGTCTGTCGATCGCGCGCTCCGTGGCGCGCGCACACGGCGGAAGGATCCAGGCAACACCCCGGGAAGGCGGTGGCCTCGTGATGCGTGTCACTCTTCCCTTGTGAGTCATGCACTCTGTGTTCGCTGTTGGCTGAACGCTTGCCCTTTGAAAGCAATTGCTCCTGTGTGATCGATCACAGTGGCGAGTGTCGGCGCATGTGCGTTCAGTGACCCCGGGGCGGCCGGAAAGCCCGGGAAGTCCGGGTTTCCGGCCCCCCGTATGGCGGGAAATACACGGGGTGGCGTTTGTGCAAGACGGCCCCCGGACCGTGTACGGTCCCGGTCGTCATCCCAGCCAATCGCCCCTTCAGGTGGGCGGCTGGGTGTCGATTGAGTAACAGACCTTGATGTGAGGCAAAATCTCCGCCTCAGGTCGGGCACAAGTCCGGCCTCTCGTGCGTTACGTGCGCTGAGACACCGCTAACACCCAGAGGGGGAGAGCGAACAATGGCAACGGACTACGACACCCCGCGCAAGACAGACGACGACGTCGACAACGACAGCATTGAAGAGCTGAAGGCCCGACGTAACGAGAAGTCGTCCTCGTCCGTGGACATGGACGAATTCGACTCGGCCGAGAGCCTGGAGCTTCCCGGTGCGGACCTCTCCAATGAGGAGCTGGCCGTCCGGGTCCTGCCCAAGCAGGCCGATGAGTTCACCTGCATGAGCTGCTTCCTGGTGCACCACCGCAGCCAGCTGGCGCGTGAGAAGAACGGTCAGCCGATCTGTCGCGACTGCGACTGAGAGGCGTCGGCCGTGGCTGGCTCGACACCCTTTCGGAAGCGACGCTTCCGGAAGTCTGGTGATCAGGCGGAGGCGCAGGTGGCACCCACGGACCCGGAAACGGGTTCCGGAGCCCCCGGCGACTCCGCCGGTGAAGCGATCGCCGTGCCCTCCGACACCGCCCCGGCGGTGCCGTCGGTCACAGAGCCCGGCGAGGGGGCCCGGCCCAGGCCCGGGGCCCGTCGGCTGCAAGCCGTCAAGAAGGGTGTACGCAAGGGCGGCGAAAGTGTCCGGCACGCCGCCCTGTACATCGCCGAGAGGGTCATCGAGAACGCACCACGCGTTCCGGTTCGGGACCTCGCGACCCTGCGCGCGCAGTTCCCGGGCCTCGGTCCCGATCAGCTTGCCGACAAGCTGATCGCGGGCGCCGCCAACGCCACCTCGACCGTCGGCGCCGGAATCGGCGCGGCGGCGATGCTGCCCGTCCCGCCCGCGATGCCGGCGGAGATGGCGGCCGAGATCACCGGGGTCGCCGCGATCGAGCTGAAGCTCGTCGCCGAACTCCACGAGGTCTACGGGCTCCGTGCGCCCGGCAACCTCAAACAGCGCAGCTTCGCCTACCTGACCGCCTGGACGGAGGAGCGCGGAGTCGATCTGACCAACCTGGCGACGCTGAACCTGGCGCTCGGCGGACAGATGAAGCGCGAACTGCGCCAGCAGATCACGAAGCGGATGTTCCGCAACCTGCCGAACCTGATGCCGTTCATGGTGGGCGCCGCCGTCGGCGCGGTCATGAACCGGCGCGACACCCGCAAACTCGCCGAGAAGGTCCGTGCCGACCTCCGGAGCAGGGCCGTGGCGTGGGATGCCCTGCCCGCCCTGCCGCCCCTGGAGCAGCCCACACAGCCCCTTCCCGAGGCCACCAGGGCCGCACTCGAGGGTCGGGATCCCGGCCCGTTCGGCTGAGGCCGGCCGCCGCCGGGGACGCGGGCCCTATTCGGCCGGGACGGCCTGGGCCTTCGCCGCGCGGATCGCCGCGACCAGGGCCCCGGGCTCGCGGGTGGAGACGTAGACGTACGGGGTGGGGTCCGCCGGGTCGGCGACCTCGACGCGGACCGCGGTCGGCACGTAGCTGCGCAGCAGCATGAAGGCGCGCGGGTCGGCCTTGAACGTGCGCCAGGCGCGCGACTCCTCGGCGTCCAGGACCTCCGGCTCACCCAGCGCGGTCACCGGGATCCGGGCGTCCCCGACCGCCAGCGCCCCGTTCACCACGCGCACGCGCGCGGAACCGTACGAGCTCACCAGCAGCCCGCTCAGCGCGGTGCCCCCGACCAGGCCGGCCAGCAGCGGCATCGTGCCCAGCGGCAGCAGCATCAGTGCGCACGCGAGGCCGGTCAGTACGGCGACGCCCCACCAGGAGCGGGGGGCGGTCAGGCGTTCGTCGTGGTGCGCGGGGGAGAGCTGCATGAGCTCAAGCCTGCCACGAGGCGACCGGTGGGTAGCCGCGCGGGTAAGGTCTGCGGCTGTGAGTGGACGAAACACAGCGTTGACGCCCCCGGCCGATGCCGCCGCCCCGGTCCGGCACCCCGATGCCCCGGCACCCGGCGAGCTCCTCGGTGCGCACTACGAGCACTGCTTCGGCTGCGGCGAGAGCCAGCCGCACGGCCTCCACCTGGAGGCCCGCGCGGGCGAAGGCGTGCGCGTCACCGCGGAGTTCACCGTCAAGCCCGCACACCAGGGTGCTCCCGGACTCGCCCACGGCGGGGTGCTCGCCACCGCGCTCGACGACACGCTGGGCTGCCTGAACTGGCTGCTGCGCGTCATCGCGGTGACGGGGCGGCTGGAGACCGACTTCGTACGGCCCGTGCCCGTGGACACCGTGCTGCACCTGGAGGCCGAGGCCACCGCCGTCGCCGGGCGGAAGATCTACTGCACCGCCGTCGGCCGGATAGGCGGCCCGCAGGGCCCGGTCGCCGTGCGCGCCGACGCCCTCTTCATCGAGGTGAAGGCCGACCACTTCATCGACAACGGACGGCCCGAGGAGATCCGGGCGGCGATGGCCGACCCGGACCAGGTCAGGCGCGCACGCGCCTTCGAGGTGAACCCCTGATGTCCCTGAACCACAACGGACCCCGCCATGAGGTCGACGTGCTGATCCGCCGCGTCGATCCGGAGGTCCCCATTCCCGCGTACGGCCACCCCGGCGACGCCGGCTGCGACCTGGTGACGACCCTGGCCGCGGAGCTGGCGCCCGGCGAGCGGACCGTGCTGCCCACCGGAGTGTCCATCGCCCTGCCCGACGGGTACGCGGCCTTCGTGCACCCCAGGTCCGGCCTGGCCGCACGCTGCGGGCTCGCCCTCGTGAATGCCCCGGGGACGGTGGATGCCGGGTACCGTGGGGAGATCAAGGTGATCGTGGTCAATCTCGACCCTCGCGAGAGCGTCCGGTTCGAGCGTTTCGACCGCATTGCCCAGCTGGTTGTCCAGCGGGTCGAGAAGGTGCGCTTCCACGAGGTGGCGGAACTTCCCGGCTCGGCCCGGGCCGAGGGGGGTTTCGGCTCCACCGGCGGTCATGCGGCCGTGGCCGGATCCGGGGCTGGTCAGCAGGGTGGGAATGGCTACGCTTCGGTCGTTACCGACCGGGAAGGACAGTGACGTGTTCGGACGTCGCAAGAAGAACGACTCCGCCCAGGACGGCGGCGCGGCCGAGCAGGTCGTAGACGGCGTCGAATCCGGTGAGCCGGACGACACGGGCGAGCAGGACGGCGCTGCCACGCCGCGCCGGGTGAACCTGCCGCCCGCCCCGCGGCCCGACGGCCCCTGGGACGTTTCCGAGGTGCTCGGGAACCCGGCCGACGGCCGGGTCGACCTGGGCGGCATCCTCGTACCCGGTGTCGAGGGCATGGAACTGCGCGTCGAGGTCGCGGGTGACGCGATCGTGGCCGCGACCGTGGTCCTGGGCGACAGCGCCGTGCAGCTGCAGGCCTTCGCCGCGCCCAAGAAGGAAGGCATCTGGGGCGAGGTCCGCGAAGAGATCGCCGCGGGCATCACCCAGCAGGGCGGCATCATCGACGAGGCCCAGGGTTCGCTGGGCTGGGAGCTGCGGGCACAGGTGCCCGTACCGCTCCCGGACGGGCAGACCGGCGCCCAGCTGGTCCGCTTCGTCGGCGTCGACGGTCCGCGCTGGTTCCTGCGCGGCGTCATCTCCGGCCAGGGCGCGGTGCGCCCCGAGTCGGCGGGCGTGCTGGAGCAGATCTTCCGGGACACCGTCGTCGTCCGCGGCGACGGCCCGATGGCCCCCCGCGACCCGATCGTCCTGAAGCTGCCGAACGACGCCCAGATGGTGCCGGACGGCGTGCAGACGGAGGAGCAGGAAGGCTCCCGCTTCGGCGGCGGCATGGGCCAGCTGGAGCGCGGCCCGGAGATCACCGAGGTCCGCTGACCCCGGACGGCCCCGTGCGCACAGGGGGCCGTCGCATGTTTTCGGCCGGTGGGCCCCACTCCCTCGGGGTGGGGCCCACCGGCCTTCGCGTGCCCGCCCGCGCCCGTCCGAGCCCACCCGTGCCTGGCCCTGTGTGCCCGCACCCCACCGTGGCCGCCTCCGGCGGCCGTGCGCGGACCGTGCCCGCGGCGTCAGAGATCCGTCAGGGATCGCCGCCCGGACGGTCATCGGTGCGTGGCCATCCCGGACGTCCCCGAGAATGGGCCCATGGGACGCGGCAAGCTCAGGATCTATCTCGGCGCGGCACCCGGTGTGGGCAAGACCTACGCGATGCTCTCCGAGGGCCACCGCAGGGTGGAGCGGGGCGCGGACCTCGTCGTCGGCTTCGTCGAACACCACGGGCGGCCGCGTACCGAGGTCATGCTGCACGGTCTCGAACGGGTGGAGCGCAAGGCCCTCACCTACCGCGGAGCCTCCTTCACCGAGATGGACGTGGACGCGCTGCTCGCCCGCAGGCCCGCCATCGCGCTCGTCGACGAACTCGCCCACACCAACGTGCCCGGTTCGCGCAACGCCAAGCGCTGGCAGGACGTCGAGGAGCTGCTGCGGGCCGGGATCGACGTGGTGTCCACCGTCAACATCCAGCACCTGGAGTCCCTCGGGGACGTGGTCGAGTCGATCACCGGGGTGCGGCAGCGGGAGACCGTGCCCGACGAGGTGGTCCGCCGGGCCGATCAGATCGAGCTGGTCGACATGTCCCCGCAGGCGCTGCGCCGGCGGATGGCGCACGGGAACATATACAAGCCCGAAAAGGTCGACGCGGCCCTGTCCAACTACTTCCGGCCCGGCAACCTCACCGCCCTGCGCGAGCTCGCGCTGCTGTGGGTCGCCGACCGGGCGGACGAGTACCTCCAGCAGTACCGGGGCGAGCACGGCATCCGCTCGACCTGGCAGGCGCGCGAGCGGATCGTCGTCGGGCTGACCGGCGGGCCGGAGGGGCGCACGCTCATCCGGCGCGCCTCGCGGATGGCGGCCAAGGGCTCGGGCAGCGAGATCCTCGCCGTCTACATCGCCCGCAGCGACGGGCTGACCGCGGCCTCGCCGAAGGAGCTGGCGGTCCAGCGGACGCTGGTCGAGGACCTGGGCGGAACGTTTCACCATGTGATCGGCGACAACATCCCGGACGCGCTGCTGGAGTTCGCGCGCGGGGTCAACGCCACCCAGATCGTGCTCGGCTCCAGCCGCCGCCGCTCGTGGCAGTACGTCTTCGGCCCCGGCGTCGGCGCGAGCGTCGCCCGCGACTCGGGACCCGACCTCGACGTGCACATCGTCACGCACGAGGAGGTCGCCAAGGGGCGCGGCCTGCCCGTGGTCCGCTCGGCGGCCCGGCTCGGACGGACCCGGATCCTCGCCGGCTGGCTGGTGGGCGTGGTCCTCCCGCCGCTGCTGTGCCTGTTGCTGACGCACGCCGCCTGGGACCCCGGGCTGGCCAACGACATGCTGCTCTTCCTGTCCCTGACGGTCGCCGCGGCGCTGCTCGGCGGCCTCTGGCCGGCCCTCGCCTCCGCCGCCGTCGGCTCGCTGCTGCTGAACTACTACTTCGCCCCGCCGCTGCACCGGTTCGCCATCTCCGACGCCCGGAACATCGTCGCCATCGTCGTCTTCGTCGGGGTGGCCGTCTCCGTGGCCTCCGTGGTCGACCTGGCCGCGCGGCGCACCCACCAGGCGGCCCGGCTGCGCGCCGAGTCCGAGATCCTCTCCTTCCTGGCCGGCAGCGTGCTGCGCGGGGAGACCACGCTGGACGCCCTGCTGGAGCGGGTGCGCGAGACCTTCGCGATGGAGTCCGTGGCCCTGCTGGAGCGCGCGGACGACGTGGATCCCTGGAAACCGGCCGGCAGCGTCGGCCCGAGCCCCGCCGAGCGGCCCGAGGACGCCGATGTGGACATGCCCATCGGCGACCACATGGCGCTGGCCCTGTCCGGGCGGGTCCTGCCCGCCGAGGACCGCCGGGTGCTGGGCGCCTTCGCGGCCCAGGCGGCCGTGGTCCTGGACCGCCAGCGGCTCGTCGGAGAGGCCGAGGAGGCCCGCCGGCTGGCCGAGGGCAACCGGATCCGGACCGCGCTGCTGGCCGCCGTCAGCCATGACCTCCGTACGCCGCTGGCCTCCATCAAGGCGTCGGTGACCTCCTTGCGCTCCGACGACGTGGAGTGGTCCGAGGAGGACCGGGCCGAGCTCCTGGAAGGCATCGAGGACGGCGCCGACCGCCTCGACCACCTGGTGGGCAACCTGCTCGACATGTCCCGGCTGCAGACCGGCACCGTCACCCCGCTCATCCGGGAGATCTACCTCGACGAGGTGGTCCCGATGGCGCTGGGCGGCGTACCGGAGGACAGCGTGGTGCTGGACGTGCCCGAGACGCTGCCGATGGTGGCGGTGGACCCCGGGCTGCTGGAGCGGTCCGTGGCCAACGTGGTGGAGAACGCCGTCAAGTACAGTCCGCCCGGGAAACCGGTGCTGGTGGCGGCCAGCTGCCTCGGCGACCGCGTCGAGGTACGGGTCGTCGACCGCGGGCCGGGGGTGCCCGAGGAGGCCAAGGGCCGGATCTTCGCCCCCTTCCAGCGGTACGGTGACGCCCCGCGCGGGTCCGGCGTGGGCCTCGGGCTCGCGGTCGCCCGCGGGTTCGCCGAGGCCATGGACGGCACCCTGGCGGCCGAGGACACCCCCGGCGGAGGGCTGACGATGGTGCTCACCCTGCGCGCGGTGCCCCCGGGACCCGTGCCGCAAGGCCCGCTCGAACCGATGGAACCCACGGAACGTGATCACAGCAGTGATCGGATGACGCGACAGAAGGCAGGACCTCAATGACCCGGGTGCTCGTGGTGGAAGACGAGCCGCAGATCGTCCGAGCCCTTGTGATCAATCTGAAGGCACGCAAATACGAGGTCGACGCCGCCGCCGACGGTGCGAGCGCACTGGAGCTCGCGGCGGCCCGCCACCCCGACGTGGTCGTCCTCGACCTCGGGCTGCCCGACATGGACGGCATCGAGGTGATCAAGGGGCTGCGCGGCTGGACCCGCGTGCCGATCCTCGTCCTGTCCGCCCGCCACACCTCCGACGAGAAGGTCGAGGCGCTGGACGCGGGGGCCGACGACTACGTCACCAAGCCCTTCGGCATGGACGAGCTGCTGGCCCGGCTGCGCGCCGCCGTCCGCCGCGCCGAGCCCTCGGCCGGTTCCGGCGAGGACGAGGTGATCGTGGAGACCGAGGGCTTCACGGTGGACCTGGCCGCGAAGAAGGCCGTGCGCGAGGGGCGCGACGTACGCCTGACGCCGACCGAGTGGCACCTGCTGGAGGTGCTCGTCCGCAACGGCGGCAAGCTGGTCAGCCAGAAGCAGCTGCTCCAGGAGGTCTGGGGGCCGTCGTACGGCACCGAGACCAACTATCTGCGGGTCTACATGGCCCAACTGCGGCGCAAGCTGGAGGCGGACCCCTCGCACCCCCGGCACTTCATCACCGAACCGGGCATGGGATACCGCTTCGAGAGGTAGTGGGCACGCCGGTAGGCTTCCTTGTATGAGTGCTGAACCGCGTCCCGAGAAGCCCGCGAAGCCGGCCAGGCCGGCGGGCCGGTTCCGCCGGATGATCGAGCGGCTGTCCACCTCGCAGGAGGAGCTGCATTCGGCGGAGCTGCAGGAGGACGCAGAAGCCGCGGGGTGCACGCGGATCTGCGACTGCCACGACCGTCAGATAGTCAAGGTGACCGGAACCCTGCGTACCGTCACCCTGCGGCCGCGGGCGGGCGTCCCCGCACTGGAAGCGGAGCTGTTCGACGGCTCCGCCGCACTGGACGTGGTCTGGCTCGGGCGTCGCTCGATCGTGGGAATCGAGCCGGGGCGGCGCATGATCGCCTCCGGGCGCATTTCGATGAGTCATGGCCGTCGGGTGCTCTTCAACCCGAAGTACGAACTCCGACCGCTCGGACAGGAGCACTGACCGGTGACGTCATTCGACAAACCGACCACCCCGGAACCCGCCGCCACGCCGTCCGAGGACCAGAGCGCGGTGACGCAGGCGGCGCTGTTCGACGCCTTCGGAGGCATCCGGGGCACCGTGGAGACGATGCTCCCCGGGCTGCTCTTCGTCATGATCTACACGATCAACAAGGACCTGAAGTGGTCCGCCTTCGCCGCGGGCGCCGTCGCGGTGCTCCTGGTGATCGTGCGGCTGCTGCGCAAGGACACGGTGAAGCACGCCTTCAGCGGGGTCTTCGGCGTGGGCGTGGGCGTGGCCTTCGCACTCTTCACGGGCAGCCCGAAGGGCTTCTACCTGCCGGGCATGATCTACGGAGCCGGGCTCGGGGTGGCCTTCACGCTCTCCGCGCTCGTGGGCTTCCCGCTGCTGGGCGTGATCCTGGGCCCGGTGTTCAAGGAGAACCTGTCCTGGCGCACCCGCAACCCCGGGCGCAAGAAGGCGTACACCAAGGCCAGCCTGGCCTGGGGCCTGATCTTCCTCGCCAAGTACGCGATCCTCTTCCCGCTGTACTGGTGGGGTGACGCGACGCAGCTGGGCTGGGTGCTGATCGCGCTGAAGCTGCCGCCGATGGTGCTCGCCGTGTACTTCACCTGGGTCTTCCTGGCGAAGGCGCCGCCGCCGATCGACGTGATCGCGGAGTGGGAGGCGAAGGAGGCCGCTGCGGAGAAGCAGGGGTCCTGAGCCGGACGGACGTGAAGGGGGCGGAGCGACCAGTTGGTCGCTCCGCCCCCTTCGTCGTGCGAGCGTGCCCGCAGGGCTCCTAGTTGCGGGCCTGGAGGAGGTCCTCCAGCTGTTCCTCGCGGGCCTGGGCGGCCACGAAGAGGAGCTCGTCGCCCGGCTCCAGGGTCTCCTCGCCGTGCGGGGTGAGGACCCGGTTGCCGCGGATGATCGTGACCAGCGAGGTGTCCTCCGGCCAGGTGATCTCGCTGATCTGGGTGCCCGCGACCGAGGAGTCGGCCGGCAGGGTCAGCTCGACGAGGTTGGCGTCGCCGTGGCTGAAGCGCAGCAGCCGTACCAGGTCGCCGACGCTGACGGCCTCCTCGACCAGGGCCGACATCAGGCGCGGCGTGGAGACGGCGACGTCGACGCCCCAGGACTCGTTGAAGAGCCACTCGTTCTTCGGGTTGTTCACACGGGCCACCACGCGCGGCACCCCGTACTCGGTCTTGGCGAGCAGCGAGACGACGAGGTTGACCTTGTCGTCGCCGGTCGCCGCGATGACCACGTTGCAGCGCTGGAGCGCGGCCTCGTCGAGCGAGGTGATCTCGCAGGCGTCGGCCAGCAGCCACTCGGCCTGCGGCACCCGCTCCACCGAGATGGCGGTCGGCGCCTTGTCGACCAGGAGCACCTCGTGGCCGTTCTCCAGCAGTTCACCCGCGATGGAGCGACCCACCGCGCCCGCCCCGGCGATCGCGACCCTCATGCGTGTGCCTCCTCAGGCCCTTCGGCGAACGCCGCCTCGACCTTGTCGATCTCGTCCGTACGCATCATCACGTGGACGAGGTCGCCCTCCTGGAGGACGGTCGCCGACGTGGGCAGCATGGCCTCGCCCAAGCGGGTGAGGAAGGCGACGCGGACGCCGGTCTCCTCCTGGAGCTTGCTGACCTTGTGCCCGATCCAGGCGGCGGAGGTGTGCACCTCGGCGAGCTGCACGCCGCCGCTCGGGTCGCGCCACAGCGGCTCGGCGCCCGACGGCAGCAGCCGGCGCAGCATCTGGTCCGCGGTCCACCGCACGGTGGCGACGGTGGGGATGCCGAGGCGCTGGTAGACCTCGGCGCGCTTGGGGTCGTAGATGCGGGCGGCGACGTTCTCGACGCCGAACATCTCCCGGGCCACGCGGGCAGCGATGATGTTGGAATTGTCACCACTGCTGACGGCGGCGAAGGCGCCCGCGTCCTCGATTCCCGCCTCCCTCAGGGTGTCCTGGTCGAAGCCGACCCCGGTGACGCGGCGGCCGCCGAATCCGGCGCCGAGCCGGCGGAATGCGGTGGGGTCCTGGTCGACGACGGCGACCGTGTGTCCCTGCTGTTCCAGGGTTTGCGCGAGGGCGGAGCCCACTCTTCCGCAGCCCATAATGACGATGTGCACGGCCGTCCTTCCGGCTGTCAGCGACTCGCTGGTTTCCAGCCTCATTGCATGCTCTGGTTTAACAGGGTCTCAGACCATGGCCCAAGCTACACACGGGTGGTCACCGATGGGACCTCTTCGGTCGCGGTCCCGCGGTCCCTCGGGCGTTTGGGCGACGTAGGGACGACGTATGCACTGCGTATAGGCGGCGCAATGCCGTACGGGCGGGGTGCGGGTTCGTCAGGCTGATTTCGAACGCTTACGATCCTCTGCGTGTCCAAACTGACCGACGTGCCCAAACGGATCCTGATCGGCCGGGCGCTACGCAGCGACCGCCTCGGAGAAACCCTCCTGCCCAAGCGGATCGCCCTTCCCGTCTTCGCCTCCGACCCGCTCTCCTCCGTGGCATATGCCCCTGGCGAGGTCCTGCTGGTCCTGTCGATCGCGGGCGTGTCGGCGTACCAGTACAGCCCGTGGATCGCGCTCGCGGTCGTCGTGCTGATGTTCACGGTCGTCGCGTCCTACCGGCAGAACGTCCACGCCTACCCGAGCGGTGGTGGCGACTACGAGGTGGCCAACACCAACCTCGGACCCAGGGCCGGTCTCACCGTCGCGAGCGCCCTGCTCGTCGACTACGTCCTGACCGTCGCCGTCTCGATCTCCTCCGGAGTCGAGAACCTCGGATCCGCGGTGCATTTCGTCATCGAGCACAAGGTGCTCTCGGCGACCGTCATGATCCTTCTGCTCACGCTGATGAACCTGCGCGGTGTGAAGGAATCCGGCAAGCTCTTCGCGATCCCGACCTACGTCTTCGTCGCCGCCGTATTCGTCATGATCGGCTGGGGTGCCTGGAAGGGCATCGTCCTCGGCGAGACCCTGACGGCGCCGACCGCCGACCTCGAGATCAAACCCGAGCAACAGGGGCTGGCCGGCTTCGCGATGGTCTTCCTGCTGCTGAGGGCCTTCTCATCCGGCTGTGCGGCCCTGACCGGCGTCGAGGCCATCAGCAACGGCGTACCCGCCTTCCGCAAGCCGAAGAGCAAGAACGCCGCGTCCACCCTCGCCTACATGGGCGGCCTGGCGGTCACCATGTTCTGCGGGATCATCGGCCTGGCCATGGCCAGCGACGTGAGGATGGCCGAGAACCCCGCCGAGGACCTGCTGGCGAACGGCGTCCCGGTCGGCCCCGAATACATCCAGAACCCGGTGATCTCGCAGGTGGCCGAGGCCGTCTTCGGTGACGGCAGCTTCCTCTTCATCCTGCTGGCCGCGGCCACCGCGCTGGTGCTCTTCCTGGCGGCGAACACCGCGTACAACGGCTTCCCGCTGCTCGGTTCGATCCTCGCGCAGGACCGCTACCTGCCGCGCCAGCTGCACACCCGGGGCGACCGGCTCGCCTTCTCCAACGGCATCGTGCTCCTCGCCGGCGCGGCCATCCTGCTCGTCTGGATCTACGACGCGGACTCGACCAAGCTGATCCAGCTCTACATCGTCGGCGTGTTCGTCTCCTTCACGCTGAGCCAGATCGGCATGGTCCGGCACTGGAACCGTCACCTGAAGACGGAGCGCGAGGTCGCAGCCCGCCGCCGGATGCACCGCTCCCGGGCGATCAACGCCTTCGGCGCCTTCTTCACCGGCATGGTGCTGGTCATCGTCCTCGCCACCAAGTTCACCCACGGTGCCTGGGTGGCCCTGCTCGGCATGCTGATCTTCTACGGCACCATGAGCGCGATCCGCAAGCACTACGACCGCGTCTCCGCCGAGATCGCGGCCGCCGAGGGCCCCAGCGACGACAGCGTGCGGCCCTCCCGGGTCCACTCCATCGTCCTGGTCTCCAAGGTCCACAAGCCCACGCTGCGGGCCCTGGCCTTCGCCAAGCTGACCCGCTCGGACACCCTGGAAGCGCTCAGCATCAGCGTGGACCCGGCCGAGACCAAGGCGCTGCGCGACGAGTGGGACCGGCGCGGGATCAACGTCCCGCTCAAGATCCTCGACTCGCCGTACCGCGAGATCACCCGCCCGGTGGTCGAGTACGTGAAGGGCCTGCGCAGCGAGAACCCGCGCGACGCCGTCAGCGTCTACATCCCGGAGTACGTCGTCGGGCGCTGGTACGAGCACCTGCTGCACAACCAGAGCGCGCTGCGCCTCAAGGGCCGGCTGCTCTTCACGCCCGGTGTGATGGTCACCTCGGTGCCCTACCAGCTGGAGTCCTCGGAGCTCGCCAAGAAGCGGGCGAAGAAGCGTCAGGACTGGAACGCCCCGGGCGCCGTGCGCCGCGGCCCGGTGGACACCCCGCGACCACCGAAGGAGCCCACCTCGAAGCGCTGAGCCGGGTGACCGGTTGGTGAACGGCCGGACGAGATCCACGTAAACTGGTGGGTCGGTCGTCCGGCCGTTCCCCGTTTCAGGTTTTTGGAGTCTTCCCACCATGACGAGCGCCGAGCAGAACGAGAAGCAGTCACTGGTGGGGGAGGAGTACGAGGTCGAGGTCGGCCCCGTCGCGCACGGTGGGCACTGCATCGCCCGCACCGAGGACGGTCGTGTCCTGTTCGTCCGCCACACCCTGCCCGGCGAGAAGGTCGTCGCCAAGGTCACCGAGGGCGACGTCGACTCCCGCTACCTGCGCGCCGACGCGATCACCGTGCTCGACGCCTCCAAGGACCGCGTCGAGGCCCCCTGTCCGTACGCCGGCCCCGGCAAGTGCGGCGGCTGCGACTGGCAGCACGCCAAGCCGGGCGCGCAGCGCCGGCTCAAGGGCGAGGTCGTCGCCGAGCAGCTGAAGCGGCTCGCCGGGCTCACCCCGGAGGAAGCCGGCTGGGACGGCACCGTGATGCCCGCCGAGGGCGACAAGCTGCCGGCCGGTCAGGTGCCGCAGTGGCGCACCCGCGTGCAGTTCGCGATCGACGAGGACGGCAACGCGGGCCTGCGCAAGCACCGCTCGCACGACATCGAACTGATCGACCACTGCATGATCGCCGCCCCGGGTGTCTCGGAGCTCGGCATCGAGCAGCAGGACTGGCCGCAGATGGCCACGGTCGAGGCGATCGCCGCGACCGGCTCCCAGGACCGCCAGGTCGTCCTGACCCCGCGCCCCGGCGGCCGCCTCCCGCTCGTGGAGCTGGACAAGCCGGTCTCGGTCCTGCGCGTCGAGGAGAAGGACGGCGGCGTGCACCGCGTCCACGGCCGCCCCTTCGTACGGGAGCGCGCAGACGGCCGTACGTACCGCGTGGGCATGGGCGGCTTCTGGCAGGTCCACCCGCAGGCCGCCGACACCCTGATCAAGGCCGTCATGCAGGGCCTGATGCCGCGCAAGGGCGAGATGGCGCTCGACCTGTACTGCGGCGTCGGCATCTTCGCGGGCGCGCTGGCGGAGCGCCTCGGCGAGACGGGCGCGGTGCTCGCCATCGAGTCGACGAAGCGCGCGGTCGAGGACGCCCGGCACAACCTGGCGGACTTCCCGCGGGTCCGCGTGGAGCAGGGCAAGGTCGAGCAGATCCTCCCGAAGACCGGGATCACCGAGTGCGACCTGGTCGTCCTGGACCCGCCCCGCGCGGGCGCGGGCAAGCAGACGGTCCGCCACATCGCGGGCCTCTCGGCCCGCCGCGTCGCGTACGTGGCGTGCGACCCGGCAGCCCTGGCCCGAGACCTGGGTTACTTCAAGGAAGCCGGCTACCGAGTCCGCACCCTCCGCGTCTTCGACCTCTTCCCGATGACGCACCACGTGGAGTGCGTCGCGATCCTGGAGCCGATCGCGAAGAGCGCCTGACCTGTAGGTTTCCCGGACTGTGTCATGTGCATTGTGGGCGTCACGGGCGATATCTCGACGCTGAGATGACGCCCGTGACGCTCGTTCTGATGTGGTGTCAGGTGACGAATCCCGCAGGTGACGGTGGGCCGGAGTCCTCCTGCAGGAGGTGGGACACTGCCCAGTACAAGCTCAGAAGCAGTCGCTCGCCCAGGGGTACTTCGGCACCCGGCCTGCGCATCCCCATCTCGCCGTAGTGGGAGTCCGCCGCACCTGGTTTGTTTCGCCATCTTCCAACGCCTTGCCGAGATTTCGTTGTGGCAGCTCGTGCAGGCACCCGGGCCGATCGGCAAGAGCACGTCGACGGAGTCCCATAGCTGAACCTTGGGACGCTGGCTGCTGCCTCTGGCAAAGTGATCGTTACTGCTAGACGATTCTCGTGAGGAACCTTGTGAGCACGCTCGGTAGCTTCATCTGGTCAATCGCTGACCAGCTTCGGGGCCCCTATCGCCCCAACCAGTACGGGACGGTGATTCTTCCGTTTACGATCCTGAGACGGCTTGATTGCGTACTTGAGCCGGACCGCGCGGCGGTACGGGAGCTGGCTGCGAGCTACGAGAACCCGAACCGGCTCAAGGTCGAGGTCAAGAAGGCCACGGGGCGGACCTTCTACAACACCTCCAACTACGAGTTCGCGAACCTCCTGGCCGACGCGGACGGGCTGGCGGACAACCTAGCTGACTACATCGACCGGTTCTCCGCCGACGTGGACGTGTTCGAGTACTTCGACTTCAAGAAGGAGATCCTGGCCTTGGAGAAGGCCGGGCTCTTGCGCGAGATCGTCAAGTCCTTCGGCGCTGTCGACCTGCATCCCGGCGTGGTGTCCAACGCGGACATGGGGGATGCGTTCGAGTACGTCATCCGCAAGTTCAACGAGGCCGCAAACGAGACTTCCGGAGACCACTACACGCCGCGCGACGCGATCCGGCTTTTGGTCGACCTGCTGTTCGCGGAGAAGGATGCCGACCTCTCCGAGGGCGGCATCATCCGGTCGTTGTACGACCCCACCGCCGGCACCGGCGGTATGCTCTCCTTGGCAGAGGAGCACCTGCTCACCCAGAACCCCGATGCGAAGCTGAGCCTGTACGGTCAGGAGTACAACCCTCAGTCGTACGCAATTTGCAAGTCCGACCTGATTGCCAAGGGCCACGACGCGACCAACATCGCCTTCGGTAACACGCTCACCGACGACGCCTTCAAGGGCCGCCAGTTCGACTATTGCATGTCCAACCCACCCTACGGGGTGGACTGGAAGCAGTACGCCAAGGCAGTCAAAAAGGAGCGCGACTCTGCTGGCCCCTACGGTCGCTTTGCGCCGGGCCTCCCAGCGATCTCGGACGGGCAGATGCTCTTCCTGCTCCATCTGACCCACAAGATGCGCGCACCCGAGGACGGCGGTGGCCGTGTCGGCATCATCATGAACAGCGCGCCGCTGTTCAACGGCGCCGCCGAGACCGGCCCCTCCAACATCCGCAGGTGGCTGCTGGAGAAGGACCTGGTGGAGGCGATCGTTGCGTTGCCGACCAATATGTTCTTCAACACCGGCATCCCCACCTGCATCTGGATCCTCGACAACAGCAAGCGCCCCGACCGCCAGGGCAAGGTCCAACTCATCGACGCCACGTCGTTCTGGACCAAGATGCGCAAGAGTCTCGGGTCGAAGAACCGCGAGATCAGCAACGATGACCGCGCAAAGATCGTGCAGTTGTACGCCGACTTCGAGGGCGCCGATCCCGACCTTTCCAAGGTGCTGCGCAACGAGGCGTTCGGCTACTGGAGCATCAGCGTAGAACGCCCGCAGTTGGACGAAGGCGGTAGGCCGGTCGTCGACCGCAAGGGCAACCCGAAGGCTGACTCGAAAAAGCGCGACACCGAAAACGTGCCCTTCACCTACGGCAGCTCGACGGCTGGAGCAGCGGGGGAGCAAGAGGTCGTCCAGGCGTACTTCGATGCCGAGGTGAAGCCCCATGTGCCCGACGCCTGGATCGACTGGAGCAAGATCAAAACCGGTTACGAGATTCCCTTCGCCCGCCACTTCTTCAAGTACGTCCCGCCCCGCCCGCTCGCCGAGATCGACGCTGATCTGGAGAAGCAGATCGCCAAGATCATTGAATTGCTGCGAGAGGTTGAAAAATGAGTCGGGTGACCTGGCAAAATATCCCACTCAAGCGAATCGTCAGTTCTGTTCAAAGCGGGACCAGCGTGAATGGTGCCCCCTGGCCGGCTCAAGGTGATGAGCTGGGTGTACTCAAAACGAGCGCAGTTTACGGTGGAGTCTTCAGGGCGGAAGAGAACAAACAGGTCGATAGCTATGACCTGGATCGGGTGTCGTGCGCGGTTCAAGTGGGCTCGCTGGTCGTGAGCAGGATGAACACAAAGCAGCACCTGGGTGTTGCTGCCGTGGTGCTTCAGAGCCACCCAAATCTATACCTTCCAGACCGATTGTGGGCGGTGACCCTTTGTGGTGCTGACCCGCGATTTATCGGTTGGTGGACAAAGACTCAGGCTTACCGAAACCAGGTGGAGGCTGTCTGCGTTGGAACGAGTTCCTCAATGCAGAACATCAGTCAGGGTGACTTCCTGGATATGCGGATCAATCTTCCGGATGTCGAAACGCAGCATGCCATTGCTGACTACCTCGATCGGGAGACGGCCCGCATCGACACGCTCATCGAGGAACAGCAGCGCTTGATCGAGATGCTCCGCGAGCGGCGGCGAGCAGTGTGCCTCACCGTAGTGACACGTGGAGTGGATGATGGCGTTGAATTGGTCGAGTCCGGGGAACCTACGATTGGTCTGATGCCCGCGCATTGGGCACTGCGCGCTGTTCGTCATTGGCTCGTCAGTTTGGATGGTTTCCGTGTCCCGTTGAGTTCGGAAGAACGGGGAACGAGGCAAGGCGAATTCGACTACTATGGCGCATCAGGGGTAATCGACCATGTCGACAACTTCCTGTTCGATGAACCTCTAGTTCTTGTCTCAGAGGACGGCGCGAATTTGTTGGCACGCTCAACGCCGATTTCCTTCTCGGCTAAGGGGCGCTACTGGGTCAACAACCATGCTCATGTGCTTCGCCCGATCGCTGGTGACGTCGACTTCTGGGCGAGTCGGCTGGAGGCGCTCGATGTGAGCCCTTTCGTGTCTGGCTCGGCACAGCCGAAGTTGACCGCAGGCGCCCTAATGGCACTGAGGGTCTCTGCCCCAACAGATATCGATGAGCAGCGCCGCATCAGTGCATATTTGGGCGAGCAGACTGCAAGAATCGACAGGTTGATCGCTGAAACGGAGAGTTTCATCGAGATTTCGCAAGAGCGCCGGACGGCACTGATCACGGCGGCGGTAACGGGGCAGATCGACGTCCGAAAGGTGGCGTGATGGCCGACCATAACGAGGCGGTCTTCGAGAAGGAGATCTGCGAGTACCTGCGGGATCACGGCTGGCTGTACTCGAAGAACGACCGCGATGGTGGCGAGTACGACCAAGAGCGGGCGCTGTTCCCGTCAGATCTGTTCGCATGGCTGGAGGCGACGCAGAAGGCAGCCTACGAGAAGGCGCTGAAGGCGGCGGGGTCGCAGGCGAAGTTCCTCGACGTGCTGATCACGGCGCTCGACCGGCCGTTGGAACATGGCGGTGGGACGCTCAACATCCTGCGCAACGGGGTGCAGTACATCGGCGGTGGTCGGTTGAAGATGGCGCAGTTCCGTCCGGAGACGTCGCTCAACGACACGACGGCCGGGCACTACGAGGCGATGCGGGTGCGGGTAGTGCGGCAGGTGTACTTCTCGTCCGCCGACCAGCGCAGGTTCGACTTGGTGTTCTTCGTCAACGGGCTCCCGGTGGCCACCGTAGAGCTGAAGACCGACTTCACCCAGTCGCTGGACGAGGCGATCAACCAGTACAAGCAGGATCGCAATCCGTTGACGAACGGGCGGCCGGAGCCGTTGCTGTCGTTTGGCCACCGCGCGTTGGTGCACTTCGCGGTCTCGAACGACCTGGCAGCAATGACCACGAGGCTAGAGGGGGAGAAGACCCACTTCTTGCCGTTCAACATCGGCTTCGACAGCGGTGCCGGCAACCCGTCCGGCACGGAGGGACGGTCCTCGACGGCGTACCTCTGGGAACGCGTCTGGGAGAAGCATGCCTGGCTGGACATCGTCGGGCGGCTGATGATCGTGCAGACCAAGGAAGAGTGGGACGTCACCACCGGCACGTCGGTGCGGCGTACGAGCATGCTCTTCCCGCGGTTCCACCAGTGGGAGGCCGTCACGAGCATCGTCGAGGCGGTGAAGGAGGAGGGCGTTGGGCAGCGGTACCTAATTGAGCACTCGGCCGGGTCGGGGAAGACGAACACCATCGCCTGGACGGCCCACCGGCTGGCGCGACTGCATGTCGATGATCGGAAGGTGTTCGACTCGGTCATCGTAGTCGTGGACCGCACCGTGCTCGACTCTCAGCTGCAGGATGCGATCCGGCAGATTGACGGCACCGGCAAGATCGTCGCAACTATCAGCCCCGAGGACGTCCGCAAGGCCGGCGCGAAGTCGAAGTCTGGTCTGCTGGCGCAGGCGTTGAAGAACGGTGAGCTAATCATCGCGGTGACGGTGCAGACCTTCCCGCATGCGCTGGACGAGATCAGGACCGACGCTGGCCTGAAGGGCAAGCAGTTCGCCGTCATTGCTGATGAGGCACACTCCTCCCAGTCGGGTCAGATCTCCTCGAAGCTGAAGCAGGTGCTGACCGCTGAGGAGGTCAAGGAGATCGAGGAGGGCGGCGAGGTCGATGTGGAGTCGGTGCTGGCCTCGGAGATGACCGAGCGGGCCGAGTCGGAGAACATCTCTTACTTCGCCTTCACCGCGACGCCGAAGAGCAAGACCCTCGAACTGTTCGGCCGTAAGGGGCCTGACGGGAAGCCGTGCGCATTCCAGCTGTACTCGATGAAGCAGGCGATCGAGGAGGGCTACATCCTCGACGTGCTCAAGGGCTATCAGTCCTACGACACCGCGCTGAAGATCGCCGGCAGGGCCGAGAGCGGTGATGGGGGAGAGGTCGAGGAGGCCGCCGCCCGCAAGGGGCTGATGAGGTGGGTTCAGCTCCACCCGACGAACGTCAGCCAGAAGGTGCAGATCATCGTCGAGCACTTCCACGCCAACGTCGCCTACCTCCTCGAAGGCAAGGCGAAGGCGATGGTGGTGACCGACTCGCGCAAGTCCGCGGTGAAATACAAGCTGGCGATAGATGCCTACATCGCCAAGCGCCGCGCCGAGGACGCCGCGTATAACTACCGCACCTTGGTCGCCTTTTCGGGCGGGGTGACGATGCCCGAGGGCGAGACCTGGCACAGCGACTGGGGTCCGCAGCCGTCGCAGGACGACCAGTTCACCGAGGCCAATATGAACCCCGGCGCCGGGGCTGATCTGGCGGCTGCGTTCAAGGGCGACACGTACAAGATCATGCTGGTCGCCAACAAGTTCCAGACCGGCTTCGACCAGCCCCTGCTCTCGGCGATGTACATCGACAAGAAGCTGTCCGGGGTCACCGCGGTGCAGACGCTGTCGCGGCTCAACCGCACCCACCGCACCGCTGGTGGAGAGCAGAAGCGCAAGACGTTCGTCATCGACTTCGCCAACAAGCCTGAGGACATCAAGGCGGCCTTCGAGCCGTACTTCATGAACGCGACCCTGGAGACTGAGACCGATCCGTACGTCGTCGTCCACCTGGCCAACAAGCTTGCCCAGGCCGGAATCTACACCGAGGACGATGTCCGTAAGGTCGCCGAGCTGTGGGTGACCAGGAAGGGCAACAACAGGCTCTCGGCGGCGATCAGCCCGGCGCAGCACGACTTCCGGCGCCGCTACGCGCGAGCGATCGAGAATGAGGACAAGGTCGCGCTCCAGGTGCTCGACCTGTTCCGTAAGGACGTCTCCACCTACGTACGTCTCTATGACTTCATGTCTCAGATCGTCGACTACGGCGATCCCTACATGGAGATGCTCTCGATCTTCCTTCGCCTGCTGGAGAAGGTCATCGCCGAGTCCGCTTGGGCAGCCGACGTGGATCTCTCCGACGTGGTGCTGGTCGGGGTCAAGCACAACAAGGCGATCCCGGTCGACATCTCACTCGTGGGTGACGGACAGCTGAAGGGCATTAGCGCCGCTGGCACGGGCGCGAAGAAGGATCCGAAGTACGTCGCGCTTCAGGTCGTCATAGACAGGATGAACGACCTCTTCGGCGCCGAAACGTTCGCTGCCTCCCAGATTAGGGAGTTCGTACAGGGTCTCGTGCAGCGGCTGCTTGCCGACCCGAACCTGGTCCAGCAAACCAAGGTGAACTCTAAAAAGCAGTTTCTGGAGTCACAGGACTTCCAAGCAGCCGTCACAGAGGCAGTCGCAGACAACCAGGATGCACACAACACGATGGCTGACTACTTCTTCACCGACGGGCCGGCCATCAACGCGATCGTCCTCGCCCTCGCGGATGCCTTCTACGAAGCGGCGGTTGATCAGCAGGCGGAGTCTTAGAGCGTGCCTTATGCGGTGAGGTGAATGGGGCGCTTGTAGCAGCAGATGTCCGCTGCGCGACAGAGGAAGGCCAGGTAGTTTCGGGGGGCGTTTGTAGGGGTGGTTGAGCCGGTAACAGCCGGTCAGCCAGGACATGGTCCGTTCGATGACTCACCGGCGACTCCAAGTGCCTCTGGTCTGACCTGGAGGTGCGTTCACGCTGTACTGGAGTGTGCGTCAAGCGACCGCGCGTTATGCCCCTACTGCACGCAATGCATAGTCGCTCAGGCGCGATCTGCTCCTGATATTTCGCTGACCTGGGGTTTTCGTTCACATGTTTCTGATCCACGTGTAAACGATGACGCACTACGTGGAGTGCGTGGCGATCCTGGAGCCGATCAGGGAAGACGCCTGACCTGTGGGTCTGTGAGTGAGCGTCATGCGCGGTGTGGGGTTTTGGCTGCGAGGTGGATGGTCAGGGCGCCCGTTAGGCCTGCTGCGGCGAAGGTGATGAAGGCCCACTGGTGTGCGCCGTGGGCGATGACGGCTCCGCCCAGTGCGGGGCCCAGGACTGCGCCGAGGCGGCCGACTCCGGTGGCCCAGCCCAGGGCGGCGGAGAGTTGTGGGGCCGGGTAGAGGGTGGGGACGGTGGCGTACACCATGACCTGGGCGCTGAACAGCCAGATGCCGGTGGCGGCGACGATCACGTAGGTGACGGGGAGCGGCAGCCGCAGGGTGAGCAGCAGGGCGCCGGCCGCGGTCAGCAGGAACCAGAGCGCCGAGACGCGGGCGGCTCCGAACCGGGTGGCGACGGTGCCCGCGATCAGCATGCCGACGATCCCGCCCGCGTTGATGACGAGGAGGAAGGCGACCGAGGACGTGGGGCCGTATCCGGCGGCCCGCATGAGCTGGGGCAGCCAGGTGCTCACGCCGTAGACGAGCAGCAGTCCGCAGAAGGACGCGGCCCACAGCAGCGGAGTGGCCCGGCGGCCGGTGCCGTGGAACAGCGCTATGGCGGTGTGCCAGCGGGCCCTGGCACCGGCCGCCGGCGCCGTTGTGGTGTGCGGGGGACGCAGGCCGTAGCGGTGGGCCAGCTTCCTGGCCTCGGCCGTGCGCCCCTTGGCGAGCAGGACGGCCGGGGACTCGGGCAGCAGCCACAGCAGCAGCGGTACGGCCACCAGTGCGGGCACGGCCCCGGCCCAGAAGACCGCGCGCCAGCCGCTGTCGGCCGCCAGGGTGAGGCCCAGGCCGGTCGCGAGCATGCCGCCGACGTGGTACGAGGTCATCAGCGCGCCGGCGGTCAGGGCGGCGCGGGCGCCCGGCGCGAACTCCATCACCATGCTCAGGCAGACGGGCATGACCCCGCCGAGGCCGAGACCGGTGACGAACCGGCCCAGTCCGAACGCCTCGACTCCCTGGGCGGCGGCGCACAGCGCCGAGCCGGCCGAGAACAGCAGGGTGCCGCCGACGAGCACCGGCCGACGGCCGGTCCAGTCGGTGAGGTTGCCCGCGGCCAAGGCCCCGACGAGCATGCCGAAGGTGGTCCAGCTGCCGACGGTCCCGGCGGTGGCGGAGGTGAGGCCCAGTCCGGGGTCGGCGAGCATCCGGGGCATCACCGCGCCGTAGACGTTGACGTCCATGCCGTCGAGCAGGACGACCAGCCAGCACAGGGCCAGTACGACCAGGGGCCGACGGCGGCGGGCCGGACGGTGGCCCGCCGCGGCGGCGGCCTGCTGCCCGCTCAGGGCCGGGGCGATGCTCATGCGGCGAGGGCCGCTTCCGGGATGCACCGGCCGCGGCCGGTGGAGGGGGACAGGACGGGTCGGAGCCGGGTGCCTGAGCCTCCGGCGAGGATGAATGCGCGCATGGGCGGGCTCCTTTCTGGGGCGGGCGGGCGGGGGTGGCGTCGGGCGACCGCTCAGGCGGTCAGGCTGAGGGCCGGGGTGGTGGTGACGAGGAGGGTGGCGATCAGGTCGGCCAGGCGCAGGGACTGGGACGGGTTGAGGCGCGGGTCGCACGAGGTGCGGTAGCGGTGCCCGAGCCAGGCGTCGTCGATGTCCACGTCCACGCACTCGGTGACGTCGTCACCGGAGAGCTCCAGGTGGACACCACCGGGAGGAGTGCCGGTCTCCCGGCAGGCGGCGAAGAAGCCGCACAGTTCCTCCTCGATCGCCCGCATGGTGCGGGTCTTGATCCCACCCGGGCTGGTGACGCCGTTGCCGTGCATGGGGTCGCTGACGAAGCGGTCGGCCAGGCCCACGGTGGAGGCCGCGGTGAGAAGTTCCCGGGCACGTTCGTGGGCCAGGGCCCGGCCCATGCGCAGTACGAAGGTCAGCCGGCCGGGGACGTTGTCCGGGTTGAGGACCGCGTGCAGGGCGAGGAGTTCGTCAGGAGTGCAGCCGGGGCCGATCTTGACGGCGATCGGGTTGGCGATGGCGGCGGCGAACCCGATGTGCGGGCCGCTGAGCGACCGGGTGCGCTCACCGATCCACAGCATGTGACCGGAGTGGGACCAGCGGGCGCCGTCGACGGGTGAGGTGCGGACCTGGGGGAGTTCGTAGTCGAGGAGCAGGGCCTCGTGGGAGGCGTAGATCCCCGAACCGGCCAGGAAGGAGAGGGTCTTGGCCGACTCGCGGTAGGCGCGCAGCAGGTTCTTCGGGTCGGGGACACGGCCGGCCGCGGTGAAGGCGGCGGCGTTGACGGCGTCACCGAGGTAGGAGGGGGCGGAGGTGTCGCCGCGTCGTTCGACGGCTGACGAGCGCGGCTTGGCGTACTGGCCGGCGATCCGCCCGACGGTGACGACCCGGGCCCCCGAGCCCTCGGAGATCCGCTCGGACATGGCGCGCAGCAGGTCGACACGGTTGCGTACGGAGAGCGGGGTGTTGTCGGCGAAGGTTTCGGCGCAGTCGCCGCCCTGGAGGAGGAAGGACGGGCCGGCGAGTTCGGTGCGCAGGGCGCGGGCTTCCTGCATCGGGACGAGCGGGTCGGCGTGGGTGAGGATCCGTCGGACGCGGGCCGTTTCCCGGGGGTCGGGCCAGCGGGGCTGGTGGTCGGGGAGCCCGGCGGGCGGCCGGGTGCCGGCCTCGGTCGTGGTGGGCACGAAGCGGGGGTTGAAGACCTCGTGCACGAGGACCGTGGCGTGGTTGGAGAAGGCGATCTCGTAGGCGCGGCCGGGCGCGCCGGCGGGAAACAGGCCGAAGCGTTCGGCGGTGAGGCCGGTGGCGAGGATCCGGCGGCGTTCGTACAGGCCCAGGCTGCGCGTGTGCAGGCCGAAGGGGGTGTCGCCCCGGGGTATCACGTGGGCCGCGTCGGCCCGGCGGAAGGTGATCAGGTTCTCGCTGACCACGGCGCCCGTGCGGTCGCGCAGGCGGGAGCGACGGATCAGCAGGTCCGGGTGGGGGCCGGCGCCGAAGACGTCGGTCAGGTGACCGGAGGCCGGCAGAGCGGCCGGGTCGGGGCCGGGCAGTACCTCGGCGGAGAGCGGGGAGTCCATGAGTGATTGCAGCAGCACGGTCGTGGAGCCTTCGTTGCGCAGCATCATGCGGGTCGCCGACGGCAGCGCGGGGGGCTCGGCAAATTCGGGGTACGCGGACAATCGAAACACCCTTGGGGTCGGTGACGGTCTCGTGGCGTGGGGGTGGGGTGGTGGTACGTGCGGCCGGGCCGGGCGGCGGTCAGGCCGCTTGGGCGGGCTCCCGGCCGGCGGAGGCCTCGGCCACCACCTGGCCGATCAGCTTCGCGGCCGCCTCGGCCCCGTTGCCCGTCGGCGCGATGGCCCGGGACGCCTCCGCGGCCCGGCCGCGGAAGGCCTCCGGTTCGTCGAAGGCGGTGCGCAGGATGGCGAGCAGGGTGTCGGCGTCGGGCTCGGTGGCCGTGGCGTATCCGAGGTGGTCGAGCCGGGTCATGGCCTCCCGCTCGTGGTACTCGTCCCGTCCGCTGAGCACGTAGGCGACCGGAGCGTCCATCACGGCGAGCTCGGTGACCGAGAGCCAGCCGGGGGGCGAGAGGATGACCTTGGCGTGCTTGACCAGGGAGTGCCAGTCGGAGACGTAGTCGACGAGGACGACCCCGTCGACCTCCTCGGTGAACGTCTGGCGGCCGATCACGACGAGCCGGGCGTTCGGGTGGTCGGTGCGCAGCTTCTCGAAGGCGGTCAGGTACTCGGCGAGCAGCCGCTCCTTGTTCTCGGTGAACATGGTGGTGCCGCCGAAGCCGACGATGGCGTACTCGGCGCCGTGCAGACCGAAACGGGCGTCGATCGCGGCGCGGGGAGCCGGGTCGGCGGCGCACTCGTCGCGCACGATCGGGCCGACGACGTGTCCGTTGCCGGCCGCGAGGGCTTCGAACACCGGGGTTCCGCGGTCGAGTTCGGGAACGCTGGGCTTGTCGGTGAGGACGGCGCGGGCCCGGCGGGTCACCCAGCCGAAGAGCGTGGTGAGCGAGGACCGGATGGCGTCGACCTCATCGGGGTCGTCGAGGATGAAGCCGGCCTCCAGGAGCGCGGCGTTGTCGATCTGGCCGAGGGTGAAGTCGTAGCGCTCGGTGACCAGGACGTAGGGGACGCCGGAGATCTCGGCGGCCAGGCAGGCGGCGACGTTGTAGTCGCTGACGACCACATCGGGCCGGACCGAGCCGATCAGCGCGACCGCGGCGAGCATCCGGTCGCCGCTGATGAAGGTCCGGTTGAGGTAGCCGGTGACGTACGAGGTCCAGTCGAAGCGCCGGGCGAGCTGCGAGGTGTTGGCGTGGTCCTGCTGATCGGAGGCGGTGTGCACGTGCACGCCGAGCTCCTCGAACATCGGGGTGAACAGGGCGCTCTTGGAACCGAGGTACACGTGCTGCTCCGCTCCGGGGAACAGCGTGCGCACCTTCGCGGCCACCGCGAGGGCCCGCATGTTGTGGCCGGTGCCGGTCTCGGCGGGCAGGTGGAGGACCTTCATCTGTGGCACCTTTCGAGGTGGGTACGGGGCCGGTCCGAGCGGCCGAGCGGGCGGGCGGGAACCCGGTGGGCCGGTCGGAGCCGGCGGCAAGGCAGCGTCTGGCCGCAGCACAACGGCCACGGCGGAGTGGGGGAGTGGCGGAAGGGCGGAGGGGCGGAGGGGCGGAAGAGCGGAGGGGCGGAAGGGCGGAGGGGGATCCGGATCCGGGCCGGGGGCGGCTCAGGCGCTCGCCAGCTCCATTACGTACTGTCCGTAGCCGGATGAGGGGGAGAGCTCCTTGCCGAGCAGCGCCAGCTGCTCGCGGTCGATGTAGCCCATCCGGTAGGCGACCTCCTCCAGGCAGGAGATGCGGATGCCCTGGCGCTTCTCCAGCACCTGTACGAACATCGCGGCCTCCAGGAGGCTGTCGTGGGTGCCGGTGTCGAACCAGGCCGAGCCGCGTCCCAGGTTGACCAGGCGGGCCCGGTCCTCGTGGACGTAGGTGAGGTTGAGGTCGGTGATCTCCAGCTCGCCGCGGTCGGAGGGGGTGAGCCCGGCGGCCCGGCGCACCGCGTCGCCGTCGTACATGTACAGACCGGTGACGGCGAGGTTGGAGCGCGGGGCGGTGGGCTTCTCCTCCAGGGTGAGGATGGTGCCCGCCTCGTCGACGGTGGCCACTCCGTACCGTTCCGGGTCGCTGACCGGGTAGCCGAACAGCGTGCAGCCGTCGAGGCGGGCGGCTTCGGCGCGCAGCATGTCGGGCAGCCGGTGCCCGTAGAAGATGTTGTCGCCGAGGATGAGGCAGACGTCCTGGCCGTCGGCGAACGGGCCGCCGAGGACGAGGGCTTCGGCGATGCCGCTCGGTTTCTGCTGCACGGTGTAGGTGAGCGAGACACCGAGGCGTGCGCCGTCACCGAGGAGCGCCCGGTAGCTGTCGATGTGCTCGGGGGCCGAGATGATCAGGATCTCGGTGATCCCGGCCTGCATGAGCACGGACAGCGGGTAGTAGATCATCGGCTTGTCGTAGACCGGCAGCAGCTGCTTGGAGTGCACGCTGGTGAGCGGGCGCAGGCGGGTGCCGGAGCCGCCGGCGAGGATGATGCCGCGCATGGTTCCCCCTTCGGGGCACTGGGCACAGGGCGCCGGTTCGACGGGCGCCGGGCCTTGGGCGGGTGAGGTGGGACGGACCGTCAGCCGGCGTCGGCGCTCGTGCTCGTGGCGACGGCGGGGGTGGCGGAGAGGAGGGGGCGCCACCAGTCGGTGCGCTCCCGGTACCAGGCGATCGTCTTGGTGAGGCCGTCCTCGAAGGCGACTTCCGGGCGGTAGCCGAGGGCGCGCAGCTTGGAGTCGTCCAGGGCGTAGCGGCGGTCGTGCCCCTTGCGGTCGGCGACCGGGCGGACGGCGGACCAGTCGGCGCCGCAGGCGTCGAGGATCACTTCGGTGAGGCGACGGTTGGTCAGTTCGCGGCCGCCGCCGATGTTGTAGACCTCCCCGGACTCGCCCTTGGCCAGGACGAGGTCGATACCCCGGCAGTGGTCGTCGACGTGGAGCCAGTCGCGGACGTTGAGGCCGTCGCCGTACAGCGGCACCGATCCGCCTTGCAGGAGGGTGGTGACGAAGAGCGGGATGACCTTCTCGGGGAATTGGTACGGCCCGTAGTTGTTGCTGCAGCGTGTGATGGAGAGGTTCAGCCCGTGGGTCCGCGTGTAGGCCAGGGCGAGCAGGTCGGCCCCCGCCTTGGCGGCCGCGTAGGGCGAGTTGGGGGCCAGGGGCCATTCCTCGGTCCAGGCGCCCTCGTCGATGGATCCGTAGACCTCGTCCGTGGAGATGTGGACGAACCTCGGCAGGCCGGCGGTCCGTGCGGCGTCCAGCAGGTTCTGGGTGCCGAGCACATTGGTACGGACGAACTCGGCCGGGTCGTGGATGGAACGGTCGACGTGGGTCTCCGCGGCGAAGTTGACCAGCGCGTCCACGTCGCCCAGCAGCTTCGGGACGAGCTCCGGGTCACCGATGTCGCCCTCGACGAACCGCAGTCCGGGATGGTCCGCCACCGGGGCGAGGCTGGCGAGGTTGCCGGCGTACGTCAGCTTGTCGAGCACGGTCACCCGGTCGACCGAGAGGTCGGACCGGCCGTCGAGAAGTCTTCTCACATAATTGCCGCCGATGAAACCGGCGCCACCGGTCACTAATACATGCATGGAATATATCCGCCCTTCGACGGTGTCCACTCGGATTCCGCGGCGCATGGCGCCGCCCGGAAATGCGGAAGGAAGAGGGAACGGAACGATATCGCCCGTCCGGCGATCCCCCGTTGCCTCGTGCACTTCGAGCCGGGGTGCAGCCGCGGCTCGGAGGCGATGTCCAAAGATCGTAGAACGTCGAACATGCCAGCGCAACACTATACTAGCCACTGCCCAGGTCGGCGGGGCGTGGCGGCGGCCACACGAAGGGCAATGGGTTCGTCAAGTTCGCACTTGGGAAGTGGAATCGGAATTCAGCATTCCCCCAAGGGGTGTGAATCTGAACTGTTCCAGTTCCTCGCGAACGCGCCGGAGATAACGGACAGAAACTCGGATGACGGTTGCGGAGTCTGGCCGCGGGATACTAATTTCCGGCTACATGGAACATTCCCTGGCGCCGTCGGCGCTCTTGGAGGACGGCACCGTGATGGCGTCCGGAACGACCGTCGGGCCCGGCACCTGGATCCGGTTCGGTACGTCGGTGAGCGGGTCCGCCCTCGCGGGCGGGGTCTTCGTCGGCTTCCGCTGCCGGCTGGACGGGGTCCGCGTGGCGAGCGGTTGTCAGATCGCCTCGCTGTCCCGCATCGGACGCCCGGGCGCCGCCCCCGTCACGATCGGGGCCGGTGCCTGGATCGGTGCGCGGGCCGTGGTGGAGCCCGGAGTCGACATCGCCCCCGGGGCGATCGTCGCCGCCGGGGCGCACGTCGTCGCCGACGTCCCCTCCGATGTGATCGTCGTGGGCCGCCCGGCGCGCGTGCTGCGCCGGCGCGAGGTGGCGGAGGACGAGGCGCCCGACTTCACCGCCATCATCGAACGGGTCCGGGCCCGCGGCGACGCCGGACGCATGCCCGTGCCCGCCCGCTGGACCTCGGGCGGGGGCGGCTTCGTCGACGCGGCCCTCTCCGGTGGCGTCGACGTGCACCTGGGTGCGGGGGTGATCGTGATGGGCCGCCCCGACGGACCGTCACCGCACGGCGGCGTACGCCTCGGTGCGCGAGTCGCGATCGGTGCCGGGTCGATCCTCGAAGGGTCCGGCGGCATCGACATCGGGCCGGGGGCCGACCTCGGTGACGGCGTCCTGGTCGTCTCCAGCGGTCATGACCTGCGCCGCCGCTCCCTGCCCTGGCAGGGCGGGCCGGTCCGGATCGGCGCCGGGGTCGCCATCGGCGCGGGGGCGACCATCGTCGGCCCCTGCCGGCTCGGGGACGGGGCGGTCGTCGCCCCCGACTCCGTCGTCGTCGGCGATGTCCCCGCCGGCGGTTTCACCACCGGCGTGATCTCCACCGCGGGCGGGCCCGGCCGTGCCCTGTCGCTCACCTGACCTCCGCCGCAGGCTCCAACTCCCTTTCCTGCCCGTGTCGTCACACCACGTCTTCTGCTACGCTCGCCCATACTTCGAACTTCTTCGAATAACGAAATTTGGGAGCGGGCGCCCCGACCCACGCGCTCCGGATCCAAAGGAACCCCATGACCAGTCCTCCTTCTCTGCGCACCTTCGTCCGCGAACACCTCCTGGGTGAAGGGGCCCGGATCCCGGCCGTCCTCGGCCGCGACTCCACCGACGTGATCACCCCCGACCGCACCCTGCGGGACGCCGCCCTGGCCCTGTTGACCCTCCCCGGCCCGGACGACGCCGCCCTCGCTCATCAACTGCTCGGCGCCCTCCGGGAGTTCGGCGACCCGGACCTGCCGGGCTTCCGCGAACTGCTCGACGTCACCGGCGCACCCCACCCGATCGGCGACGTCCGCACCCCCTCCGTGCAGGCCCTCGCCGCCTGGGCGCTGCACCGGGCCGGGACGCTGACCGGCGACGACGCCCTGCTCACCGAAGCCGAGAGCCACCTGCGGCGCGTCGTCGAGGCCGTCCTGCGCCACGACTGGCCGGCCCGGCTCGACCGCTCCGCGAGCATCGTCCTGGACGAGTCGGGCCCGCTGGAGGAGACCGCCGTACTCATCCTGGCCGCCGACGCCCTCACCCCGGGCACCGGTTCGGCCTTCCTCGACGCGGCGGCCGACCGGATGGAGCGCTACGTCCACGGCGACGCCGTCTGGGACCGGCTGACCCCCCGCGGGGTGCCGGACACGCTCCGCGGCCACCGCACCGGCCCGGCCGCCCTGGCCGCCATGGCCTGGGCGGCACTCCACCGGCGCGGCCGCGCCGGCGCCGCGGACCGGGCCCGCCGGGTCCTCGTCCACGTCCACCACCACCAGCACGTCGGCACCGGCGGCTACTGGGACCGCAGCTCCGCCGACTCGGCGGTGCGCGTCGACGCCGTCGCCGCCCTGCACGGCCGCCCCGACTCGCCGTTCCCCGCGCAGTTCGTCGCCGACCACGCACTCCTCGTGCTGGCGGCGCGGAGCGTCGCCGAGCTCGACGATCCGGACGCGGAGTACGGCCCGGTCCTGAAGGTCCTCGCGCAGGAGGCCGAAGCCGAGCTGGAACGGAACACCGACCCCGTGGCGGGTGGTGTCTTCCACGGCCAGGGCAGCTGGTTCTCCACCCCCGTCGACCCGACGGTCCCCCTCGCCCGGCACGTCATGGTGCCCCCGCGCACCACCGGTGCGTTCGCCGTCGGCAACACCACGTACGTTCCCTTCCACGGCAAGCACGCGCGCACCCAGCTGCTGGCCTTGGCCGTCCTGGGAGACCGGGTGGTCGCCCCCCGCACCGCGCCGGCGCTGACCGGGCGTCCGGAGCCGGACCCGTTCGACAACGACCTGGGACACGTCACCACCGGGCGGCTGTCCGAGGGGCTCATCGACATCGAGCACTACCTGCGCTGGCTGCGCTCCACCGCCTCCGGCCTGGGCTACGGACTCACCCCCTACCGGTCCCCGCTCGGCCTGCGCTCCGACCGCACCGCACAGACCTTCTCGGTGCTGCACGTGGTGTCCGACCTGCTGGCCCTGGACCAACCGGTGCCGAACACCCCCGGTGTGCTCACCGGTGTCTTCGCCACGCAGAACCCGGACGGCGGCTTCGGCGAACAACCCGGCCTGCCCTCCGAGGCGTTCACCACCTACTGCGCCGTGCTGACGGCCGTCGTACTGGGAGGCGCGGACCACCCCGACTTCGACCGGGACGCGTGCGTGGCCTTCCTGCGCTCCTGCCAGCGCCCGGAAGGCGGGTTCGGCAACGCGCCCGGCTTCCCCTGCGACGCCTGGCACTCCCACCTCGCCACCCTGACCCTCGTCGCCCTGGGTGCCCGCCCCGAGCGGGAGGACGACCTGACGGCCTACCTGCTCGCGTGCCGCAACCCGGACGGCGGCTACGGCAACCGGCCCGGCTCCCCGTCCGACACCTTCGCGACCTTCCGTGCGATCGGCGCCCTGATCGCGCTCGGCCTGCGCCCGCCGCACGCCGACGAGACGGTCCGGTGGCTGCGCGGCATGCAGACCGGGACCGGCGGCTTCCGCTACCGGACGGACGGAGCGGAGAGCTTCGTCGGCTCGTACCACGCCATCGGCGGGCTCTACATGCTGGGCGCGCTGCCGGCCGACACCGAGGCCTGCATCCGGTGGATCGCCGACCGCCAGAGTGCCGACGGAGGGTTCTCCCGCGCACCCGGCGCCCCCTCGGAGACCACCGACGAGGGATTCATCGCGGTACAGGCACTCCACATGCTCGAAGGGAAACTCAACCGCTCCTGGGCGGTGATGATGACATGACCACCACCTCACCCGAATCCTCCACGGCCGGCGCGACATCCGCGCGGCCCCCGGCCGCCCGCTCCTCGCGGACCGTCGCCTTCCTCGCGTTCGCCACGATGTTCGTCATCGGGACGGACACCTTCCTCGTCGCCCCGCTGCTGCCGACCCTGACCGATGCCTTCGACGTCTCGCCTGACATCGCGGGCTGGATGGTGAGCGCGTACGCCCTGGGCTACGCCGTCTTCGCCCTGATCGCCGGTCCGATATCGGACGGCCGGGACCGGCGCCGCGTGCTGCTGGCCGGGCTGACCGGGTTCATCGTCATGACGGCGCTGTGCGGGTTCGCGCAGGGGTTCTGGACGATGATCCTCTTCCGGTTCCTCGCCGGTGTGAGCGCCGCGTTCGTCTCCCCGCAGATCTGGGCGTCCATCCCGGTGCTGGTCAAGCCCCAGGAGATCGTCCGGACGATGGGCTTCGCCACCGCGGGGCTGTCCATCGCCCAGTTCGCGGGCATCCCGCTCGGCAGCTGGCTCGCCGCGGGCTCCTGGCACCTGCCCTTCTGGGCCATCGGCGGCCTCTCGGTGGCGCTGTGGCTGCTGCTCGCCCGCCTCTTCCCCTCGGTTCCGGGCCGGCCCGGCGCGGGGAGCGGGGCGAAGGCCGTCTTCGGCGTGTACAAGACGGTGCTGGGCACCGGCCGGCTGCGCTGGTACCTGCTGGGCTACCTCATCTTCCAGACAGGCAACTTCGAGGCGATCTCCTTCCTCGGGTCCTGGTTCACCAAGGACTTCGGTCTGCACGTCGCCTCCGTCGGCACCGCGATGATGGCGGTGGGTGCGGGCAACGTGATCGGCTCCCTGTTCGGCAGCCGCCTGGTCGCGCGCCTGGGTCTGTACCGGTCCCTGCTGACCGGCGTGCTGACCATGGCCGTCCTGTACTGCCTGGTCCCCCTCGCCCCGAACCTGGCGGTCGCGCTGACGCTGCTGGCACTGGTGATGATGACCGGCGGGTGCGTCTTCCCGGTCTTCATGAGCATCCTGCAGTCGCAGACCGAGACCGCCCGGGGCACCGTCTCCTCGCTCTCCAACTCCGCGATGTACGTGGGTACCACCGTCGGCGGCGCCGTCGGAGGGGTGCTCCTCGGCAACGTCACGGGCTTCTGGGGCGTGGCCGGGTTCACCGTCGCCGCCTACCTGCTCTCGCTCTGCGTGTACGCGGCGGCCGGCGCCTTCCGCAAGCAGGAGGTGAGCGCGTGAGCACCGCCGTCCTCTTCGACCAGTACGGGGAACCCGGGGTCCTGTACCCGGCGGAGGTGCCCGATCCCGTGGCCGGGCCCGGTCAGGTGGTCGTCCGGTACACCGCGATCGGGGTCAACCCGGTCGACTGGAAGATCCTCTCCGGCGCGGTCCGTGAGTACGTCCCGATGGAACTGCCCGGCGGCTGCCTCGGCGTCGAGGCGGCGGGCGAGGTAGTGGAGGTCGGCGCCGGGGTGCGCCGCTTCCGGGTCGGCGACCACGTCATCCGGCACGGCCGGCCCGGCGCGTTCCGGGAGTACGAAGCCGTGGCGGCCTCCCAGGAGGCCGACGAACTCACCCTGCGCCCCGACCGGTTCTCCGACGAACAGGCCGCCGTCCTGCCGGTGGCCGTCGGCACCGCCTACTCGGCCCTGCGCCGGGTGGGGCTGGGGCCCGGGGAGCGGCTGCTGGTGCACGGCGCCTCCGGCGGCGTGGGCCTGGCCGTGGTGCAGCTCGCGCGGCTGCTGGGCGCGGGCGAGGTCGTCGGCACGGCCTCGGCCGCCCGCCACGGCCTGGTCCGTGCCGTGGGGGCGACCCCGGTCGCGTACGGGGAAGGGTTGTCGGAACGCCTCGCGGAACACGGGCCGTTCCACGCCTCCATCGACTGCGCGGGTGGGCCGGAGTCCACCGGGGCGGCTGTCCGGCTCGTCGCGGGCGCCGCCCGCCGGGTCACGATCGTCCCGGACCCGGCGGCCGGCGCACGCGGGATCCCCTTGCTGGAGCACCTCCCGCTGGAGCTGGCGAGCACCCTGGACCTGATGGGCACCGCCCCGTTCGAGCTGCCCGTGGTCGCCCGGTACCCGCTGGAGCGGGCCGGCGAGGCACTGGCGCACTCCCGGCGGGGAGGCGTCGGCGGAAAGATCGTGCTGGTGCCCGGCGGATGAGCCCGTGACGTCGAGGCCCTCTGTACCTCCACCGGCCGACTCGGTTCTTCTATCATCGTAGAACGTTGAATCTGTCGGGCCTGGAGGTACTCGCCGGGAAGGCGCGGCCCTGGTGCCCACCACACGAAGAAGGTCGCCCATGCGCAGCCCGCTCTACCACCCCGATCGGTGCGACGTCTCCCTGGACCGGGTGCTGCACGCGCTGAGTGATCCCATTCGCCGGGACATCGCCCGCGTGATGTTCCTCGAGGGCTCCCGCTCCTGCGGCCAGCTCGTCTACCCGATCGCCAAGTCGACGCTCTCGCACCACCTGAAGGTGCTGCGCGAGTCCGGTGTCATGCACACCGAGATCCGGGGCACGACCCGGATCATCACCCTGCGGCGCGACGACCTCGAGGCCCGGTTCCCCGGGCTCCTCGACGCCACGCAGATCACCAGCCCCGCGCCGGAGGCGGAACCGGCCGGCGCGGGCGCGGCCTCAGCCTGAGGGGACCCTCCCGGCCCCGCCCACGATCCCCTCGGGCCCTGACACCCGGCGCGACCCCCGTGCGCCGGCCTCTCGCAGTGAAGGGATCACCGATGACCTCGACCGTGCCCAGGCGCCCGGCCCGCAAGGCCGGCGTCGACCTCCCGGTCCTCGGACTGGGCACCTGGCGGACGATCGACCGGGCCGGCCCGGACCGGCTGGCCGAGCTGCTCGAGGCCACCCGCACGGTCGGCGCCCGGCTGGTGGACACCGCCCCGGTCTACTCCGACGCGGAACCCCGACTCGCGCGGCTGCTCCGTGAGGACCCGTCGTTCTTCGTCGCCACCAAGATCTGGGACACCGAACCGGAGGCGGTCGAAGCCGTCTTCGCCGGCCAGCTCGCGGGATACGCGCGCTCTTGCGTCGACCTCCTCCAGGTGCACAACCTCAACGGATGGCAGGCCAACCTGGCCTGGCTGGAGCGGCAGAAGGCGGCCGGGCGGGTCCGCTTCACCGGCGTCACCTACCAGTTCGACCACGCCTTCGGCATGGGCGGCACCCGGGCCGACCTCGCCCACGTCATCGCCACCGACCGGGTGGACTTCGTCCAGGTCAACATGAACGCGGCGGAACCCACCCTGGCCGAGGACATCCTCCCGGCCGCCGCCGAGGCCGGCATCGGCGTGATCGTGATGCGGCCGTTCGGCGAAGGCGCGTTGCTGGCAGCGCCGCCCCCCGCCGCCTTCCTGCGCGAACTGGGCTGTACGAGCTGGTCCGAGGCCCTGCTGCGCTGGGTGCTCGCCCACCCCCAGGTCACCACCGTCCTGACGGCGACCTCCCGGCCGGAGCACTTCCTCGCCAACGCGGCGGCCGCCCGCTCGGGTCCCCTGGGCCCGGCGGAGGCGTCGGCCGTGGCCGACCACGCGCGGTCCGTCCTGGGGGCGAGGTCCGGGCGATGACCACGAACCGAACGGACGGCGGCCGCCACGGCGAACGCAGCGGCCCCTCGGGCGGGCACGGCGGCGGTGAGAGCCTCACCGGCCGGATCAACCACCTCTTCTCGATCGCCGGTTTCCGCGACCACAGGGGCCGGTGGCAGACGTTCGGCACCGGCGAGGTCGCCGACCTGATCAGCCGTTCCGAGGGCCGCTACGGCGTCCGGCTCTCCCGCAGCTACCTGGGCATGCTCCGGTCCGGGCGCTACACCAACCCCTCGATCGCCGTGGTGATCGCGCTCGTCCGGTTCGTCAACGACCATCTCGCCGACGGCCATCCGGAGATCACCGTCGACTGGCTCACCTCCGGCGCCACCCCGGCCGCGGCCGGCGCACCGGCCGGCCACCCCACGGCCGACCCGGCCGACGGGCTCGGCGCGCTGGCTGACCGTCAGGTGCAGCACATCGCCCTGCGCGCCGGCCGCATGACGCCCGAGCTGCGGGACCGGCTCATCGCGATCCTCGACACCATGGAAGGGACCCCGTGACCACCGGCCGGCTGAGTACGATGCGCGACTGCCGCAGCTACGTCCGCTCCTTGCGGCTCGATCCGTACTCCTCCGCGCACGAGCTGTGCGACCAGATCAGCACGGCGCGCGGCAGGCCCATCCGGGTGATCGAGGCGCGGCTGCCGGTCCCCGGCCCGATGGGGGTCTGGGTCTGCCGGACCGACGACGACGTGGTGATAGTCCAGGACCTGGCCGTCGGCGCCCACCGCGACCACATCGTGCTGCACGAACTCGCCCACATCCTGTGCGAGCGCGAGGGCGAGCGGTACCGGCACGACGAACCGGCACTCTCCGCGCTCGAAGGCATCCTCCCCGAGGGGGGGGGCGCCGTGGTCAGGTTCCGCTCGGTCCACGACTCGGCGGCCGAACGGGAGGCCGAACTGCTGGCCGCCGCGTTCGCCGAGTTCGCGGTCGACGACCGGGCCGAGGCGAAGGTCTCCCGGGACGTACAGCGGTACTTCGGCGGGGCGTGAGGCGCCATGGTCACCCGGCTCCAGTCCCTACTGTCCGCATTCCTGTGCCTGGCGCTGCTCGCCAAGATGGTGGCGCTGCGCGTCGGCTCCCGGCCGACCCCGCAGGCCCCCCTCCTGCTGACCGCGCTGGGCAGCTTCACCCTCGCCGCGCTCGTGGGCATCCCCGCGGTCCGCGCCCGGATCCCGATCGCGACGGTGCCCGGGGTCGCCTCCATCATCATGGACACCGGTGTGTCGGTGAGCCTGGCCCTGCTGGCGACCTACCTGTGGACGCCCCTGCGGCGCGCCGGCTCGGTCCCGTGGTGGAGGGGACGGCTCTTCCTGACGGCATTGGCGGTGAGCGGGCTGCTCGCCGCCCTGATGGCATCGACCCCGCCGTCCCTGCGCACCGACCCGCTGCAGAACCAGTACACCGGGGACTGGCGGATCGTCGGCGTCTACGTGATCGGGAACCTGTTCTTCCTGGTGTGCTCCGGGGCCTCGGCGATCGCATGCGCCAGGATCGTCCGGATGGTGCGCGGCCACATCGCCGTCGGGGTCGCGGTGGGGGCCGTCGGGATGGTGGCCTACGCGGTCACCTGCGTGAACCGGCTGTTCCTCGTGGCCGGTCAACCGTGGCTGGCGGGCGACTGGTTCACCTGGTACAGCGTGCTGAACTTCGTCTTCACCGAGGCCGCGGTCCTGGCCAGCGTGCTCGGCCTGCACTTCACCGCCGTCTGGCGGGTCACGGTGGGCTGCCGGCGGCTCTTCGACGACCTGCGGGTCTTCCTCCTCCTCGGGCCGGCGTGGCGGCGGCTGACCGCGCTCCACCCGGACGTGGTGCTGCCCTGGGAGCCCGGACCCCGCGGCCTGCGGGACCGGGTGGACCTCTCGTACCGCAGGTACCGGCGCGAGATCGAGTGCCAGGACGCCCTGCTGCTGACCGGGGGTTCCGGCCGGAGTCGTGCGTAACTGCCGCCCGCAGGGGACGTTCCGGACGGGGCGTGCGGCAACGCCCGGGGGTGGACCGCTTCGCCGGTGCGAATCGGCGTGCCGACGACGGGCTTCCGCGGCCGGCCGGCTGCCTCGGACGGATCGCGGGCGACCTCACGCAGGCGGTCCGGGGCGGTGACCACTGCCTGCTGCTTCCTGCTGCTCGGAGCGGTGGAGGACGCTCAACGCGGCGGACCGGCAACTCCTTTGATCTACGCGGACCGTGCCTTCGGTACACTTTTGCACTGCCCTGAGACCATGCCCGCCGTCACGTCAAGGACTGTTTCATGAGCGAACGCGTCATCACCCCTCGCAACCGGGGTTTCCTCTTCCTGGACTCGCACCCTGCCGGCTGCGCCCGTCTGGTGAACGACATGTGGCAGGCGGTCGCCGCCCGGCCCGCGGCTGCCCTTGATGATGACGCGCCCGTGGCTCTGATCATCGGGTCCTCCTCCGGTTACGGACTGGCCGCCACCGTCGCCGGGCTCGCCCGCGCGGGGATCCGCGGCATCGGTGTCTCCTTCGAGAAGGCGCCGACCGAGCGCCGCACCGGCACCGCGGGGTGGTACCGCACCGCCGCGACCGCCGAACTCGCCGAGGACGCCGGGCGGGAGATGCACTTCCTCAACGGCGACGCCTTCTCCGACGAGATGAAGGAGCAGGTGGCCGACCTGGTGAAGCGGCGCTTCGGCCGGCTCGACCACCTGATCTACTCCGTGGCGGCCCCCCGGCGCACCGACCCCGAGACGGGGACAACCTTCTCCTCGTCCCTCAAGCCGATCGGCGCGACGGCCCGCACCAGGACCCTCGTCTTCGACGAGGACGGGCAGCCGGACGTCCGTGAGGTGTCGACCGAGCCGGCCGACGAGGACGAGATCGCGCAGACGATCGCCGTGATGGGCGGCACGGACTGGGCCCGGTGGGTGTCCCACCTGGCCGACCGCGGCCTGCTCGCCGACGGCTTCAGCACGGCGGCCCTCTCGTACATCGGCTCTCCGCTGACGGCCGACATCTACCGGGAAGGCACCATCGGCGCCGCCAAGGCCCACCTGGAGCAGACCGCCCGGGAGCTCGACGCCCGACTGCGCGACCTCTGCGGGGGGCGCGCGGTGACCTCGGTCAACGGAGCCGCCGTCACCCAGTCGTCCACGGCCATTCCCGGCATCGCCCTGTACACGGGGCTGCTGCGCGGCGTCCTCGGGGACCGCATGGTCTCCCCGGTCGACCAGCTGGCGGAGCTGTGGGACCAGCTCACCGGCGTGCAGCCGCTCGTGACGGACGACGAGGGCCGGGTCCGGCTCGACACGTGGGAGCTCGCACCCGAGGTGCAGGAGGCGGTCGCGGACCGCTGGCAGGCCGCCACCACCGAGACCATCACGGACCTCGCCGACCTGGAGTGGTTCCGTGACAGCGTCCGGCAGCTGTACGGGTTCAGCGCCCCCGGCGTCGACTACCCCGCGCCCGTCGAGACCGAGGTCCCCTGGCCCGCCGCCCGATGAGCACGCCGAGCCCCTTCTCGTACGTAGCCGCCCAGGACCCGCTGTTCGGTGTGGTCGATGTCGAACTCGACCACGAGGGCGGGACTCTCGTCGTGGACGGGGAGGGGATCGCGCGGGCCGAGGTGAGGCGGGCCGCGGGTACGGCGGTGGAGAGCCACGTGCCGATCGGGACGCGGGACCCGGAGCGCCTGTCGATGACCGTCGGTGGGGCGGAGGTGCCGTTGCGGCCCGCCAAGGGGTTCCTGACGCGGAAGTCCTACCGGGTGGACGTCGGCGCGTACCGGTTGGTCCCCGACTCGCTCGACGGGAGCAGGCTGCTCCGGGACGGGGCGCTCCTCGGGGTCTTCTCGTCGAGCGGGGACGGCCGGGTGTCCGTCGAGTGGAAGGGCGAACCGGGCGCCGACGACGCGGCCTTCGGGTACGCGCTCGCCGCCGCGTTCGGGACGGGTGCCGAGCCGATGTGGAAGCTCACCCTGGACGCTCTGTTGGAGTTGTGGCCTTAGGCGGTGTCCTGCCGATCGTGCGGGGCGAGCCCTCGACGTACCTGAACCGTTTTCGGGAGGCGTCGGGGGCTTTGTCCTGTCGCCGGGACGGACGGACGGACGGGCGGGCTGCGCCGCGAGGCCCGCATGTGGCGCCGCGTGGTGCCGGAGTGGCGCGGCCCGGGGGTGATGGCGCCATGTGGCTCAGGATGGCGCGCCGATGGCACCGCGCCTGACCTGCGGTTTTATAAGTGGTGGCACGAGTGGCGCCAGATTGGCTCGCCATGGCGCCATATGTGTGTCATGCTGTGGGACATGGACCTCACGCCCTATGTCGCCAGTCTTCGGCACGAGCTCGCGGTGGCCGCCGAAGCGGGTGGCGACGACGCCCGCGCTCTCGCCGAGCGCATCACCGCACCGCTAGAGTCGGCAGCCAGACTCACCCTCCTGAACGCCCTGTCGGATGCCATGGGCGAGGTCACCCGGGAGCTCGCTCCGGGCTCGGTGGACGTACGGCTGCGCGGGCTGGAGCCCGAGTTCGTCGTGACGGCGCCGCCGAAGGACGAGCCCTTCGTAGTACAGGGCTACGAGGAAGCGCATGCCCTGCCCGCCGTGCCGATCGCGCCGGAAGGAGAGGACAGCAGTACCGCACGCATCAACCTCCGACTCCCCGGCCACGTCAAGGCACGTGCCGAGCAGGCGGCCGCGCGGGAGGGGCTGTCGCTCAACGCCTGGCTCGTCAGGGCCGTTTCGGGAGCGCTCGAGCCCGGCGGCGGACGGCAGGGTGACGCGCCGGCGCCCCAGCGGGGCGGTGGCAGGAAGAGCTTCACGGGCTGGGTGAGCTAGCCCCACCGGAGCACCTTTTCGGCGTGCGAGAGGCCGACCACTCTCGCGTCAAATCTTCACGTCCCCGGAGCGGGGGCGATCACCAGACTCACGAGGACGGGACAGTCATGCCTTCTTACGACACCAAGGGACCCATCACCGCGAACATCCACGTCGAGGTCGGTGTCGCCCGGATCAGTGCCGGGGACCGCACCGACGCGGTGGTCGAGATCCACCCGCGCACCGCCGGGGACAAGGACGACCAGCGCGCCGCCGACGAGACCAAGGTCGACTTCTCCGACGGCACGCTGACGATCCGTACGCCGAAGGCGCGCGGCCTGTTCTCCGCCCGCGGTTCGGTCCTGGTCGAGGTCTCGCTGCCGCAGGGCTCGCGGCTCCTCGGGACGTTGGAGATGGGGGACATCAGCTGCAAGGGGACGCTGGGCGAGTGCGAGGTCCGCACCAGCGCCGGCGACATCCGGCTCGACCAGGCCGGTCCGGTGCGGCTGAAGACGCAGCACGGGGACGTGCAGCTCGACACGGCGACGGGCGACGTGGACGTCACCACCGGTTCGGGCGAAGTGCGGGTCCGCACGATCGGCGGCGACGCCGACATCAAGAACTCCAACGGCAACACGTGGCTGGACGACGTGGCGGGCGATCTGCGGCTGAAGGTCGCCAATGGAAACATCACCGTCGGCCGGGCGCAAGGGTCGGTGACGTCAAAGAGCTCGAATGGCAACGTACGCATCGAGGAAGTGGCGCGCGGCACGGTCGAGCTCCAGACTAAGGCCGGCAACCTCGAAGTCGGGATTCGCCAGGGGACTGCTGCCTGGCTCGACATCAACTCCCAGTCCGGGACGGTCTACAGCACCCTCGGATCCGCCGAAGGCCCCACAGAGGGTGCGGAGACCGTCAAGGTGCACGCGAGGACCAGCCTCGGTGACATCACCATCCAGCGTGCGCACGGCGCCTGACGACAGAGCTCTGCCTCGCAACAGCTACGAAATGGAGGGGGCACGATGAGTGCCGCGACCGAACAGATGGCCCCGCCCAAGGGGATCAGCGCAGTCGGCCTGCGCAAGTCGTACGGCGAGAAGGTCGTACTCGACGGGATTGACCTGCACGTGCAGGCGGGCACGATCTTCGCGCTGCTCGGTCCGAACGGGGCGGGGAAGACCACCACGGTCCAGATCCTCTCCACGCTCATCGCCGCCGACGGTGGCGAGGCGACCGTGGTGGGGCACTCGCTGGAGCGGAGCGCGGACGCGATCCGTGCCCGGATCGGTGTCACCGGCCAGTTCGCGGCGGTGGACGGGCTGCTGACCGCCGAGGAGAACATGCTCCTCATGGCGGACCTGCACCACCTCGACCGCGCGGAGGGCAAGCGCCGCACCGCCGAATTACTCCGACAGTTCGAACTCACCGAGGTGGCCGGCAAGATGGCCTCCACCTTCTCCGGGGGCATGCGCCGCAAGCTGGACCTGGCGATGACCCTCGTCGGCAACCCGAGCCTGATCTTCCTCGACGAGCCGACCACCGGCCTCGACCCGCGCAGCCGCCGCACCATGTGGCACCTGATCCAGCAGCTCACCGCCCAGGGCGTGACCATCTTCCTCACCACGCAGTACCTGGAAGAGGCCGACCAGCTCGCCGACCGGATCGCCGTCCTCGACAAGGGCAAGATCGTCGCCGAGGGCACCGCGGACGAGCTCAAGCGCCGCATCCCCGGCGGGCACATCCGCCTTCAGTTCTCCGACGTGCTCAGCCTGGACGCCGCCTCCCGCCGGCTCGGCCTCGACGAGGGCGCCCGCGACGAGGAGAAGCTCACCCTGCAGATCCCGAGCGACGGCAGCATCCCCGCGCTGCGCGCCGTCCTCGACCTGCTGGAGGGCGCCGGTGTCACGGCGGACGCGCTGACCGTCCACACGCCCGACCTGGACGACGTCTTCCTCGCCCTCACCGGTGACGGGTCGCGCCACCACGCGACCACCGTTCCCAGCCCCGCCAACACGGCGCAGGAGGCCCGCCGATGAGCACCACGTACGCGATGCGCGACTCGATGACGATGCTGCGCCGCAACCTCAAGCACGCACAGCGCTACCCCTCGATGACGATCTCGATCGTCGCGATGCCGATCCTGATGCTCCTGCTGTTCGTCTACGTCTTCGGCGGCGCGCTCGGCGCCGGCATCGAACTGCCCGGTGGCGGTACGGGTGACCGCGGCGACTACACCAACTTCGTGGCCCCCGGCATCCTCCTGATGGCGGCCACCGCCGGTGCGGTCTCGACGGCCGTGTCGGTCTGCACGGACATGACCGAAGGCATCATCAACCGCTTCCGGACCATGTCGATCTCGCGCTCCTCGGTGCTGACCGGGCACGTGGTGGGCAATGTCATCCAGACCATGATCAGCCTGGTCCTGGTCATCGGTGTCGCGCTCCTGGTGGGCTTCCGGCCCAACGCCACCGTCGTCGAGTGGATCGCCGCCCTCGGCATCCTGGCCCTGCTCGCCTTCGGCCTCAGCTGGCTGTCCGCGGCGATCGGTCTGGGCTCCAGCAGCGTGGAGGCGGCGAGCAACGCGCCCATGCCGCTGACCTTCCTGCCCTTCCTCGGCAGCGCCATCGTCCCGCCGGAGTCCATGCCGGTCGGACTGCGCTGGTTCGCCGAGTACCAGCCCTTCACCCCGATGACCGACACCCTCCGCGGCCTGCTCATGGGTACGGAGATCGGCAACAGTGCGTGGCTCGCGCTCGGTTGGGGCGTCGTCCTCAGCGTCCTCGGCTACTTCTGGGCCCGCTCCGCCTTCAACCGCGAGGCGAAGGGCTAACCGCCACACCGCACCACGCAAGAACCCGAACGGGGCTGCCCGGCCGAAAGGCCGGGCAGCCCCGTTCTTCGTGCTCCCGCCGTCCCGGCGTCCCGCTGTCCCGTCGACGGGACAGCGGAACAGCGGGACAGCGGGCCGGCGGAAGCGCAAAGAACGGGGCGCGGTGGCCGAAAACGCAAGGAGGAATCGCTCACCAGTACCCGTCCGGCAGGGCTGTGCGGGCGTTCCTTGCCTCGTTGGAGGGCCACTCCTACGATCAATTGCGGAAGTGCGGGAAATAGGCCGTGACCGATCCGGCCCGCTGCGCCAGCGCACCCGGTACTGCATTCCACTTTCTGATTTCTGCTTTCCGCCTCCACCGAAATCTGCAGAGGGGTCATGGTCATGCACACGCGCACCCACGCACCGGAAACCGGCGCCGGACTGGTCGTCGAAAGCCCCTTCATATGGCGGGCGCGACGGCCCGGACACCGCCATCAACTGATCTGCTTTCCGCAGGCGGGCGGCGGCGCGGGAGCCTTCGCCGACTGGGCGCAGGAACTCCCCGCCGACATCGAGGTCGTCGCGGTGCAGCTGCCCGGCCGGCAGAACCGGATCATGGAGGACCCCGCCACCGAGGTCGGCCCGCTCGTCCGGGCGCTGACGCAGGCCCTGCGCCCCGTCCTGGACGGCCCGTTCTCCTTCTTCGGCCACTCCTGCGGGGCCCTGCTGGCCTTCGAGCTGGCGCTGGCGCTCCAGTCGCGCGGCGGACCCCGGCCGGCCCATCTGTTCCTCTCCGGCCAGGCCTCGCCCGAGCCCTTCCGCAACCGGCCCCAGCTGCACGGACTTTCCGACGACGAGTTCCGCGCCGAGGTGCTGAGGCTCGGCGGCTTCGACGAGGAGCTCGCCGACGACGAGGACGCCATGGATGCCCTGCTGCCCTCCGTCATGGACGACTTCTCCCTCTGGGAGCAGCACGTCATGCCCGTCGACGCGCGGCTGGACGTGCCCATCACCGCACTGGTCGGCGAGTCCGACAGCCGGGCGCCGCTGAACGAGATGGAGACCTGGGGCGCGCACACGGACACCGCCTTCGACCTGCGTGTCTACCCCAGCGGGCATTTCTATCTCTTCGAGCCCGGACTGAGCTCGGAGCTGCTCGAATTCATCGCCGGTACGGTGCTGGAGCCCTAAGCTCCCCAACGGGTCGCATCGCGGGCGGTGCGGTTTTCCGCGGGCAATTCCTGTGTGGCAGCTTTTTCGGGCTTGTCGCACCGCCCGCCGGCTGAGATCAATGAGAAATCAAACCCACGAGATTCCGGTCTTCATGTCCAACCATTGGGGGATGGTCGCTTTGTGCTCGTTCCATGACACGGCGGTGCCGGTGGCGACGATTCCTGAGATGTTCGAGAAGCAGGTCGTCGCCGCTCCGGACGCCGTCGCGCTGGTCTTCGGCGAGACCTCGCTGACCTACCGCGAGGTCGACGCGCGCGCCAATCGCCTGGCGCGGGTCCTGGCCGGACGCGGAGTCGGACCGGAGTCGGTCGTGGGCGTGGCCGTGCAGCGGTCGCCGGAGCTGTGGGTGGCCGTCCTCGCGGTGCTCAAGGCGGGCGGCGCGTACCTGCCGATGGACGCCGCGTACCCCGCGGAACGCCTCCAGTACATGGCCGGGGACTCCGGCGCCCGCCTCGTCCTGGCGGACGCCGTCACCGGTGGCCTGCTGCCCGAACTCCCCGCCCCCGTACTGCTGCTGGACGCGCCCGAGACCGCGGCGGCGGTCGCCGCCGAGACGGCCGGCCCGCTCACCGACGCGGACCGGATCCGCCCGCAGCGGGTCGCGCAGACCGCGTACGTCATCTACACCTCGGGCTCCACCGGCCGCCCCAAGGGCGTCGCCGTCACCCACAACGGCCTCGCCCCGCTGCTGGCCACACACGCCGAACGGCTGAAGGTGAGCCCGGCGAGCCGGGTGCTGCAGTTCGCCTCGCCGAGCTTCGACGCCTCGGTGTGGGAGATGTGCATGGGGCTGCTGTCCGGCGCCACCTTCGTGCTCGCCGACAAGGAGGCGCTGGCCCCCGGCGACCCCCTGGCCGACACCATCGCCCGGCACGGCGTGACCCACGTGACGCTGCCGCCCCCGGTGCTCGCCGCGCTCCCCGCCGGGGCCATGGCCTCCGTCGAGACCCTGGTGGTCGCCGGTGACGCCACCACCCCCGAGCTGGTCGCCACCTGGTCGGCCGGCCGCCGCATGATCAACGCGTACGGGCCCACGGAGACCACCGTGTGCGCCACGATGAGCGCGCCGCTGGCCGGCGACGGCCGCGTACCGCCGATCGGACGCTCGATCACCGACACCGACGTGCACGTCCTGGACGACGCGCTGCGCCCGGTCGGCGCCGGAGTGATCGGCGAACTGTACGTCTCGGGCGCCTCGCTGGCCCGCGGCTACCTGGGGCGCCCCGACCTGTCCGCCCAGCGCTTCGTGGCCTGCCCCTTCGCCGGGCCCGGCGCGCGGATGTACCGCACCGGCGACCTCGTGGAACGGACGCCGGAGGGCGAACTCGTCTTCCACGGGCGCGTCGACACCCAGGTCAAGATCCGCGGCATCCGGATCGAGCCGCTCGAGATCGAGGCGGTCCTCAGCGGCCACCCCGGCGTGGCGGACGCCGCGGTCCTCCCGTACGAGCGGCGCGGCAGCCGCCAGCTGGTGGCCTACGTGGTCCCCGCGGCCTCCGGCCGCCCCGGCCAGGCGGGCCCGCAGGGCAGCGCCTACGGCAGCATCGCCCTCGACTCCGGCTTCGGCGTCGGCGAGCTGCGCGCCTTCGCCGCCGACCAGCTGCCCGACCACATGGTCCCCGCGGCGTTCGTCCTGCTGGACCGGCTGCCGCTGACCCCGAACGGCAAGCTCGACAAGGCCCGCCTGCCGGAACCCGAGTTCAAGGGCGAGACCTACCGGGCCCCGCGCACCCCGCAGGAGGAGATCCTCGCGGAGCTCTTCGCGAAGGCCCTGGGCCTGGGCCAGGTCGGCATCGACGACGACTTCTTCACCCTCGGCGGCGACAGCATCCAGACGCTCCAGGTGGTGTCCTGGGCGCGGGCGCGCGGCCTGGTGGTCACCGCCCGCCAGGCCGTCGAGCACCGCACCGTCGCCCGCCTCGCCGAGATCGCCGTCGCGAACGGCCAGGGCGCCCCCACCGGCCCGGTCCTGGCGGAGCTCGCCGGCGGCGGCACCGGATGGATGCCGCTGCTGCCCGTCGCCCGGTGGATCCGTGAGTGGGGCCCCGGCTTCGGCCGTTTCCTGCAGGCCATGGTGCTGGAGCTGCCCGAGGGCATCGACCGGGCCGGCCTGGCCGCCACCCTGACGGCCGTGGTGGACCGCCACGACCTGCTGCGCTCGCGCCTCGTCGCCGACGCCGCGGGGGAGGGCGACGGTGAGGCCGACGGTCTGGTCGTCGCGCCCGCCGGCTCCGTGGACGTGGAGCCGCTGCTGCGCCGCGTCGCGTGCGACGGCCGCCGGGACGAAGAGTCCTGGCGGGACCTGCTGCTCGGGGAGCTGGAGGAGGCCGCGCGGCGGCTGGATCCGGAGGCGGGTGTCGTCGCGCAGTTCGTCTGGTTCGACGCGCCCGGCGACGCGGAAGGGCAGGGCGCCGGGCGCACCGGCGCCGGACGGCTCCTGCTCGTCCTGCACCACCTGATCGTGGACGGCGTGTCCTGGCGCATCCTGATGCCCGACCTCGCCTCGGCCTGGCAGCAGATCAGCGCCGGCCGCACCCCCGAACTGCCGCCCGTGGCCACCTCGATGCGCCGCTGGGCGCACGCGCTGGCCGACGAGGCCCTGCGCCCCGAACGCGTCGCGGAGCTGGACCTCTGGCGCTCGATCGTCGAAGGGCCCGACCCGGTGCTCGGCGCCCGCCGACTGGACCCGGCCGTCGACGTACGGTCCTCGGTGCGCGTCACCCACGTCCGGCTCCCGGCCTCCGTGACCGAGGCCGTGCTGACGGACCTGCCCGCGGCCTTCCACGGCGGGGTCAACGACGGACTGCTGGCCGCGCTGGCCCTGGCGCTCGCGCGGTGGCGGCGCACCCGCTCCGTCGACGAGACCTCCGCCCTGATCCGCCTCGAAGGACACGGCCGCGAGGAGGCCGCCGCCCCCGGTGCGAACCTCGCCCGCACGCTGGGCTGGTTCACCACCGCCTTCCCGGTGCGCCTCGACCTCGCCGGGGTGGACCTCGACGAGGCCTTCGCGGGCGGACCGGCCGCCGGCCTGGCCGTCAAGAAGGTCAAGGAACAGCTCCTCTCCCTGCCCGACAAGGGCATCGGCTATGGCCTGCTGCGCCACCTGAACCCGCAGACCGCCGCCCAGCTGGCCGAACACCCCATCGGGCAGGTCGGCTTCAACTACCTGGGCCGCTTCGCCACCGGCTCCGAACTGCCCGGTGACGCTCGCGGGGCGGGTTTCACCCAGGCCCCGGAGGCCGCGGCCATCGCCGAACTCGCCGAGCTCGACGCCGCGCAGGACCCGCGGATGCCGGCCGCCGCCGAACTCGACATCAACGCCACGGTCAGCGACCAGCCGGCCGGCCCGGTCCTGACCGCCGCCTTCAGCGCCCCCGAGGGAGTGCTCACCCCGGCGGAGGTACGGGAGCTCGCCGACCTGTGGTGCGCCGCCCTGGAAGGGCTCGCCCGGTACGCGGCCCGGCCCGGCGCCGGCGGTCTGACCCCCTCGGACCTGCCGCTGGTGACCGCGAGCCAGTACGACATCGACGGCTGGGAGCGGCGCTTCCCGGGCCTCACCGACGTCTGGCCCACCACCCCGCTCCAGTCGGGCCTGCTGTTCCACTCGATCTTCGAGGACTCCTCCTTCGACGCCTACCAGGTGCAGTACGCCCTGCACCTGTCCGGGCGGGTGGACGCCGGCCGGCTGCGCGCCGCCGGGCAGTCGCTGCTGGAGCGGCACTCCAGCCTGCGGACCGCCTTCGTGCACAACGCGTACGGGGACCTGGTCCAGCTCGTACTGGACTCCGTCACCCTGCCCTGGCAGGAGCTCGACCTGTCCGGGCTCGGCGAGGCGGAGCGCACGGAGGCCTTCGAGCGGTTCCTCGCCGAGGACCTGACCACGCACTTCGACCAGATCGCGCCGCCGATGCTGCGCCTGACGCTGATCCGGACCGGCGAGGAGACGTACGAGCTCGTACTCACCGCCCACCACGTGCTGTTCGACGGCTGGTCGGTGCCCCTGCTGATGCAGGACCTGCTCACCTTCTACGGCTCGGAGGGACGGGCCACCGGTCTGGAACCCGCCCGCGACTACCGGGACTTCCTGGCCTGGCTCTCCCGCCAGGACCCCGAGGAGTCCGCCCGGGTCTGGCGCGAGGAGCTCAGCGGGCTGGGGGAGCCGACGTTCCTCGCCCCGGTGGTGTCCGCCCCGGCCGCTCGGTCCACCGAGTCCACCAAACCCACCGAGTCGGCCGAGTCCGGCGAGTCCGCCGAGGACATCGCCATGCGGCAGGCCGAGGTGCCGCTGCCCGTCGAGGACTCCCGCGAGCTGTTCCGGCGCGCCTCCGAGCTCGGCGTCACCCTGAACACGGTGGTCCAGGGCGCCTGGGCGATCCTGCTGGCCCAGCTCACCGGACGTCAGGACGTGGTGTTCGCCTCCACCGTCGCCGGCCGCCCGCCCGCCCTGCCCGGCGCCGACACCACCGTCGGCATGTTCCTCAACACCCTGCCGGTACGGGTGCGGTGCGCCCCCGCGGACACCCTCGCCGAGCTGCTGACCGCGGTGCAGGGCCGGCAGGCCGCGCTGATGGACCACCACCACTTCGGCCTGAGCGAGATCCAACAGGCCGCCGCAATGGACGCCCTCTTCGACACGATCATCGGCTTCGAGTCCTTCCCCATGGACCGGGCCGGCATCGTCGAGGCCAGCCGCGCGGCCGGGATCTCGATCACCGGCATCCGCTCCTTCACCGCCAGCCACTACCCGGTGACGGTGCTGGCCTTCATCGAGCCCGACCGGCTGCGCCTGGCGGTGCAGTACCAGCGCACCGTGCTCGACCCCGCCGTGGCCGAGTCCATCGCCGCCCGGTTCGCCGCGATCCTGCGGCAGCTGGCCGAGGACACCGGCCGCCGGGTGGGCACCGTGGACGTACTGGAGCCCGCCGAACGGGACCGGCTGCTGAACGGGCTCGGCGCGGGTCCGCGTTCCGCCGGGGCGGAAGCCGATGGCGACGGTGACGGTGACGGCGACGGTGACGGTGACGGGGCGACCGTCCCGGAGCTGTTCGAGCGGCAGGCCGCCGCGACCCCCGACGCGGTCGCCGTGGTCTCGGGCGCACGGTCCCTGACCTACCGGGAGCTCGACGAGCGGGCGAACCGGCTGGCCAACGGCCTGATCGCCCGCGGCGCCGGCCCGGAGACACCGGTGGCCCTGGCCCTGCCCCGGTCGGCGGACCTGGTGGTCGCGCTGCTCGGCGTACTCAAGTCCGGGGCGGCCGTCCTGCCGCTCGACCCGCGCCACCCGGGCGACCGCCTCGCGCGCGTCCTGGCCGACGCACGGCCGCTGCTGGTCCTCACCGACCCGGACACGGCGGCCGCCGCGGCGGACACCGCGGCCCCCACCGCGCACCTGGGTGAACTGGACTCCGGGGACGGCGCGTCCGCTGCGGCGGCCCCCGTCCGGCGGCCCGACGGGCTCGCGTACCTCTCGTACGCCTGCGGAAGTTCGGGCGGGCCGACGGGGGTGGAGACCACCCACCGCAACCTGGCCGAGCGGGTGCCCGGGCTGCTCGCGCGGCTCGGCTCCGCGACCGGCCGCCCGCGGCTGCTGGTCGGCCCCTCCGGCGACACCGAACCGCCCGTGCCGGAGATCCTCGCCGCGCTCTGCGGCGGAGCGGGCGTCGAGGTGCTCCCCGATCAGCGGGCCCTCGCCGGACACCGCCTGCTCGCCGGGGACCGCCGCGCCGACCCCTCCGGCGCCGCCGCGCGCGGGGTGCTCGCCACGACCCCCTCGGCCTTCGCCGACCTGCTCGACGAGGTGGCCGAGGACATCCACGCGGACACGATCGTGTTCTCGGGCGAGCCGCTGCCGGCCGCACTGGCACGGCGGGCGGCCGAGTCCGCCCCGGGGGCCCGGCTGGTCAACCTCCACGGGCACCCCGAGACCGGACCCGCCACCGCCTTCTCACCACCGGACGGCGAGGAGCCACCGGGCACCGCCGCCGTGCCCGCCGGGACCCCGCTCGCCGGAGTGCGGGCGTACGTCCTCGGCGCCGGTCTCACGCCGGTGCCGCACGGCGCGGTCGGGGAGCTGTACCTCGCGGGCGGCGCACCGGCCCGCGGCTACCGGGGACACGCCGCCCTGACCGCGGAGCGGTTCGTCGCGGACCCCCACGGCCCGGCCGGATCGCGGATGTTCCGCACCGGCGACCTGGTCCGCTGGAACGGCGACGACCGGCTGGAGTTCCTGGGGCGCGGCGACACGCAGGCGGCGGTCCGCGGCACGCGGATCGCGCCCGCCGAGGTCGAGGCCGTCCTGACCGGGCACCCCGGGGTGGCGCGGGCGGCCGTGATCGCCCGCGCGGGCCACGGGCCGGGCGGGACCGCGCAGCTGGTGGGCTACCTCGTACCCGCCGAGGCGTACGGGGCCGAGCCCGGGCCGTACGCCGACCAGGTGCGGGCCCACGCCGCCCGGCTCCTGCCCGCCGCCCTGGTCCCCGCGGTCCTCGTGACCCTGGAGCGGCTGCCCCTGACGCCCGACGGCCGCCTCGACCGGGCCGCGCTGCCCGAGCCCGAACCGGCCGGCCGCCCCTACCGGGCGCCGCGCACCCCCGAGGAAGCGGCTCTCTGCGAGCTGCTGGCGGAGGTGCTCGGTGTGGAACGGGTCGGCATGAACGACGACTTCTTCGAACTGGGGGGCAACTCCCTGCTGGCGACGCGGCTCACCAGCCGTATCCGGAAGGTGCTCGGGGTGAGCGTGCCTTTGCGGTCGATCTTCGAGTCTCACGCAATTTCAGAGCTTTCGCGCACGGTCAAGAACGCAGGCACGTCGAGCCGGCCTCGACTGCGCAAGATGGACAGGAGTGGACAGTAAAATGATCCCGTTGTCGTTCGCACAGCGTCGGTTGTGGTTCATCGACCGATTCGAGGGACCGTCGGCGACGTATAACGTCCCCTTCCTCGTGCGGTTGACCGGCGAGCTGGACCGGACCGCCCTGCAGTCGGCGGTGCGCGATGTCGTGGCACGGCACGAGAGCCTCCGTACGCTCATCGTGATGGACGAGCAGGGCGTGCCCTCGCAGCAGGTGCTGCCGGTGGCCGAGGCGCTGCTCGACGTACCGCTCGTCGAGGTGGCCCCCGACGGGGTGGACGAGGCCGTCTTCCAGGCGGCGCAGTACACCTTCGACCTGTCGGCGGAGATACCGGTCCGCGCCACCCTGCTGCGCTCCGGCGAGCGGGAGCACGTCCTGCTCCTGCTCGTCCACCACATCGCCAGCGACGGCGAGTCGATGGAGCCGCTCTCCCGCGACCTGGCCACCGCGTACACCGCCCGGCTGGGCGGAGGGGCCCCGCAGTGGGCGGACCTGCCGGTGCAGTACGTCGACTACACGCTGTGGCAGCGCGAGCTGCTCGGCGACGAGAACGACCCCGACAGCGTGGTCTCCACACAGGTCGCCTACTGGCAGGGCGAGCTGCAGGGCGTGCCGACTCCGCTGCGCCTGTCCTCGGACCGCCCGCGCCCGCCGGTGGCCAGCCACCGCGGTGACACGGTCGGCTTCCCGATCGACGCCGAACTGCTGGCGGCCGTCGAGGCGCTGGGCCGCGAGCGGGACATGACCGTCCCGATGGTGCTCCAGGCCGCCCTCGCCGTGGTGCTCCAGCACCTGGGCGCCGGCCAGGACATCGCCATCGGCTCCACCGTCGCCGGCCGCACCGACGACGAACTCGCCGACCTCGTCGGCTTCTTCGTGAACACCTGGGTGCTGCGCACGGACCTCTCCGGCGCGCCCACCTTCGACCGGGTGCTGGAGCAGGTCCGGCAGAAGGCGCTGACCGCGTACGACAACCAGGACGCCCCCTTCGAGCACCTGGTGGAGGTGCTGAACCCGGAGCGGTCCACCGCCTACCACCCGCTGTTCCAGGTCATGTTCACCTGGGAGAACGACGCCTGGATCGAGCTGGACCTGCCGGGTCTGGAGCGGGCCCGCTTCGAGGTGCTCGCCACCCCGACGGCCAAGTTCGACCTGGAGTTCAACTACTTCTCGGACCCGGCCGGTCCGGGCATGCTCTGCTACCTCGAGTACGCGACCGACCTGTTCGACCGCTCCACGGCGCAGTCCGTCGTCGACCGCTACCTGCGGGTCATCCGCGAGGTCGTCGCCCGCCCGGACCGGCCGGTCGCCCTGGCGCCCGTCCTCGACGAATCCGAACTGGACACCGTCGTAAGGGTGTTCAACGACACCGCGGTGGAGCTGCCCGAGCTGACGGTCGCCGAGCTCTTCGAGCGGCAGGCCGCGGCCACCCCGGACGCGGTCGCCCTGGAGGCCGGGGACGAGGTCCTCACCTACCGCGCACTCGACGCGCGGGCCTCGCGCGTGGCGCGGGAGCTGACCGCGCGCGGCGTGGGCGCCGAGACGCTCGTGGGCGTCGCCCTGCCGCGCACGGCCGATCTGGTGGCCGGGCTGCTCGGCGTGCTCAAGGCCGGCGGCGCGTACCTGCCGATCGACCCGAGATACCCGAGCCGACGGCTCGACTTCATCCTGGAGGACGCGGCCCCCGGGCTGATCCTCACCGACGAGCAGACCGTGGGCGTGCTGCCGAAGGCGCAGGTCCCGCAGCTGTTCCTGGGTGACATCGACTTCGGTGACGCGCGGGACGCGGAGCCCGGCGCCGCCACCGCGGGTCGGCCCGGCCAGGTCGCGTACGTCATGTACACCTCCGGCTCCACGGGCACGCCCAAGGGCGTGGCGATCACCCACGCCAACGTGGTGAACGACGTGCTGGGGCTGGCCTCGGCGATCGGCGTCGGCGCGGGGACGCGCGTGCTCGCCGGCACCTCGGTCAACTTCGACGTGTCCGTCTTCGAGCTCTTCGCCACCCTCTGCTCCGGCGGCACCGTCGAGCTGGTGCGCGACGCACTGGTGATCGGCGAGCGCGGCGGCTGGAGCGGCGGCGTGATCAGCACCGTCCCGTCCGTCTTCGCGGAACTCCTCGGACAGGTCGACGGGAACATCGACGTCGACACCGTGGTCTTCGCCGGTGAGGCCCTGCCCACCTCCCTGGTGCGGCGCGTCCGCGAGGCGATCCCCGGGGTCCGCGTCGTCAACGCCTACGGCCAGAGCGAGTCCTTCTACGCCACCACCTTCGCGCTGCCCGCCGACGAGGAGTGGGACGGCTCCGGCAGCGCCCCCGTCGGCGCCCCGCTCGGCAACGTCCGCACCTACGTGCTCGGCCCGGGCCTGCGGCCCGTCCCCGTCGGCGTGGTGGGCGAGCTGTACGTCGCCGGCGAGATCGGCCGCGGCTACCACGGCCGCAGCGCGCTGACCGCCGACCGCTTCGTCGCCGACCCGTTCGGGCCGGCCGGCTCGCGCATGTACCGCACCGGTGACCTGGCGCGCTGGAACGCCGCCGGACAGCTGGAGTACGCCGGCCGCGACGACGCGCAGATGAAGGTGCGCGGCTTCCGCATCGAGCCCGGCGAGATCGAGGCCGTCCTGACCGCCCACCCGGGCGTGGCCCAGGCCGTGGTCACCATCCGCGAGGGCCGCGGCAGCAAGCAGCTCGTCTGCCACGTGGTCCCGCTGGAGGCCGACCAGAGCGGCTTCGGCACCGTCGCCAGCCTCGGCGACCTCGACGTCGACCTGACCACCAGCGTGTCCGTGCGCGAGCTCCGGCGCTTCGCCGCGGGCCGGCTGCCCGAGTTCATGGTCCCGTCCGTCTTCGTCATGGTCGGCCGGCTGCCGCTGACCGCCAACGGCAAGCTGGACCTGGCCGCGCTGCCCGAGCCCGACTTCAGCGGCGGCGAGTACCGCGCCCCGCGCAACGCCGCGGAAGAGGTCCTCGCCACGGTCTACGCCGAGGTCCTCGGCCTCGACCGGGTCGGCATCGACGACGACTTCTTCGCCATCGGCGGCGACAGCATCCGCTCCATCCAGGTGGTCTCCCGCGCCCGCAGCGGCGGCGTGGAGGTCAGCCCGCGCCAGATCTTCGACCACCGCACCGTCGCCGAACTGGCCGCGGTCGCCGTCGTCGGGGTCGCGGTGGGCACCGGCCCCGTGCTGGCGGAGCTGGAGGGCGGCGGCGCCGGCCGGCTGCCGCTGCTGCCGATCGGCGAGTACCTGCTGGAACTCGGCGAGGGCGTCGACCGGTTCGCCATGTCGATGGCCGTCGAGCTGCCCGAGGGCATCGACCGGGCCGCACTGGCCGCCACCCTCGGCGCGGTGCTGGACCGCCACGACGTCCTGCGCTCCCGCCTGGTCATGGGCGACGCCGACGACGCCGACGGCACGGACCGCGCCGGCCTGGAGGTCGGCGCGCCCGGCTCCGTCGACGCGGACGCGCTGATCCACCGCGTCGAGTGCGACGGCCGCTGGGACGAGCAGTGGTTCGAGACGGCCACCGCCGAACTGGACGCCGCCACCGGCCGGCTGGACGCTGCGGCCGGTGTCATGGCGCAGTTCGTCTGGTTCGCCCCGCAGGAGGGCGCCGGCCGGCTGCTGCTGGTCCTCCACCACTTCGTCGTCGACGGCGTGTCCTGGCGCATCCTGCTGCCGGACCTCGCCACCGCCTGGGAGCAGGTCCGCGAGGGCCGCACCCCCGAGCTGCCCGAGGTGGGCACCTCGGTGCGCCGCTGGGCCCACGCCCTGGCCGAGGAGGCTGCCTCGCCCGAGCGCGTCGCCGAACTCGCCCTGTGGCGCTCGGTCGTGGCCGGCCCCGACCCGCTCCTGGGCTCACGGGCCCTGGACCCGGCCGTGGACGTGATGTCCACCGTGGAGCACACCTGGCTCAAGCTCTCCGTGCCGGTCACCGAGACCCTGCTGACCACCCTGCCGGCCCGTTTCCACGGCGGTGTCAACGACGGCCTGCTCGCGGCGCTGACGCTGGCCGTCGCCCGCTGGCGCCGGGCCCGCGGCATCGACGAGTCCTCCGCCGTGATCCGGGTCGAGGGACACGGCCGCGAGGAGGACGTCGCCCCCGGCGCCGACCTGTCGCGCACCGTGGGCTGGTTCACCACCATGTACCCCGTCCGCCTCGACCTCGCCGGGATCGACCTCGACGAGGCCCTCGCGGGCGGCGCCGCCGCCGGCTCCGCCGTCAAGGCGGTCAAGGAGCAGCTCCTGTCCCTCCCGGACAAGGGCGTGGGCTACGGCCTGCTGCGCCACCTGAACCCGCAGACCGCCGAGGTGCTGCGCCGGTACCCCACGGGCCAGATCGGCTTCAACTACCTGGGCCGGTTCTCCTCCTCCGCGGACGTGCCCGAGCACCTGCGCGGCCTGGGCTGGACCCTCGCCGAGGGCACCACCGAGCTGATCGCGCAGCCCGACGGGCGGATGCCCGCGCTCTCGACGCTGGACGTCGGCGCGCTCGTCACCGACACCGAGCAGGGCCCGCAGCTCACCGCACGGCTCGCCTTCCCCTCGGGCCTGCTCCGGGCGGAGGACGTCGAGGAGCTCGCCGAACTGTGGAGCACCGCCCTCCAGGCCCTGGCCCGGCACGCCGCCGAGCCCGCCGCAGGCGGTCTGACCCCCTCGGACGTGCCGCTGGTCCGGGCGACCCAGGGCGAGATCGAGGCCTGGGAGGAGCGCTACCCCGGCCTGGAGGACGTCTGGCCGCTGACCACGATGCAGGACGGCCTGCTCTTCCACGCCCAGCTGGCCGGCTCCACCTTCGACGCGTACCAGATGCAGCTGGTCTTCCACCTCGCCGGCGAGGTCGAGCCGGCCCGGATGCGGGCCGCCGGCCAGGCACTGCTCGACAGGTACGCCAACCTCCGCGCCGCGTTCGTGTTCGACGCGGCGGGGGACCGGGTGCAGGTCGTACGCGACCGCGTGGAGCTGCCCTGGCAGTACCTCGACCTCAGCGGGTTCGGCGAGGAGGGCCGCGAGGAGGCGCTGAAGCGCTTCCTGACCGAGGACCACAACTCCCACTTCGACCTGACCCGGGCCCCGCTCGTGCGGATGTCCCTCGTCATGCTCGCCCCCGACCGCTGGGAGCTGGTCTTCACCGCCCACCACGTCCTCTTCGACGGCTGGTCGATCCCGGTCCTCATGCAGGACCTGCTGCGGCTCTACGGCTCCGAGGGCGACGCCGCCGCGCTGCCGCGGGTGCCCGGCTACCGCGACTTCCTGGTGTGGCAGGCGGGTCAGGACCGCGAGGCCTCGGCCCGCGCCTGGGCCGCTGAGCTCGCTGGCGTCGAGTCGCCGACCCTGATCGCCCCCGAGGCCGGCGCCGCGTCCGACCCGGCCGGCATCGGCCAGATCGACATCCCGCTGTCCGCGGACGCCGCCCGCGACCTCGGCCGGCGCGCCGCCGAGCTGGGCCTCACCCTCAACACCCTGGTCCAGGGCACCTGGGCCCTCGTCCTCGCCGGGCTCACCGGCCGCCAGGACGTGGTGTTCGGCGCCACCGTCTCCGGCCGCCCGCCCGTCGTCCCCGGCGTGGACTCGATGGTCGGCCTGTTCATCAACACCCTGCCCGTCCGGGTGGAGTGCGGACCCGGCGCCACCCTCGGCGAGCTGCTGCGCGACCTGCAGAACCGGCAGAGCGCACTGCTCGACCACCACCACCACGGGCTGCTCGACATCCACCGCTCGATCGGGCTGAACGTACTCTTCGACACCCTCGTGGGCTTCGAGTCGTACCCGATCGACGGCGTCGCCATCAACGAGGCGAACTCGGCCGCCGGCATCTCGATCACCGGCATCAGCCCGCTCAGCGGCGCGCACTACCCGCTGGTCGTGATGGCCTTCGCCGACCCGCACCTGCGGGTGGCGCTCCAGTACCAGCACCACCTCTTCGACCCGGAGACCGTCGAGGGCATCGCCGCCCGGTTCGCGCGGATCCTCCAGCAGCTCGTGTCGGACCCGGACACCCGGGTCGGCTCCGTGCACGTCCTGGAGCCCGCCGAACGCGAGCGGCTCCTCGGCGAGTTCAACGACACGGCCGTACCCGCCCCCGGGAAGACCGTCCCGGCGCTGTTCGAGGAGCAGGCCGCCGCGACGCCGGACGGGATCGCCGTCGCCTTCGGCGCCGAGAGCCTGACCTACCGCGAACTCGACGCCCGGGCCAACCGGCTGGCCCACGTGCTCGCCGCGCGCGGCGTCGGCCAGGAGTCCGTCGTGGGCGTGGCGCTGCCGCGCTCCACGGAGCTGGTCGTGGCCCTGCTCGCCGTCCTCAAGGCCGGCGGCGCCTACCTGCCGGTGGACCCGGAGTACCCGGCCGAGCGCATCGAGTTCATGCTGGGCGACGCCGCGCCGACCCTGCTCCTGACCGACTCCGAGATCGTCGCCGGGCTGCCGGGCGGCACCTGCCCGTACGTGGTCCTGGACGACGCGGACACGGCCCTGGCCGTCGCCGCGGCCCCGGCCGACGCCCTGCCGGCCGCCGCCCACGGGCGCGTCGACCAGCTCGCGTACGTGATGTACACCTCCGGCTCGACCGGCGTCCCCAAGGGCGTCGGCGTCACGCACCGGGCCGTGTCCGGCCTGGCGCTGGACCGCCAGTACCGGGGCGGCGCCCACGAGCGGGTCCTCGTCCACTCCGCGCAGTCCTTCGACGCCTCCACCTACGAACTGTGGGTGCCCCTGCTGGGCGGCGGCACCGCCGTCGTGGCACCCGTCGGCAAGCTGGACGCCGGCGCGCTGGCCGCGGTCATCGCCGAGCAGCGCGTCACCGCGCTGTGGCTGACCGCCGGTCTGTTCAAGGTGATCGCCGACGAGAACCCGGAGTGCTTCACCGGGGTCCGCGAGGTGTGGACCGGCGGTGACGTCGTCTCCCCGGCCTCGGTCACCCGCGCCCTGCGGGCCTGCCCCGGCCTCAAGGTCGTCGACGGCTACGGCCCGACCGAGACCACCACCTTCGCCACCACCCACCCGATGCCCGACCCCGAGCGGGTCGGCGAGCCGATCCCGATCGGCCGCCCGATGGACAACATGCGGGTCTACGTCCTGGACGCGGGCCTGCGCCCCACGCTCCCCGGCGTGGCCGGCGAGCTCTACATCGCGGGTGCCGGCCTGGCCCGCGGCTACGCCCACCGCTCCGCGCTGACCTCCGAGCGCTTCGTGGCCTCGCCCTTCGGCGAGCCCGGCGAGCGGATGTACCGCACCGGTGACGTGGTGTCCTGGACCCCGGACGGCGCACTCGTCTTCCGGGGCCGGGTGGACACCCAGGTCAAGATCCGCGGCTTCCGCATCGAGCCCGCCGAGGTCGAGGCCGCCCTGGCCGCCCACCCGGGTGTCGCCCAGGCCGTCGTCACCTGGAACGAGGACCAGGCCGGCGAACGCCGACTGGTCGGCTACGTGGTCCCGCGCGTGGACGGCTCCGACACCTCCGGCGCCGCCGAGCAGGTCGACGAGTGGGAGGAGATCTACGACGACCTCTACGCCGTCTCCGACGCCGCCTGGGGCGAGGACTTCACCGGCTGGAACTCCAGTTACACCGGTGGACAGCCCATCGCGCTGGACGAGATGGCCGTGTGGCGCGACGCCGCGGTGGAACAGATCACCAACTGGTCGCCGCGCCGCGTCATGGAGATCGGCGTCGGCACCGGCCTGCTGATGTCGCAGACCCTCGGGCAGGTGGAGGAGTACTGGGGCACCGACATGTCGGCCGCGGTCATCGACAGGCTGCTCGTGCAGGTGGAGCAGACCGGCTTCGGCGACCGCGTGCACCTGCGGCACCAGAACGGTGACGACATCTCCGGTCTGCCGCGCGAGCACTTCGACCTCGTGGTCATCAACTCGGTCGTCCAGTACTTCCCCGACGCCGAGTACATGGACCTGGTGCTGGCCAATGCGATGGAACTGCTGGCCCCCGGCGGCCGGATCCTCGTCGGCGACGTCCGCAACGCCGCCACCCTGCGGCTCTTCCGCTCCGGCGTACAGCGCGCGCTGCACCCCGAGGCCTCCGCCTCGGTGAGCCGCGCCGCGGTCGCCCGCGCCATCCTCATGGAGAAGGAACTCGTCCTCGACCCCGAGTGGTTCACCCGGTGGGCCGAGCGGCACGGCGCGGGCGGCGTGGACATCCGGCTGAAGGCCGGCCGCCCGCACAACGAGCTCACCCGCCACCGCTACGAGGTGCTGCTGCACAAGGCGCCCGTGGCCGCGCTCCCGCTGAGCGAGGTCCCGGCCCGGCAGTGGGGCCGCCAGGTCGACGACCTCTTCGGCCTGGAGGACTTCGTCCGTGCGGGCGGCGAGCAGCCCGTACGCGTCACCCGCATCCCCAACGCGCGGCTCGCCGACGAGGTCGAGTCCGCCGCGGCCGTGGGCGTGATCTCCGCACCCGCCGCCTCCGGCCCGGTGCTCGACCCGCAGGACCTGCGGGAATGGGCCGCCGAGCGCGGCTGGGGCGTGCTGCTGACCTGGTCGGCCGCCGCGGCCGAGTGCTTCGACGCGGTCTTCTTCCCGGCCGGGCCCGTCACCGACCAGGTCCTGACCGGCGGGTTCACGCCCTCGGGCCGCGCCGACCGGACGCTGGCCAACGAGCCGGCCGCCGCGGGCCGGATCGGCACGCTGGTGGGCGCCCTGCGCGGCTACCTGAAGGACCGGCTGCCCGAGCACCTGGTGCCGTCGACCGTCGTCGCCATCGCCGAGGTGCCGTTGACCCCCAACGGGAAGCTGGACCAGCGGGCCCTGCCCGCCCCGGACTTCGCCGCGGCGGCCACCGGCCGGGCTCCGCGCACCCCGCAGGAAGAGGTCCTGTGCGGCCTGTTCGCGGCGGTGCTCGGCCTGGACCGGGTCGGCATCGACGACGACTTCTTCGCCCTGGGCGGCCACTCCCTGCTGGCCACCCGCCTGGTCAGCCGGATCCGCCAGGTCCTCGACGTCGAACTGCCCATCCGGGTCGTGTTCGAGGCGCCCACGGTCGTGGAGCTGGTCGAACACCTCGCCGCCGGAGCGCCCGTGCGGCCGCCGCTGCGGCGCACCGCCGAGCGCCCGGACTCCGTACCGCTGTCGTTCGCCCAGCGCCGCCTGTGGTTCATCGACCGGTTCGAGGGCCCCTCGGCCACCTACAACGCCCCCTTCCCGCTCCGCCTGACCGGCGAGCTGGACCTGCCGGCGCTGGAGGCGGCGCTGCGCGACGTCGTGGCCCGCCACGAGAGCCTGCGCACGCTGATCGTCGAGGACGCCGACGGCGTACCGGCCCAGCACGTGCTGCCGGCCGACGAGGCACAGCTGCACGTCCCGCTCGTGGAGGTGGCCCGCGGCGGCCTGGCCGATGCCATGGCCGAGGCCTCCGCGCACCTCTTCGACCTGGCCACGGAGATCCCCGTACGGGCTCCCGTGCTCCGGCTCGGCGCGCAGGAGCACGTCCTCGTCCTGCTGATCCACCACATCGCGAGCGACGGCTCCTCGATGGCCCCGCTGGCCCGCGACCTCGCCACCGCGTACGCGGCCCGCAAGGAGGGCGGCGCCCCGCAGTGGGCGGAGCTGCCGGTCCAGTACGTGGACTACACGCTGTGGCAGCGCGAGGTGCTCGGCGACGAGGAGGACCCGGCCAGCGCGCTCGCCGCGCAGGTGGGCTACTGGCGCGGGGAGCTCGCGGGTGTGCCGCAGCCGCTGCAGCTCGCCTCCGACCGCCCGCGTCCGGCCAAGGCCTCCCACCGCGGCGACGCGGTGGAGTTCGTCCTGGCCCCCGAGGTGGCGGCCGCGGTCGAGGACCTGGCGCGCCGGCACGGTGCGACCTCCTCGATGGTGCTCCAGTCCGCCCTGGCCGTGCTGCTGCACGGGCTCGGCGGCGGTGACGACCTGACGATCGGCTCCCCGATCGCCAACCGCACCGACGAGGCCCTCGCCGAACTGGTCGGCTTCTTCGTCAACACCTGGGTGCTGCGCGTCGACCTCTCGGGCAACCCCGCCTTCACGGAGCTGCTGGAGCGGGTCCGGGGCAAGTCCCTTGCCGCGTACGACAACCAGGACGTCCCCTTCGAGCGGCTCGTGGAGGTGCTGAACCCGGAGCGGTCCACCGCCTACTCCCCGCTGTTCCAGGTGATGTTCGCCTGGCAGAACTTCGCCCGGAAGGACTTCGCCCTGCCGGGTCTGCAGGTGGAGTTCGAGCGGGTCCGCACCGAGACCGCCAAGTTCGACCTGTTCTTCAACATGGCCGACCTGCCCGGCATGGGCGTGGTGGGTCTCCTGGAGTACGCCACCGACCTCTTCGACCGCGAGACGGCCCAGGCCGTCGCCGACCGCTTCGTACGGGTGGTGGGCCTGCTGGCCGCCGCCCCCGAGCAGCGGGTGGCCGCGGTCGAGCTGGTGCGGCCGGCCGAACGCGAACTGGTGCTGCAGGGCTTCAACGCCACGCAGCAGCCCACCCCCGAGGTGACCGTGCCCGGGCTGTTCGAGCTCCAGGTGGCGGAGCGGCCCGACGCGGTCGCGCTGGTCTGCGGCGAGGGGTCGCTGACCTACCGCGAACTGGACGAGCGGGCGAACCGGCTGGCCCACGAGCTGGCCCGGCACGGCGTGGGACCGGAGACGGTGGTGGGCGTCGCCCTGCCGCGGTCGGCGGACCTGGTCGCCGCCCTGCTGGGCGTACTGAAGGCGGGCGGCGCGTACCTGCCGATCGACCCGAAGTACCCGAGCCGGCGCCTCGAGCACATCCTGACCGACGCGCGGCCGAGGCTGCTGCTCACGGACGCGGCCACCGCCGGTGTCCTGCCCGAGTCCGGGATCACCCGCCTGTACCTCGGGGACCTGGCCCTCGGCGGCTCCGCGGCAGGCTCCGGCGCCACCGCGCCGCCGTCGGCCCTGCTGCCCGACCACGCGGCGTACGTGATGTACACCTCCGGCTCGACGGGCGTCCCCAAGGGCGTGACCGTCACCCACGCCAACGTGGTCAACGGCGTGCTGCGGCTCGCCTCCACGATCGGCGTGGACTCCGGCACCCGCACGCTCGCCGGCGCCTCCGTCAACTTCGACGTCTCCGTCTTCGAGGTCTTCACCACGCTGGCGGCGGGCGGCACGGTCGAACTGGCCCGCGACGTCCTGGTCATCGGCGAGCAGGGCGGCTGGACCGGCGGCGTGATCAGCACCGTCCCCTCGGTCTTCGCCGAGCTCCTCGACCAGGTCAACGGCAAGATCACCGCGGACGCCGTGGTGTTCGCCGGCGAGGCGCTGCCCGCGTCCCTCGTCCACCGGGTCCGCGAGGCCGTCCCCGGGATCCGGGTGGTCAACGCCTACGGCCAGACCGAGAGCTTCTACGCCACCACCTTCGGGCTCCCGGCCGACGAGGACTGGGACGGCGCGCACACCGCCCCGATCGGCGCGCCCCTGGGCAACATGCGCACGTACGTCCTGGGAGCCGGCCTGAAGCCGGTGCCCGTGGGCGCCGTGGGCGAGCTCTACGTGGCGGGCAACCTGTCCCGCGGCTACCACGGCCGCGCCGCCCTGACCGCCGAGCGCTTCGTCGCCGACCCGTACGGTGCGCCCGGCTCGCGGATGTACCGCACCGGCGACCTGGCCCGCTGGCGGGCCGACGGGCAGCTGGAGTACGTCGGACGGGGCGACGCCCAGCTCAAGATCCGCGGGTTCCGCATCGAGCCCGGCGAGATCGAGGCGGCGCTGACGGCCCACCCCGGCGTGGAACACGCCGTGGTGACCAGCCAGAGCGCCCCCGACGGGGCCAAGCGCCTGGTCGGCTACGTGGTCAGCTCCCCGGACTCCGGCGGCCAGGTCGACGCGCAGGGCCGGTTCGAGGCCGACATGACCTCCGGCATCACCATGCGGGAGCTGCGCCGCTTCATCACCGGCCGGCTGCCCGAGTTCATGGTCCCGGCGGTGCTCGTGCCGCTGGACCGGCTGCCGCTGGCCCCCAACGGCAAGCTGGACCGCGCGGCCCTGCCCGAGCCGGACTTCGCCGGCGAGAGCTACCGCGCCCCGCGGGGTCGCACCGAGGAGGTGCTGGCCGGGGTCTACTCCGAGGTGCTCGGCCTGGAACGGGTCGGCATCGACGACGACTTCTTCGCCATCGGCGGCGACAGCATCCGGTCCATCCAGATCGTCTCGCGCGCCAAGGCACAGGGCGTCGTGGTCAACCCGCGGCAGATCTTCGAGCTGCGGACGGTCGCCGAGCTGGCCGCGGCCGCCGGCAGCCAGAACCAGGGCCCGGTCCTGGCCGAGCTCGAAGGCGGCGGCACCGGCGTCATGCCGCTGCCCCCGATCGCCAGGTACATGCTCGAACTGGGCAGCAGCTTCAACCGGTTCTCGATGTCCGCGGCGCTCGAACTGCCGCAGGACATCGACGAGGACGGGCTGACCGCGGTCCTGACCGCGGTGCTCGACCACCACGACGTCCTGCGCTCCCGTCTCGTCCAGGGCGGCGACGGCAGCCTGGAGATCGCCGCCCCCGGCACGGTCGACGCGGCCGCGCTGATCCGGCGGGTGGACTGCCCGGGAACCTGGGACGAGGCGTGGCTGGAGACGGCCAGGGCCGAACTGGACGCCGCCACCGGCCGGCTCGACCCGGCCGCCGGCACCATGGCCCAGTTCGTCTGGTTCGCCCCGGAGCAGGGCGCCGGCCGGCTGCTGGTGGTCCTGCACCACCTCGTCGTGGACGGCGTGTCCTGGCGCATCCTCCTCCCGGACCTCGCCACGGCCTGGGAGCAGATCGACGCGGGCTCCGCCCCGAGCCTGCCCGCGGTCGGCACCTCCGCCCGCCGCTGGGCGCACGCGCTGCTCGACGAGGCGTCCGACCCGGACCGCATCGCCGAACTGGCGCAGTGGTCCGAGCTGCTGGACTGCAACGACCCGGTCCTCGGCGCGCGGGCCCTGAACCCGGCGGTGGACGTCATGTCCACCGTGGAGACGGTCTCCCTGGAACTGCCCGAGCAGGTCACCGAGGCGCTCCTGACCACGGTGCCCACCGCCTTCCACGGCGGGGTCAACGACGGCCTCCTGGCCGCCCTCGCCCTCGCCGTGACGCAGTGGCGCGCGGAGCGGGGCGTCGAGGAGTCCTCGACGCTGATCCGGCTCGAAGGACACGGCCGTGAGGAGCAGGTCGTGCCCGGCGCCGACCTGTCCCGCACGGTGGGCTGGTTCACCAGCATGTTCCCCGTCCGGCTCGACCTCGCCGGGCACGACGTGCACGAGGCGCTCGCCGGCGGCGCCGCCGCGGGCGGCGTGCTCAAGGCCGTGAAGGAACAGCTCCTGGCCATCCCCGACAAGGGCGTCGGCTTCGGCCTCCTGCGCTACCTCAACCCGTCCACCGCCGCCGAACTCGACTGGCGCGCCACCCCCCAGATCTCCTTCAACTACCTGGGACGGGTCGCCGCCGGCGACGGCGCCGACGGGCAGCAGGGCAGCGGCTGGAACCTGGCCGCCGACGCGCTCGGCCTCGCCGCGGACCTGGACGCGGACATGCCCGCGCTCTCCACGGTCGAGATCAGCGCCTACGTCACCGACACCGACCGGGGCCCGCGCTTCAACGCCCGGGTCTCCTACCCGGCCGGTGTGCTCACCCGGGCCGAGGCCCAGGCGCTCGCCGACCTGTGGGTCCGCGCCCTGGAGGGCTTCGCCCACCACGTCGCCACCCCCGGCGCCGGTGGCCTCACCCCCTCGGACGTGCCGCTGGTCCGCATGACCCAGAGCGAGATCGAGAACTGGGAGGCGCAGTACCCGGGTCTGGCCGACGTCTGGCCGCTGACCCCGCTCCAGTTCGGTCTGCTCTTCGAGACCATGCGCCTGGAGGAGGACGCCTTCGACCCGCACATCGTGCAGGTGGCCTTCCACGTCCAGGGCCAGGTCGACCCGGCCCGGATGCGCGTCGCAGCACAGGCGCTCCTCGACCGGTACGCCAACCTGCGCACCGCCTTCGTCACCGACGCGAGCGGCGACCTCACCCAGCTCGTCCTCGACGAGGTCGAACTTCCCTGGCGCGTCGCCGACCTGCGCGAGCTCGACGGGGCGGGCCGCGAGGAGGGGCTGGAGCGGATCCTCGCCGAGGACCACTACGCACAGTTCGACCCGGCCAAGCCCCCGATGCTGCGGGCCTCGCTGGTGCGGCTGGCGGAGGAGACCTCCGAGCTGGTGCTGACCGTGCACCACGCGCTCTTCGACGGATGGTCGTTCCCGCTGCTCGTACGGGACCTCGCGTACCTGTACGCGTCCGAGGGCGACGCCTCCGAGCAGCCGCGCGTGCCCGAGTACCGGGAGTTCCTGCGCTGGCTGTCCCGGCGGGACGACAAGGCGGCCGCCGCGGCCTGGGCCAAGGAGATGGAGGGGGTCGGCGAGGCCACCCTGCTCGCCGCCGAGACCCCGGAGGACGCCGGCGACGACGCCCGCGTCGGGCAGGTCGACGTCCCGCTGCCGCTGGACGAGGCCCGGGCGCTCAAGAAGCGCGCCGCCGAACTGGGCGTGTCGATGGGCACCCTGGTCCAGGGCGTGTGGGCGCTGATGCTCGGCCAGCTCACCGGGAAGCGGGACGTGATCTTCGGAACCACGGTCTCCGGCCGCCCGGCCGAGGTGCCCGGCGTCGACCAGATGGTGGGTCTGTTCGTCAACTCCCTGCCCATCCGCGCCGAGTACGCGCCGAGCGACACCCTCGGCCAGGTGCTGAAGAACCTCCAGGAGCGGCAGACCGCCCTGCTGGACCACCACCACTTCGGGCTGCACCGCATCCAGCGGGAGGCCGGCCTGAAGGAACTCTTCAACACGATCGTGCTGTTCCAGTCCTTCCCCGTCGACAAGGAGGCCCTGGGCGCGGCCAACACCGCGGCGGGCGTCTCGTTCACCGGTATCCGTCCGTCCGCGGGCGCCGCGTACCTGGTGGGTCTGGCGGCCGACGCCGAGCCCTACCTGCGCATGATCCTGCAGTACCAGCGGCAGGCCATCAGCGCGGAGACGGTGGAGCGGATCGCCGAGCGGGTGCTGCACATCCTGCGGCAGCTGATCGCCGACCCGGAGATCCCCGTGGGCGCGCTGGACGTGCTGCACGAGGCGGAGCGCGAGCGGATCCTCCTCGCCTTCAACGAGACGGCGACGCGGACCCCGGCCCTCACCCTGCCCGCCCTGTTCGAGCGGAAGGCCGCCGAGGCCCCGCACGAGGTCGCGGTGCTCTTCGAGGACGAGAAGGTGACCTACGGGGAACTGGACGCGCGGGCCAACCGGCTGGCGCGGGCCCTCGTCGAGCGCGGTGTCGGACCGGAGACGGTCGTGGGCGTGGCCCTGCGGCGCTCGCCGCAGTGGCCGGTGGCGGTCCTCGCCGTGACGAAGGCGGGCGGCGCCTACCTCCCGCTGGACCCGGCCTACCCGGCCGAGCGGCTGACGTACATGGTCGAGGACTCCGCGATCGGGCTGATCCTCACCGACGGGGCCACGGCGGACCGGCTGCCCGACCTGCCCTCGCAGCTGCTGGTCCTGGACGCCCCGGAGTTCGCCGAGGCCCTGGCCGCGACGGACGACACCGTGCTGACCGACGCGCAGCGGCTGAGCCCGCTCGTGGTGGCCAACACCGCCTACGTCATCTACACCTCGGGATCGACGGGCCGGCCCAAGGGCGTGGCCGTCACGCACACCGGCTTCGCCAACATGGTCGCGGAGGTGACGGAGCTGCTCGGCATCAACGCCGGCAGCCGGGTCCTGCAGTTCGCCTCGCCGAGCTTCGACATCTCCGTCGCCGAGATGTGCATGTCCCTGTTCGCCGGGGGCGCCCTGGTCATGGCGGCCCCGGACCGGCTCACGCCGGGGGCCCCGCTCGCGGAGACCGCCGACACGTACGGGGTGAGCCACGCGATCCTGACGCCCACGGTGCTGGCCGCCATGCCCGCGGGCTCGCTGTCCACCGTCTCCTCCCTGATGGTGGCCGGTGAGGCCACCTCGCCGGAGCTGGTGGCCACCTGGTCGGCCGGACGCCGGATGTTCAACGGCTACGGTCCGACGGAGACGACCATCGGCGCGACGGTGAGCGAGCTCACCGCCGAGGCCACCGTGTCGATCGGCCGCCCCATCCGCAACACCCGGGTGTACGTGCTGGACGCCGCGCTGCGGCCGGTCCTGCCGGGCGTACCCGGTGAGCTGTACATCGCCGGCGCGGGCCTGACCCGCGGCTACGTCGGCCGGCCGGAGCTGACCGCCCAGCGGTACGTGGCCTGCCCGTTCGGCGAGCCCGGCGAGCGGATGTACCGCACCGGCGACCTCGTCGAGTGGACCCGCGACGGCGAGCTGGTGTTCCGCGGACGCACGGACAACCAGATCAAGATCCGCGGCTTCCGCATCGAGCTCGGCGAGATCGAGTCCGCGCTGACGGCCCACCCGACGGTCGACCACGGCGTGGTCACCGCCCGGGACAACCTGGCCGGCGACAAGCAGCTCGTCGCCTACGTCGTCCCCGCACCGGGCGAGAGCGTGGTGGCCGAGGCCCTGCGCAAGCACCTCACCAGCCGGATGCCGGAGTACATGGTCCCGTCGGCCTTCGTCACGCTGGAGCGGCTGCCGCTCACCCCGAACGGCAAGCTGGACCGGGAGGCCCTGCCCGACCCGGAGTTCACCGGCGGAGCGGACTACCGTGCGCCGCGCAACCCGCTGGAGACCACCCTGGCCAAGCTGTTCGCCGAGGCGCTCGAACTGGAGAAGGTCGGCATCGACGACGACTTCTTCGACCTCGGCGGCCACTCGCTGCGCCTGACCCGCCTGATCAGCCGGATCCGCGCGGTCCTCGGGGCCAAGGTCCCGATCCGCGTGATGTTCGGCGCCACCACGGTGGCGAGGCTGGCCGAGTACCTGGAGTCCCAGGTCAAGACCGCCCAGGCGCCCGTCTTCGCCGACCCGTTCGCGGTCGTCCTGCCGATGCGCACCGAGGGCACGAAGCCGCCCCTGTGGTTCATCCACCCGGGTGTCGGACTGTGCTGGTCCTATGTGGGCCTCGCCCAGCTCCTCGGCGACCGGCCGGTGTACGGCATCCAGGGCCGCGGCTTCGACGGCACGGGCCGGGCCGAGTCCACCCAGGCGATGCTCGACGACTACCTGGAGCAGATCCTGGCGGTCCAGCCGGAGGGCCCGTACCACTTCGTCGGGCACTCCACGGGCGGCACCTACGCCCACGCCCTCGCCGCGGCACTGAAGCGGCGGGGACACGAGGTGGCGCTGCTGGCCCTCATGGACAGCCCGCCGAGCGGCTGGTTCCGGCACATCGAGGACCCGGTGAACATGCCGGAGGTCCGCGAGTTCTTCAAGGAGTTCTTCATCGGCTCCGGAGTGGACGAGGACCGCGAGGCGCTGGTGGAGAACGGCAGCCACCTCTTCAAGTCGCACGCCGAGATGCTGCTGGAGTGGGACTCGCCCGTCTACGACGGCGACGCGGTGTTCTTCAACGCCACGCAGAACCCGGACGAGTCCTACGCGGCGATCTGGGCCCCGCACATCGGCGGCACCATCCACGAACACGACATCGACGCCACGCACATGGGCATGCCGAAGGCCCAGCCCGCGGCCGAGATCGCCCGCATCATCAACCTCCACCTTGAGGGGAACTGACCATGACCGGGACATCCGCCGGCGCGGACGCGAAGGAAGCGGCGGCCTTCGTCGACCGCATGGGCATCAATCCGGAGTTCTTCTGGCTGCGCGGGCACAAGCCCGAGCACCCGGTCGAGGTCAACGACTACGGCATCGTCAACGTGTACGGGTACAAGGAGGTGCTGGAGGTCGTCGGCAACCCGGGGACGTACTCCAGCGACGTCGCCGAACTGATCGCGGGCGACGTGGAGATCGACCCGGAGTTCAGCGACGGCACCCTGCTGCAGTCCGACCCGCCGGACCACACCAAGCTCCGCAAGATCATCAGCAAGGCGTTCACCCGCGGGATGGTCGCGGCCCTGGAGCCGCGCATGGTCGAGATCACCCACGAACTGCTCGACCAGGTGTCCGACCAGGACAGCATCGAGATGGTGAACGACCTGGCCTACCCGATGCCGATCATCGTCATCTCCGAGCTGCTCGGCGTACCGCAGAGCGACCGCGACCTGTTCAAGACGTGGGTCGACCGGATGGCCCACAGCGCGGTCGCCCTCACCTCCGGCGACCGTGACCTGGACGAGGACGTCGACGCCCAGGCCGCCATGCGCGTGGTCCCGGAGATGTTCCAGTACCTGCGGGAGCACGCCGCCGAGCGCCGGCTCAAGCCGCGCGAGGACCTGCTGACCAAGCTGGTCGAGGCGGAGGTCGACGGGGAGCGGCTGAGCGACAACGCGGTGGTGAACTTCGCCAACGAGCTGCTCGTCGTCGGACACGCCACCACCAGCGCGCTGCTCGGCAACACCCTCCTGTGCCTGGACGCCTACCCGGAGCACCTGGCCGCCGTCCGCGGGAACCCGGACCTCACCCCCGGTCTGATCGAGGAGTCGCTGCGCTACCTGAGCCCCATCGCGACGGCCTACAAGGCCTGCGTCGCCGAGGGCGAGCTCGCCGGCGTCAAGGTGCACCCGGGACAGCTGGTCGCCATCTCGCTGTCGGCGGCCAACCGGGACGAGCGCCAGTTCACCCGCCCGCACCTGTTCGACCCGTACCGCGACCCCAATCCGCACATCGGCTTCGGCCGGGGCATCCACTTCTGCCTCGGCGCCCCACTGGCCCGCATGGAGGGCCGGATCGCGACGGACATCCTGCTCGACCGCTTCCCGAAGATGCGGACGGACCCGGACAACCCGCCGACCTTCCTGCCGCTGCCCCACGTCATCTCGACCTCGGAGCTCCCGCTCCTCGTCCGATGAGGCGCCACTCTGCGGCCCGTGACCGGGCCACCGAAGGAGACCCCCGATGACCGGTACGACCAGCCCGCTCGCCAAGTGGGAGATGCATCCACGGCACTTCTGGCTGCGCGGCGTCCAGCCCGAGGCGCCCATCGAGTACGACCCCGAGGTCGGGATGTGGCACGTCTACGGGTACCCGGAGACGCTCGAGATCCTCAGTGATCCCGCCACGTACTCCTCCGAGGTGGCCGCGCGCTACGTCAGCCCGGAACAGGCGGCCGTCGCCTTCGACGGGAACCTGACCCAGGCGGACCCGCCGGAGCACCAGAAGCTGCGCAAGCTGGTGGGGCGCACCTTCACCCTGAAGATGGTGGCCGAGCTCGAATCGCGCATCACCGCGCTCACCCACGAGCTGCTCGACGAGGTCAAGGGCGACACCTTCGACCTCGCGGAGGCACTGGCCTACCCGCTGCCCGTGATCGTCATCTGCGACATGCTCGGCATCCCCCGCGAGGACCGCGAGCTCCTCAAGGAATGGGCCGACCAGTCGCTCATGGCGAGCACCCAGCTCACCACGCACCAGGGCGACCAGGCGCAGGAGGAGTCCCTCGACACCCAGGCCGAAGCGGCCATGGCGATGGGCTTCTACATCCTCGACCTCGTCACCCAGCGGCGCGCCGAACCGCAGGAGGACCTGCTGTCCCGGCTCGTCGAGGCCGAGGTCGACGGAGAGCGGCTGACCGACCGGCAGATCGTCAACTTCGCCAACCTGCTGATCTCGGCCGGCCACATCACCACGACGATGCTGCTGGGCAACACCATCCTGTGCCTGGACGCCTTCCCGGACGTCGACGAACGGGTGCGGGCGGACCGCTCGCTGGTGTCGACCCTGCTGGAGGAGTCGCTGCGCTACCTGAGCCCGCTCGCCGCGGGCTACCGGGTCACCACGCGCGACGTGGAGATCGCCGGGGTGAAGGTGCCCGAGGGCGACGTGCTGGAGGTCTGGTTCTCGGCCGCCAACCGGGACGCCCGGGTGTTCGAGAACCCGGACGTCTTCGACCCGGCCCGCACCCCCAACCCGCAGATCGGCTTCGGCCGGGGCATCCACTTCTGCCTCGGCGCCCCGCTCGCACGGCTGGAGGGGCGGATCGCCATGAACATCCTGTTCGACCGCTTCCCCAAGCTGCGGGTGGACCCGGACGACAAGCCGACCTTCCTCACCTCCCCGGAGTTCACCGGGGTCTGGAAGCTGCCGATCCGGGTGAACTAGCCGGCCGGCGGCCCGGACCCGAACGGTCCGGGCCGCCTGCCCGGTACCCGCCCCCCACGCATCCCCGTAACGCCCGCCACCGGGGCCGGCGCAGGACAAGGAGCATCTTTTGACCCACTACGACGTGATTGTGGTCGGCGCTCGGTGCGCCGGGGCTCCGGCCGCGATGCTGCTCGCGCGCGCCGGCTACCGGGTGCTCATGGTCGAGCGCGGCACCTTCCCCAAGGACACCCTCTCCACGCTCTACATCCACCAGCCCGGCGTCGCCGCCCTCGCCCGGTGGGGCCTGCTGCCCGCGGTCGTGGCCACCGGCGCCCCCGCCCTCGACAACGTCCGCTACACCCACGGCGACATCCGGCTCGACGGCTGCTCCTGGGCGGCCGACGGGCAGCGCGCCGCCTACGCGCCCCGCCGCTACCTCCTCGACCCGATCCTCGCGCAGGGCGCCGTCGACGCGGGCGTCGAATTCCGCGAGAACTGCTCGGTCAGCGACCTCGTCTTCGACGGCGACCGCGTCGTCGGCGTCCGGCTCGGCTCCACCGGCACCGTCGAGCGGGCCACCCTCGTCGTCGGCGCCGACGGCATGCGCTCCACCGTCGCCGCGAAGGCCGGTGCCCCGCTCGTCGTCGAGGACCCGACCTCGACGTGCGCCTACTACTCCTACTGGTCCGGCCTGCGGCCCGGATTCCGGCTGTACGACACCCCCGGGCACTGGGTCGGCACCGTACCCACCAACGACGGGGCCACGCTCGTCGCCGGCTACCTCCCCCAGGACCAGTTCCACAGCGTGCGCGGCGACGCGCTGGGCGCCCTGCTCACGAACGTGGAGAAGACGGCCCCCGAACTGCGCGAGGAAATGGCGGGCGGCGCCCGGCTGGAGCGCGTCTACGGCACCGGCGACCAGCGCAACTTCTTCCGCCAGGCCGCCGGCCCCGGCTGGGTGCTCGTCGGCGACGCCGCCCACCACAAGGACTCGATCACCGCACGCGGGATCACCGACGGCTTCTACCAGGCCCAGCTGCTCGCGGACTGCATCGGCGACGGCCTGCACGACCCCGACCGGCTGCGGACGGCCCTCGACACCTACGCCGAGCAGCGGATGGAAGCCCTCACACCCGAATACCGGGCCACGCTCAAGACGGCCCGGCTGGACCCGCCCGCCCACCACCTGGACCTGCTGCGCGCCATCGCCACCAGCGGTGAACTGACGGACCGGTACTTCTCGACGCTGTCCGGTGTCTGCCCGATCGACGAATTCGTCACCCCCGAACTGCTCGACCTGATGGAAGAGACGGACATGAAAGGAACGAAGGGATGACCGACGGGACGACCGGGAACGACCGGCTGCCGCTCACCTTCGGGCAGGAGCTCATCCGGTCCGGACACCGGCAGGAGGGGGCGCACGGTCACCACCCGGTCATCGCGCTCCGGCTGACCGGCACCCTCGACCGCACCGAACTCACCGGGGCCCTGCGGCTCCTGGCGGCCCGGCACGAGCCCCTGCGCACCACGTTCGCCGAGGCCGACGGCCGGCCCGTGCAGAAGGTCTGGCCGGCCGGCCCGCTGGAGCTGGAATCCGCCGACCTGACGGCGCTGCCCGCACCGGAGCGCGCCCACCGGCTCGACGCCCGCATCGCGGAACTGGCCGCCAGGCCGTACGACCTCGCCTCCGGCCCGCTGCTGCGCTCCCTCCTGGTCCGCCTCGGCGCCGACGAGCACGTGCTGGTCCTGAGCGCCCACCGCATCGCCGTCGACACCCGCTCCCGGGCGCTCGTCATCGCCGAGCTGACCGAGCTGTACGCGGCGGCCGTCTCCGCGCGGCCCGCCCGGCTGCCCGAACTCCCGGTCCGGTACGCGCAGTACGCGGCCGAGCAGCGCGCACGCCTCACCGAGGCCGACCTCGCCGCGCAGCTGGAGCACTGGCGCGGCCACCTCGCCGGCCTGCCCGCCCTGCGGCTGCCCACCGACAGGCCCCGCTCCCGGGCCCGCGGCGCGGCCGCCGCCCGCCACGGGTTCCGGATACCCGCCGGGGCCGTGAAGGGCCTCACCGCGGCCGCCGAGGCGCACGGCGGCACCCTGTTCGCCGGCCTCTTCGCCGCCTGCCAGGTGCTGTTCTCCCGGCACACCGGCCAGGAGGACCTGGCCCTGGGCACCCTCGCGGACGGCCGCCCCCAGCCGGTGCTCGACGGCCTGGTCGGCGCCTTCGACAATCCGCTCCTGCTGCGCGCCCACGTACGCTCCGAGGCGCCGTTCACCGAGCTGCTGGCGCAGACCTGCGCCACCCTCGCCGAGGCCGCCGCCCACCAGGACGTGCCCTTCGAGCAGGTCCGCACCGCCCTCGGCGAGGGCAAGGACGCCGGCGACACCCCCGCCGTCCAGGTGATGGTGCTGCTGCGCGACGCCGCCGGGGCGGCCGGGCCGGTGCAGGCGCCGGGACTTGACGTACGGGCCTTCCCCGCGCCCGGTGTGCCCGCCGCCTACGACATCACCGTGGAGTTCGCCGAGACCGCCACGGGCGACCTGGCCGGCACGCTGGAGTACGACAGCGCCCTCTTCGACGCCGTCACCGTGGAGGTGCTGGCCCGCCACCTGTCGGTGCTGCTCGACGCCGCCGCGGCCGACCCGGACACCGCCGTGGAGGAGCTGCCGCTCGCCGACGAGGAGGAGCTGCGCCTCCTCACCACCGAATGGGCCGTCAACCGGGCCGAGTTCCCCGCCGACAGCTGCGTCCACGAACTCGTCGCCGAACAGGCGCGCCTGCGCCCCGACGCGGTCGCCGTCAGCGCCGGCCTGCAGACGCTGACCTACGCCGAACTGGACGCCCGCGCCAACCGGCTGGCCAACCTGCTCGTGGCCGACGGGGTCCGGCCCGGCACGTTCATCGCCGTCTGCCTGCCCCGCGGCCCCGAACTCGTCACCGCGCTGCTCGGCGTCCTCAAGGCCGGCTGCGCCTACCTGCCGCTGAACCCCGACTATCCCGGGGACCGGCTGGGCTTCATGCTCTCCGACGCCGAAGTGCCGCTGTGCCTCACCGAGTCCTGGCTCACCGGCAAGCTGCCGTCCGCCGGCACGCGGATGATCTCCCTGGACGAGCAGGACGGGGCGATCGCAGCCCAGCCGGCCGATGCCCCGGACGTCAGGGTCACCGCCGACGACCCCGCGTACATCATGTACACCTCGGGCTCCACCGGCACGCCCAAGGGCGCCGTGATCGGCCACCGCTCCGTCGTCCGGCTGTTCCGCAACGCCGACTGGGTGTCGCTGGGCCCCGACGACGTCATGGCGCAGGGCTCGGACGTCACCTTCGACGCGGCCACCCTCGAGATCTGGGGCCCCCTGCTGGCGGGCAGCCGGATGGTCGTCATCGACAAGGACACGCTGCTGGACCCGGCGGAGCTCACCGCCGCACTGCGCCGGGGCGGCGTCACGACGCTGTTCGTCACGACCGCCGTCTTCAACCAGATCGTCGCCGCCGACCCGTACGCCTTCGGGGCGCTGCGCCACGTGCTCTTCGGCGGCGAGGCGGCCAACTCGGTCCGCGTCGCCGAGGTACTGGCGGCCGCGCCGCCGCAGCGGCTCGTGAACCTCTACGGGCCCACCGAGACCGCCGTCCTCGGCACCTGGCACCTCATCCGCGAGGCGGACGAGAACATGCCCGTCCCGATCGGCCGCGCCGTCGCCAACACCACCGCCTACGTGCTCGACGAGCGGCTGCGGCCGGCGCCGATCGGGGTGGCCGGCGAACTGTTCATCGCCGGCCCGGGCGTCGCCCAGGGCTACCTCAACCGGCCCGAGCTGACCGCGGACCGCTTCCTGGACAACCCGCACGGCGAGGCCCCGGACCACCGCATGTACCGCACCGGCGACCTGGTGCGCTGGACCAGCGCGGGAGTCATCGAGTACGTGGGCCGGGCCGACCACCAGGTCAAGGTCCGCGGCTACCGCATCGAGCCCGGCGAGATCGAACTCGTCCTCCAGCAGCACCCCGAGGTCGGGGTGGCGCTGGTCCTGGCCCTGGCCGACGGCGAGCACAAGCGCCTCGTCGGCTACGTGACCCCCGCCGCCGCGGGACACCACCCGCAGCCGGCAGAGCTGCGGGAGTTCGTCTCCGCCCGGCTGCCCGTCCACATGGTGCCGTCCGCCGTCGTGTGCCTGGAACAGTTCCCGCTCACCCCGAGCGGCAAGGTCGACCGCAAGGCCCTGCCCGCGCCCGAGCACGCCGCCGCCCCCGAGGGCGCCCTGGAGCCCCGTACGGGCACCGAGCGGCTGCTCGCCCAGATCTGGTCCGACGTGCTCGGCATCCCGGCCGTCGGAGTCACCGACAACTTCTACGAGCTGGGCGGGGACTCCATCCTCGGCATCAGGGTCGTCGCCCGGGCGAAGAAGGCCGGGCTGGTGATCTCCGCCAGGGACGTGTTCCGCAAGCAGACCATCGCCGAACTCGCCACCACCGCGGTGGCGGCGGAAGCCGCCTGAGGCCCCCGCCCCCGCCCACCTCCACAGCCGACCCTTACCGTGCCGCGGACCTCCGGGTCCGCGGCCCCGGAGGAGACACACCCATGACTGCCCCCACCCTGCCGGCGGCCGAGCTCGCGGACCTGGCGGACCTGGCCGATCCGGCCGCCTACGACCTCACCGACCCGCAGACCTTCGAGGACAACGACCCGCATCAGCTGTGGCGTCCCTTCCGCGCGCACAACCCGGTGTTCTGGCACCCGGCCCGGGACGGCAAGCCCGGATTCTGGGTCCTCACCAAGTACGACGACATCATGACCGCCTACCGCGACAACAAGCGGTACACCTCCGAACAGGGCAACGTGCTCAGCACCCTGCTGCTCGGCGAGGACTCCGCCGCGGGCAAGATGCTCGCCGTCACCGACGGCCCGCGCCACCGCGAGATCCGCAACCTGATGATGAAGTCCTTCTCGCCGCGCGTCCTGGCCCCCGTCGTGCAGAACGTCCAGCAGCTCACCGACCAGCTGATCTCCGAGGCCGTCGAGGCGGGCGAGGTGGACTTCGTCACCGCGGTCGCCGACCGGATCCCCATCCACAGCATCGGCGACCTCATGGGCATCCCCGCCGAGGACCGCGGGCAGCTCGTGGACTGGAACGCCCAGACCCTCTCCCGGTACAGCGCCGACGACGGCGAGGAGGTCTCGCTGATGGCGCGCAACGAGATCGTGCTCTACATCTCCGGACTGATGGCCGAGCGCCGCCGCAATCCCGGCGAGGACGTCCTCAGCACGCTGGCCACCGCCACGATCGACGGCGAGCCGCTCAGCGAGGAGGAGATCATCTACAACGCGTACAGCCTGATCCTGGGCGGCGACGAGTCCAGCCGGGCCACCGCCTCCGGCATCGTCCACGCCTTCAGCCAGTACGGCGACCAGTGGCGCCGGCTGAAGAACGCGGAGGTCACCCTCGAGAGCGCCACCGAGGAGGTCATGCGCTGGACCACCCCGACCATGCACTTCGGCCGGCACGCCCTCGTGGACATCCCGATCCGCGACCACGTCGTCAAGGCCGGTGAGATCGTCACCCTGTGGAACAGCTCGGCCAACTTCGACGAGGACGCCTTCGCCGACCCCTACACCTTCGACCTGGGGCGCACCCCCAACAAGCACGTCAGCTTCGGCCACGGACCGCACTTCTGCCTCGGCGCCTACCTGGGCCGGGTCCACATGATCTCCATGCTGGAGTCGCTGCGCACCCGGGTGGCCGACATCGAGCTGCTCGCCCCGCCCACCCGGCTCTTCTCCAACTTCGCCAACGGGCACGCCACCCTGCAGGTCCGCCTCACCGGCGAACGCGCCGCCTGACGGCCCTCCTGGCGACGGTCGGCGCCTCGTGACGACAACTTCCGGCCGGCCGTTCACCGTTGACACTGCAGGGCGTCGGCCCCCGCGGCGATGACCTCGGCGAGCCGGTTGGCGAAGGCCGCGTTGCAGCCTCCGAGGCGGACGAAGCCGTGGCCGGCCACCGGCCCGTCGTTGCTCAGGGAAGGAAGGGTCAGGTCTGCGCGCGCGAGCGCCGCCTGGAGGTTGGTGACGGCCTCTTCGCCGGCCCGGTAGGCGGAGTCCTGGCGCCGCTTGTACCTGGTTCGTTCGGCGTAGGTCATTTCGTAGGCCATGCTCGTGATCTCTCTTGGTAGGCGTGTGAGGTGGCGGGAGCGGGCCGCGAAGGCTTCCGGGCACGGTCATGCCCAGCGGGGCGCCGTTCGGACGTGCCGCAGTGACCGGACGGCCGGGGCGCGGACCTAGACCGTCAGGCTGAGTCTGTGCACGGCCCGTGACTATCGGTTTCGATCTTCGTTTCAAGGGTGCAGGCGAGCACCCTTGTGAGGCGTGGGGAAGGAGTGGGGTGTCAAGGAAGCCAGTGGCTGTCACCACCCCACGCGTACGGCCGTCATGCGCCGTACCCGAATCCACGCCCCCCGGACGGAGAGTGGACGGCCTTCCGCTCCGCCGCGGAGTAGCCGGGCGGGACACCGCCTTGGCCGCGCCCGGCCGTGACCGCGTGGCCGAGCACCGAGGCGGGCCGGGTCCGGTGCCGCGGTGCAGCCTGTCGGGGCGGCCGCGTGAGAGTGATCTGGCGGACCAGCTGCTGGAAGCAGGCCAGCGCCGCGACCGCGGGAAGCGCGGACGACGTCCCGGCAGCGATCGTCCTGGGCGCCTGGGCCACGCACAGAACCGTGGCCAGGGTGGAGAACAGCAGCACGATGGACCAGGAGTGCAGCGCGCGGCGCTGGTGCAGCGCGGACCTGAGAATGGACAGGGAAGCGACCATCCAGGGGCCGTAGATCAGCAGGGGCCACCAGCCGACCACGGCGCGGGCCGTGTGCAATCCGGCGCTGTGGCGCAGGGCGTCACAGATGGCCAGCCCGCTGAGGACGCTCACCACGGCGGCGATGACGGCGACCAGCACTGCTGTGAACAGGCTGCCCGTGCGCAGCAGGGTCACGACAGGCGCCTTCGACGGGCTCCGGCGGTGCCCGCCAGGGGCCTGCTTGGGCGGCCGGGCGGCAGGCGTGTGCCTCAGTCCCGCTGCGAGGCCGAGGGCGCTCACCGTGTCTCCGGCGTCGTCGTAGTCGACGTCGCCGAAGGGCTCCGCCTGTCCGGGGGAGGCGCTCTCCTGGAGGAGGATGGCGAGCTCTTCCGCCGGATCCCACGGCCGCTCCGGCTCACCGTGCCCGCCGAGCGGTTGCCCGGGGCAATGCTGCTGTAGGTGGTCCGGCCGGCCCCGGTACGCGGTGGTACCCGGCTGAGGGTGGGGGCCGTGGATGTCTGGGTATCCGTACGGCTCAAACACAGGAACTGCCGCCCGAGCGCTCGTCGACGGGCGCCGAGGACGGTGCGGTGCTCCCCGACCTCTGGTCGAACTCGACCTGGATCACGCTCATCGTGCGGAGGAAGTCCTCAAAGATCGAGGACGAGTATCTGAGATCGATCTCCAGGCTCCCGTGCTCCAGTGTCGCGTTCCTGGCCTCCCCACGTCCTGTTGCGCGTGGGGTGAAAGTCCACTTTCCGACCCGGGTGGCCCCGGCGTGAAAGCTGTCTCCCTGTCCGTCCTCTTCCACAGGCCTGCGGAAGAGGACGGGGAGCTTTGCTGTTGTCATATTCCATAAACGCCGTCGGTGTTGGTCAGGGTGTGCGCCATCCGGGTGATGGTGGCAGATGAATAGGCGTTTCCCGTCTTTTATCGGTTCTGCAAACACGACAAGAGTTTGGCGGTCAGGTCCTGCCGCGTGGTCGCGCCGCAGCTCAAAGGGGCGATGAGTGGCGGGCTGGAGCCGGCCCCGGGCCCGGCGGCCCCTCACTCCTGACTTCGGTCCGCCGCCCACGTCCGCCGACCGATCATCAGTTGAAACCATGGGATGCCAAGGCCGGGCCGATTGCTGCGCATGGCTGCAATCGGCAGGGAGGGCGCAACCCTGCATATGCCCCTGCGTTATGCCCACCGATCGCCGGGGCTCCTGTCGTGTGGGGACCTGGAACCATCAGCCTTCGAAAGGACAGTTGTGGGAGACATCCTCCTGTTGATCGTGCTGATCTCCGCCGCACTGGGCGCAGGTTGCACTGCGTTGACGTCATCAGGGACTGGCCGTCTGTGGCATGTGGACGCCCTTGAACTACGGCGCCAACGACGCTTCAGGCACGTCCTGTCCTGTCATGTGGATGCCATCCGGCTGTCCCGCCGGGAAGCCGCGGCATCGGTGCAATCGGGGCGGAGGGCCGCAGGCGCCTCGGCCCACGTGGGCGAGGACCCGTTCCGGTTCGTTCGCGAGCCGTGCCGGCCGCCCTTCGCGCGAGACCCCTACGGCGGTGACCTGCCGTCGGCTGGCTCGTCGATGAATTCCTCAAAAACCCCGGCAATCCGCACGTGGCCGGCCACCTAAAAACCCCGGCAATTCGCACATTGCTGACTCGCTGCAATATTGGGGTGCGCTAAATTGACTGCGGCCTGCCCAATTCCCGTTCGATGTACTTTCGTGCTGCTTGTTCGGGGAAATGGCGAGAACTGCCGAGAATAAAAGAAATATCATCCTTCTATCGCCGAGAGGGTCCCTGGTCGAAAATTCGCAAGGGGATGCCACCCTTCTCCGCGGCGCCCTCCGGCAGCAAGATCTATCCGTCCCGCCCCGAGTGCGACCACGAAAAGGCTGCGTGAGCATGGCTTCCTACGGTGACCGATCCGATCGCGGCCCATGGGCGGCTGCCCGGCGCCGTGTCCGGCCGGCGGCAGTCCGGGTGGCGGGCGCGGTGCGGGCGGCGCTGATGCGGGTGACGCGCCGCCTCGCCGAGGCGGCCACGGCCCGGACGGTCGGCTCGACCCGGACGAAAATACGCTCGTCCCAGGTACTCCAGGACGAATACCGGGCGGGTTTCTCCCTGCCCTCGCCTCGTCCGGCGAGAGCAGGGAGCGACGTCCACGAATGTCCGTGGTGCCTGTCCCTCGGGAATCCCGGCCCTCCCGGCCCTCCCGACCCGGCCGGCTCCGTCGAGCCCTGACAGAGGATCCGGGCCGGTGCGGGCCGCCGGGTCAGCGGCCGCTGCCCACCAGCGAGGCGGCGGCGAAGGCGCGGAGGTCGTCCGCGATCGCCCGCACCACCTCGTGCTCGGAGGACTGCAGGTAGAAGTGGCCGCCCTCGAAGAACCGCGCCGTGAACGCGGCCGCCGTGTGCTCGCTCCACCGCAGCAGTCCCTCGCGCGGCACGTTGAAGTCCTGCGCCCCGGAGTACGCGTGCAAGGGGCAGGCGAGCCGGGTGCCCACGGCGCCCCGGTAGCTCTCCGCGGCCTTGAAATCGGCCCGCAGGGATGGCAGGACCGCCGCCATCAGGTCCTTGTCGGCCAGCAACTCCGGCGGGGTGCCGGCCAGGTCGAAGATGGACGAGGCGAGGTCCTCGTCCGCCATGAGGGACAGGCCCCGGCTCAGGTGGATGGCGGCCGCCGGCCGGCCCGAGACGATCACGCCGATCGGCGCACGGTCCGGGTGCAGGCGCTCCAGCCGCAGGGCCACCTCGTACGCGACGATCGAGCCCAGGCTGTGCCCGAACAGGGCGAGCGGCCGGTGCACACGGGGGAGCAGGGCCTCGACCACCTGGTCGGCCATCTCCCCGATGTCCTCCAGGCAGCGCTCGCCCAGCCGGTCCTGGCGGCCCGGGTACTGCACGTTGAGCACCTCGGCGCTGTCGGACAGGGCCGCCGACAGGCCGTGGTAGCCCGTCGCCGAACCGCCCGCGTGCGGGAAGACGACCAGCGTCGGCGCTCCGGCGGGCGCCTGGTGGTAACTGCGCAGCCAGCCCGTCGGGTCCGAGCCGGAGCCGTAGGGTCGCTTCATCGCCGATCTCCGTTCTCCGCGGGCCCGTGGGACCCGGGGGTGTCCGAGGGGGTGCTCGCGAGCAGGTGCGGCCCGACGTCCGCGAGGCAGGCGCAGCCGGTGAGGGCCAGGGCCAGGCCGAGGTCCGTCAGCAGGCAGCGCAGCACGTGCTCGACGCCTTCGCGGCCGCCGAGCCCGAGCCCGTACACGTACGGCCTGCCGTAGAGGACGGCGTCCGCGCCCAGGGCCAGGGCCTTGACCACGTCGCTGCCGGTCCGGATCCCGGAGTCCATCAGCACCGGCACGTCCGGGCCGACGGCCGCGCGCACCGCGGGCAGCGCGTCCAGGGCGGACACGCTGCCGTCGAGCTGGCGGCCGCCGTGCGTGGAGACGACCACGCCGTCCGCGCCGTGCTCCAGCGCCAGCCGGGCGTCGTCCGGATGCAGGACGCCCTTGACGAGCAGCGGCAGCCGGGTCAGAGCACGCAACCAGGCCAGGTCCGCCCAGGTCAGGGTCGGGTCGGTGGAGATCTGCGCCCAGCGCAGCACGGCCGCGGTGGCGTCCGCCCCGGCCGGCAGCCCGGCCAGGAACGCGGGGTCGCCGGTGAAGTTCGCGATGCCGGTGCCGCGCAGGAACGGCGAGTAGCCGCTGTCGAGTTCGGCCGGGCGGAAGCCCAGGTGGGTGGCGTCGACCGTGACCACGATGGCCGTGTAGCCGGCGGCCTCGGCGCGCCGCACCAGCGACTCGCCCACCGCCCGGTCCGAGGGCAGGTACAGCTGGAACCAGCGCGGGTGGTCACCCGCCTGCTCGGCCACCTCCTCCAGCGTGCGCGAGGCGAAGGTCGACAGCACCAGCGGCACACCGGCCGCCGCGGCGGCCCGCGCCGTGGCCGACTCGCCCTCGGGGTGCGCCACTTGCTGCGCGGCCAGCGGTGCCAGCAGGACCGGTACGGGCAGCCGCTGCCCGAACAGCGTCACCGAGGTGTCGGTCCGGCGGGTGCCGCGCAGCATCCGCGGCACCAGCCGGTGGCGGTCGAAGGCCGCGCGGTTGGCCCGGCCGGTCGCACCGGAGCCGGCGGTGCCCGCCACGTACGCGAAGCCCTCGGGGGACATCACCGCGCGGGCCGCGGCCTCCAGCGCGGTCGGATCGGTCGGCAGCGCCGGGGTGCGGCCTTCGAGGCCGCCCAGCAGGATCTCCCGTACGAGGTCGGCGAGGGGCTCCTCGGCCGGGGCGGCGGCCGCCTCCGGCTCCGCGGCCGGGGGCGCCGCGGCGAGCCGTGCCAGGTCCTCGCGGACGCAGTGGGTGAGCAGCGGCCCGGTCTCCCCGGGCCGTTCGACGAGCGAGAAGTGCCCGCCCGACAGCGTGACGAGGGTGTGCCCGTTCCTGCCGTGCCGGCCCCAGTCGCCCATCTGCTCCAGGGAGTTCTTCGGGTCGGACGCCGCCAGGAGCACGGTGAGCGGGGCCGTCACGGCGGCCCCGTCGGCGCAGCGGTATCGCAGCAGCGCCCGGTGGTCGGCGCGCAGCAGGCGCAGCACCTCCCCGACGATCTCCGGGTCCCTCAGCAGCGGTTCGGGGATGCCCCCGAGCCGCCGCAGCCCGGCGACCAGCTCCTCGTCGCCGACGCCGGTCAGGTCGGGCTCCTCCCAGTCCTGCGCGGGGGGCCTGGCCGCCGAGACGAACAGCCGGGCCACGGCGGTGCGTTCCTCCAGCAGCCGGGCCGTCTCGAAGGCCACGAGGGCCCCCATGCTGTGACCGAGGAGGAACACCGGCAGATCGGCGCGGTCGGCCAGCGCCTCGGCCACGCCGGCGGCGAGCTCGCCGATCTCCTCGGCGCACGCTTCGCCGCGGCGGTCCTGGCGGCCGGGGTACTGGACGGCGAGCAGCTCGATGTCCTCGGGCAGCGCGGCCGACAGCGCCACGAAGGCGTTCGCGGCCCCGCCCGCGTGCGGGAAGCACACGAGGCGGGCGGTCGCGGACGGCCGGGCGTGGTAGGTACGGATCCACCGGGAGGGGTCGACGGGCCCGCTCGCGGGCCCGGTCGCCCGGGTGGCACGGCCGGCCGGCGGAGCCGGCGCGGCCGTCGGGGTGTTGGTCATGCCCACGCGGAGTGATCCTCCTTCATAGAACCCAGTTCGGTCAGCAGCTCGCGCAGCCGCTCGCTGACCACGGCGCTCTGCGCCTCGCTCAGCGGCCGGTCGGCGACCGCGGCCTCCAGCCGGGCGATGTCGGCGAGCAGCGCCACGGTGACGCCGGCGCCGTTGCCGGCCGGGTCCCCCGGAGCGGCCGCGCCCACGGCCGGCTCGGCCGCCGGTGCGGCGGTGGCTTCCGCGGCCGACTCGGCCGCCTCCGGGAGCTGTTCCCGCAGGTGGACCACCAGTTCGGCCGGGGTCGGCCAGTCGTAGATGAACGTGGCGGGCAGCTTGATGCCCGTGGCGACGGCGAGCCGGTTGCGCAGCTCCACCGCCGTCAGCGAGTCGAAGCCCAGCCGGTCGAACGCCCCGTCCCGGTCCACCGCCGCACCGGAGGCGTGCCCCAGGACGGCCGCGACCTCGTGGAGCACGGAGTCCAGCAGCCGGTCGCCGGTCAGCGAGGCCTCGGCGACCGCCGCCCCCGCCCCTGCCCCGGGCGCGGACCGCGCCCCCGCGGCGCCCGCCGGGGCGGGCACCAGGCTCCGCAGCAGGGCGGGCACGGCCGCGCCCTCCGCGATCCGGGCCCGCAACCCGTCGAGGTTCCAGCGTGCGGCGACCGCCACCGGACGGTCGCGGCGCACCGCGGCGTCCAGCAGTTCCAGTCCGAGCTCCGAGCTGAGCGGAGCCACGCCCACCCGCGCCATGCGGGCGACGTCCGCGTCGGTGAGACCGGCGCCCATGCCGCCGGCCCCCTCCCACAGACCCCACACGACGGAGACGCCGGGGCGGCCGACCGAACGCCGGTACTCCATCAGCCCGTCGAGGAACGCGTTGCCGGCCGCGTAGCCGGCCTGCCCCGGAGAGCTGAGCGTTCCCGCGAGGGAGGAGAAGACGACGAACGCGTCGAGGCCGAGCGGCTCCGTGAGCTCGTGCAGGTGGAGCGCCGCGTCCACCTTCGGACGCAGGGTCCGCTCCAGGCTCTCGGCGGTCATCGAGGTGAGCAGGCCGTCGTCCAGCACCCCCGCCGCGTGCACGACCCCGCCGATGCGGACGCCGTCGCCGGCCAGCCCGTCGAGGGCCGCGGCCAGCGCGGCCCGGTCGGCCGCGTCACAGGGCACCGTACGGACGTCCGCGCCCAGGGCGCGCAGCTCGGCGACGTCCCGGGCCGCGTCCTCGCCGGGCAGCCCGCGGCCCATCAGCACCAGCTGACGTATCCCGTGCTCCGCCACCAGGTGGCGGGCGGCGAGCCGGCCCAGCCAGCCCAGACCGCCGGTGATCAGGACGGCCCGGGCGGTGTCCCAGCGTTCGTTCCCGTCGGCCAGGTCCAGCACCACCTTGCCGATGTGCCGGGCCTCGCTCAGGTAGCGGAAGGCGTCGGGTGCCCGGCGCAGGTCCCAGGCCGCCACCGGCGGTGCCTGGAGCGCGCCCCGCTCGAACAGCCCGAGCAGGTCGGTGAAGATCTCCTGGATCCGGTCCGGACCGGGATCGCGGACGTCGTACGTCCGGTACGTCACCCCGGGGTGCGCGTCGGCCACCTCGGCGGCGTCGCGCCGGTCGGTCTTGCCCATCTCCAGGAACCGTCCGCCGCGCGGCAGCAGCCGCAGCGAGGCGTCCGCGAACTCCCCGGCGAGGGAGTTGAGCACCACGTCGACGCCGTCGCCCCCGGTGGCACCGAGGAAGGCCTGCTCGAAGTCCAGGGTGCGGGAGGAGGCGATGCGCCCGTCCGGGACCCCCGCGGCACGCAGCGCGTCCCACTTGGCGGGGCTCGCCGTGGAGTACACCTCGGCGCCGAGGTGGCGGGCGATCTGGATCGCCGCCGTGCCGACGCCGCCGGCGCCCGCGTGCACGAGCACCGATTCGCCGGCGCGCAGTCCGGCCAGGTCCACCAGTCCGTAGTAGGCGGTCAGATAGGTGACGGGAACCGCCGCGGCCTGCCGGAAGGACCAGCCCTCCGGGATCCGGCACACGAACCGGCGGTCGGTGACCGAGGTCGGGCCGATGCCGTAGAACAGGCCCATCACCCGGTCGCCGGGCCGCAGGTCGGTGACCCCGGGGCCCACTTCGAGGACGGTGCCCGCGCCCTCGCCGCCCTGCCCCGAACCGCCCGCGTGCCCGTCCACGGACGGCGGGATCACCCCGAGGGAGAGCAGGACGTCGCGGAAGTTCAGGCCGGCGACCCGCATCCGGATCCGCACCTGGCCCTCCTCCAGCGGGGCGGCCGCCTCCGGCCAGGGCTTGAGGGCGAGGTTCGCGAAGGTCCCCTTGGCCACGTAGTCGAGGTGCCAGTGCGGGGTGTCGGCGGGCGGCCGGAGCACCGTGTCCGCGTCCTGCTCGGCGAGCGAGGGACGGTAGGCGGTGCCGCCGCGCAGCGCCAGCTGCGGCTCACCCGTGGCCAGCGCGGCCGCCACGGCCCGCCGGGAGGCGGGCGTGCCGTCCTCGTCGAGGACCGCGAACCGGTCCGGGTGCTCGGCCTGCGCGGAGCGCAGCAGGCCCCACACCGCACGGTGGGCCGGCTCCCCGGGGTGCTGTTCGCCGCCCAGGGTGACGGCGCCTCGGGTGAGGACCGCCAGGCGGGTGCCGGCCAGCCGCTCGTCCTCCGCGAGGAGCCGTACCGCGTCGAGGACCTGGTGCAGGGCCGTGCGTACGGCCGCCCCGGTTGCGGTGCCCGGCGCGCCGCCGCCCGCGGAGGGCGGGCAGGGCAGGACGAGCAGCGCGGGGGCCTCGGCGCCGGCGGAGAGCGCGTCGGTCAGGGCCGAAAGGCCGGACAGGGCCGTGCCGAGGACCGGTTCGCAGCCCCCGTCGGAGCCGTCGCCGTCGCAGCCGTACGCACCGAGCAGCGTCCAGCGGTGCGTCGCGGGGGCGGGCGGCAGTTCGGCCAGCTCCTCCCACGTCGGCAGCAGCAGGCCGTCGCGCGGTGCGGCCGTGGCGTTCGAGGCGCCCGCCGGGAGCGGAAGCAGGGCCAGCGAGCCGATCGAGGCGACCGCCCGGCCCGAGCCGTCCGCGACGTCGATGCTCACCGCGTTCGCACCGGACGGTGCGAGCCGGACCCGCAGGAGCGCGCCGGCGGGGCCGTACGTGCGGACGCCGGACCAGGCGTACGGCAGGAAGGTCCGCCCGTCGGCCTCGGTTCCGGCGCCCTCGTCGATCAGGCCGCCGAGCGCGATCGGGTGCAGGGCCGCGTCGAGCAGCGCCGGGTGCAGCCCGAACGCGTCGGCGCCGGGCCGCTCACCGGGGAGCGCCACCTCGGCGAAGACCTCCGGCCCGCGCCGCCACACGGCGCGCACGCCGCGGAAGACGGGCCCGTAGGCGAGGCCCTTGGCGCCGAGGGCGGCGTAGAGCTCGGCCACCGGTACGGAGACCGGCTCGGCGCCCCGCGGCGGCCACACCGCGGCCAGGTCGGCGGCCCGCTCCGGAGCCGGGCCGGAGCCGTCGGGCAGGACCGAGCCCTGGGCGTTGCGGGACCAGCCCTGCCCGTCGGCGTCGTCCTCGGGACGGGAGTGGACGCGGACGGCCCGGCTGCCGGAGCCGTCCGCGGCGGCCAGGGACACCCGCAGCCGGACCTCCCCTTCCTGCGGCACCACCAGCGGCGCCTCCAGGACGAGTTCCTCGACGAGGCCGCAGCCCGCCTCGCGGGCGGCGCACGTGACCAGGTCCAGCAGCGCGGTGCCCGGCAGCAGCACCCGGCCGCCGACGCGGTGGTCGGCCAGCCACGGGTGGCGGGCCAGGGAGAGCCGGCCGGTCAGCAGCAGGCCGCTGCTGTCCGGGAGTTCGGTGGAGGCGGTCAGCAGCGGGTGGCCGACGGCGGTGAGTCCGGCGGAGCTCACGTCCCCGGCGCCGGCCGGCTGGTCGATCCAGTACGGCCGGTGCTGGAAGGCGTACGTGGGCAGCTCCACCCGGCGCGCCCCGCGGCCCGCGAACACGGCGGCCCAGTCGACGTCACCGCCGCACGCGTGCATCCGCGCGACCGCCGTGAGCAGCGCGGTCACCTCGGGCAGGCGCCGCCGCAGCGAGGGGATCAGCGTGGGGGCGCCGGAGCGGCCCCGGTCCGCCTCCTCCAGGCAGTCGGCGGCCATCGAGGTGAGGTCGGTGCCCGGCCCCACCTCCACGAAGCGGGTGCAGCCCAGCTCGGCGAGGGCGCCCACGCCGTCCTGGAAGCGGACGGCGCGGCGCGCGTGCCGGACCCAGTACTCGGGGTCGGCCAGCTCGTGCGCGCCCACGGGCCGGCCCGTCAGGTCCGAGACGAAGGAGAGCTGCGGCTCGTGGAAGTCCAGGCGGGCGACCACGGCCCGCAGTTCGGCCATCGCCGGGTCCATCAGCGGCGAGTGGAAGGCATGGCTGACGCGCAGCCAGGTGGCCTTCCCGCCGGCCGCCTCGAAGTCCGCGACCACGACGGCCAGGGCCTGCCGGTCACCCGAGAGCACCGTGGCGGCCGGACCGTTGACGGCCGCGAGGGAGACCAGCTCCTCGTGCCCCGCGACCAGGGCCGCCGCCTGCTCCTCGGAGGCGCGCAGGGCGACCATCGCCCCGCCCGACGGCAGTTGCTGCATGATCCGGCCGCGTACGGCCGCCAGCTCGGCGGCGTCCGCCAGCGAGAGGGCGCCCGAGGTGTGGACGGCGGCGAGGGCGCCGACGGAGTGCCCGAGGACGGCGTCGGGCCGGATGCCCCACGACTCCAGGAGCCGGAACAGGGCCACCTCGAAGGCGAAGAGCGCCGGCTGCGTGTACCGCGTCCGGTTCAGCAGCCCGCCCTCGGGGCTGTCCTCGGCCGCGAGGACCACGTCCCGCAGGGGCTGGTCCAGGTGCGGTTCCAGGGCGGCGCACACCTCGTCGAAGGCCGCCGCGAACACCGGGAAGGTCTCGTACAGTTCCTGGCCCATCCGGGCGCGCTGGGAGCCCTGACCGGCGAAGAGGAAGGCGGTGCGGCCCTCGACGGCCGTAGCGCGGACCACGTCCGGCCCCGGCACCCCGTCGGCCAGCGCGCGCAGCCCGTCGAGCAGTTCGTCGCGGTCCTCGGCGAGCAGCACCGCCCGGTGCGGGAGGTGACCGCGGGTGGTGGCCAGGGAGAAGCCCACGTCCGCCAGTGCGTCACCGTCCGCCTCGGTCAGGTGCCGGTACAGCCGGTCGGCCTGCGCGCGCAGCGCGGGCTCGCCGGCCGCCGACAGCACCACCGGTACGGCCGGCAGCGCGGCCGGCCTCCCGGCGTCGGCCGGCTCCAGCGCGGGCGCCTGCTCCAGGATCACGTGCGCGTTGGTGCCGCTGATGCCGAAGGAGGACACCGCGGCCCGGCGCGGCCGGTCGCCCTGCTCGGGCCACGGGATCGTCTCGGTCAGCAGGGAGACGGCGCCGCTCGACCAGTCCACGTGCGGGGAGGCCTCGTCCACGTGCAGGGTGCGCGGCAGCACCCCCTCACGCAGCGCCATCGCCATCTTGATGACTCCGCCGACCCCGGCCGCGGCCTGGGTGTGCCCGATGTTCGACTTCAGGGAGCCCAGGTGGAGCGGCCGGTCCGCCGGACGCCCGCTGCCGTAGGTGGCCAGCAGCGCCTGCGCCTCGATCGGGTCGCCCAGCGAGGTGCCCGTCCCGTGCGCCTCCACCGCGTCGACGTCGGCGGTGGTGAGCCCGGCGGCGGCCAGGGCCTGGCGGATCAGCTGTTCCTGCGCGGGGCCGCTGGGGGCGGTCAGCCCGTTGCTCGCGCCGTCCTGGTTGACGGCCGAACCACGGACCACCGCCAGGACGCGGTGCCCGTTGCGGCGGGCGTCGGAGAGCCGCTCGACCAGCAGCAGACCGGCGCCCTCGGCCCAGCCGGTGCCGTCCGCGGCGGCCGAGAAGGCCTTGCAACGGCCGTCGGCGGCCAGCCCGCGCTGCCGGCTGAACTCCACGAACGGCATCGGCGTCGCCATCACCGTGGCACCGCCGACCAGCGCCATCGTGGACTCACCGCGCCGCAGCGAGGCACAGGCCAGGTGGAGCGCCACCAGCGAGGAGGAGCAGGCCGTGTCGACGGTGAGGGCAGGCCCCTCCAGTCCGAAGGTGTAGGACAGCCGACCGGAGGCCACGCTGCCGGCGCCGCCGACGCTCAGGAAGCCCTCGTACTCCTCCGGGGCGGGGGAGAACCGGTTCATGTAGTCGGCGTACATGGTGCCGACGAACACGCCCGTGCGGCTGCCCCGCAGCGCGGCCGGGTCGATGCCCGCGTGCTCGAAGGCCTCCCACGCCGTCTCCAGCAGCAGGCGCTGCTGCGGGTCGATGCTGTGCGCCTCGCGCGGCGAGACCCCGAAGAACTCGGCGTCGAACTGCGCCGCCCCGTAGAGGAATCCGCCCTCCCGGGCGTACGAGGTGTGCGGCCGGTCCGGGTCGGGGTCGTACAGGCCCGCCAGGTCCCAGCCGCGGTCGGCGGGGAACGGCCCGACGGCGTCCACCTCGTCGGTGGCCAGTCGCCACAGGTCCTGAGGGGAACGGACGCCACCCGGGTAGCGGCAGGCCATGCCCACGATCGCGATCGGCTCGTGCTCGCGTTCCACGAGGTGGGCGTGGTCGGCCTTGAGCCGCTCGTTCTCCTTCAGCGCGGCCCGCAACGCCTCGACGACCTGCTGTTGGGTTGTGGAAGCCATCCTGTTCTCTCCGTACTTCCCTGTCGGGAGCCCCGTGGGGGGCTGGGTGTGGGTCTGGTGTCGGGGTCGGGGTCGGAACGGGTCCGGGAGCCGGGTGCCCGGCCCCGGGCGGGGGGTCAGCCCTCGCCCAGGGCCAGGCGGACCAGGTCGTCGGCGCTCATCGTGTCGAGCGCGCTCCCGCCGTCCGGCAGGTCCGTGCCGTCCGGACCGGCTGCGCCGTCCACGGCTTCCTCGGGGGTGTCCTGCGCCGGGACGTCGGGCACGAGCGCGGCCCGCAGCCGGTCCGCGAGGGCACCCGGGGTCGGGTGGTCGAAGATGAGCGTGGGCGGCAGCTTGACGCCGGTCGCGGCCGTCAGGCGGTTGCGCAGCTCGACCGCGGTCAGGGAGTCGAAGCCCAGGTCCTGGAACCGGCCGTCGGCCGGCACCCGGTCACGGCTCGCGTGGCCCAGTACGGCCGCCACCTCGATCCGTACCGCTTCGAGCAGCAGGTGACGGTGCTCGCGCCGGGGCGCCCGGGCCAGCCGCTCGCGCAGGTCGGCCGCCGTGTCCGGGGCCGCCGGAGCGGTGCCCGGCCCGCCGCGGCGGGCCGGAGCCAGCCCCCGCAGCAGGACCGCGACCGCCTCCGGATCCGCCGTCCGCAGGTCGAGGTGGGCGGCCGTCAGGACCGCGGCGCCGGATGCCACGCCCGCGTCGAACAGGGCCAGGCCCTCCTCGGCGGACAGCGCCCCGATCCCGGAGCGGGCCAGGCGCTTCAGGTCCGCCGCGCCGAGATCGCCGGTCAGCGTGCTCTCCTGCGCCCACAGGCCCCAGACCAGGGACAGGGCCGGCAGCCCGGCGGCGCGGCGCCGCTGGGCCAGGGCGTCCAGGAAGGCGTTGGCCGCCGCGTAGTTGCCCTGTCCCGCGGAGCCCAGGGTGCCCGCGAGCGAGGAGAAGAGGACGAAGGCCGACAGCTCCAGGTCCCGCGTCAGCTCGTGCAGGTGGAGGGCGGCGTCGGCCTTGGGCCGCAGCACCCCTTCCATCCGCTCCGGGGTGAGTCCCGCGAGGACGGAGTCGTCGGTCACGCCCGCCGCGTGGACCACCGCGGTCAGCGGCCGGCCGGCCGGTACGGAGGCCAGCAGGGCGGCCACGGCGGCGCGGTCGCCGGTGTCGCAGGCGGCCACGCTCACCTCGGCGCCCAGCGCGGCCAGTTCGGCCGTGAACTCCTGCGCGCCCGGGGTCGCCGCACCGCGGCGGCCGGTCAGCAGCAGCCGCCGCACCCCGTGGCGCTCCACCAGGTGCCGGGCCAGCAGCCGGCCCAGCGTGCCCAGACCACCGGTGACCAGGACGTGGCTGTCCGCTCCGAAGGCCGCCGGGGCGTCCTCACCGGTGACGGCGGGCCGGTGACCGCGCAGGGCCGGCGCCGCGATCCGCCCGGCCCGCACCGCGAGCTGAGGCTCCGGGCAGGCCAGGGCCGGGACGAGGGCGCGTACGGACTCGGGCCGCCCGTCGGTGTCGACGAGCGCGAACCGGCCGGGCTGCTCCGACTGGGCGGAGCGGATCAGGCCCCAGACCGCCGCCAGCGCGGGATCCGGGTACTCGGTGTCCGCCACCGCCACCGCGCCCTCGGTGAGGAAGGCGAGCCGGGAGTCCGCGAACCGCTCGTCGGCCAGCCAGCGCTGGGCCGGTGCGAGGGCCGTGAGCACGGCCCGGCCCGACCCGGCCGGGACGGCGGGCACCGGGGCCACGACCACGGACGGCACCGGCGCGCCCCCGTCGACCGCTTCCTGCAGCCCGTCCAGGCCGGGGTAGGCCCGGACGGCCACACCGGCGGCCCGTACGGCATCCACGACGGCGGAGTCCGCCTCGCCCAGGACGGCCCACGGGCCGGCCGGAACGGGAGCGGTCCCGCGCAGCGGGGACCAGTGCAGGCCGAACAGCGCGGCCCCGTGCGCCGGTCCGGCGGCGGCCGGGTCCGCCCGTAGCTCCCGCACGGCGAGCGTGTCGGCGGTGAACACCGGGGTACCGGACAGGTCGGCGATCAGCAGCGAGTAGCTGTCGCCCGCTCCCCGCCGCATGCGGACCAGCAGTTCCGTGGCGCCGGGCGTCCGCAGGGTCAGACCGCTCCACGCGAAGGGCACCAGCAGCCGGTCCCCGGCACCGGCCCCGACGAGGGCGGTGTGCAGCGCCGCGTCCAGGGCGGCCGGGTGCAGACCGAAGCCGTCCCCCTGCGGGCCGGTGGCGCTCTCGGGGAGCACCACCTCCGCGTAGAGGTCGCTCCCGTGGCTCCACACGGTCCGCAGGCCCTGGAAGGCGGGCCCGTACGTGTATCCGCGCTCGGCGAGGCGGGCGTAGAGGTCGCCGACGGGTATCTCGGTGGCTCCCTGCGGCGGCCAGACGGCCAGGTCGGCCGCCTCGTCGGCCGCGCCGCCCGGCGCTGCGGACACCCCGTCGGCCAGCAGCCCGGAGGCGTGCCGGACCCATGTTGCGCCCGGCGTCCCCTCGGGCCGCGAGTGGAGCGCGAGGGGGCGCGTCCCGTCGGCCCCGGGGGCGCCCACCATCAGCTGGACGGTGACGCGCTCGTCCAGCGGCAGCGGCTGTTCGAGGGTGAGCTCGGCGACCTGCGCCGCGCCCGTCCGCCGCGCCGCGTACAGGGCGAGCTCCGCGACGGCCGCGCCCGGCAGCAGCGGCCGGCCCAGGATGGCGTGCTCCGCCAGCCACGGGTCGGCGTCGGCGTCGAGCGTGCCGGTGAACAACCATCCCTGGCCCGCGGCGAGTTCGAGCGTCTGGTCCAGCAAGGGGTGCCCGCCGGCCGGCCTCGGAGCCACGGGGGCGGCGGGAGCGCTCAGCCAGTAGCTGTCGCGCTGGTAGGGGTACGTGGGCAGGGGTACGGCCCGGCCACCGGGCAGGAACCCGCCCCACTCGATGTCCGCGCCGCGGACGTAGGCCCCGGCGAGCGCGGCCGCGAGGGTCCCGCCCTCGGGACGGCCCTTGCGCAGCAACGGGGCCGCGGTGACCGGATCCCGGGTCTCCGCTTCCCCGGAGGCCAGGATCGTACGGGTCATGGCGGTGAGCACGCCGTCCGGGCCGAGCTCCAGGTACGTGGTGACGTTCTGGTTGTGGAGGTACTGGATGCCGTCGTTGAAGCGGACGGTGTGGCGGAGGTGTTGGACCCAGTAGTCGGGGTTGGTGAGTTGTTCGGTGGTGGCTGGTTGTCCGGTGAGGTTGGAGACGATGGGGATGGTGGGGGCGTGGTAGGTGAGGGTGGCGGCGGTGGTGCGGAACTGGTCGAGGATGCCGTCCATGTGGGGTGAGTGGAAGGCGTGGCTGACGTTGAGTTGTGAGG
>NZ_JBEZKE010000011.1:0-256646 GCF_040651555.1 Streptomyces sp. NPDC048424 | reverse complement strand
GCGGGCACGATGGGCGCCGAGGACGTGCTCCACGACCTCGGGGCGATCGGCATCACCTCCTCCGACGCCCAGGGCATGGGCCGCGCGGGGGAGACGATCCGCCGCACCTTCGCCATGGCCGCCAAGATGAAGGGCGAGCTCGGCCCCCTCGCCGGTGACGGCGAGGGCGACGACAACGCCCGCGTGCTGCGCTACATGGCCAAGCTGACCATCAACCCGGCGATCGCCCACGGCCTGGCCCACGAGATCGGCTCCATCGAGGTCGGCAAGCTCGCCGACATCGTGCTGTGGCGCCCCGCGTTCTTCGGCGCCAAGCCCCAACTCGTCCTCAAGTCCGGCTTCCCCGCGTACGGAGTCACCGGCGACCCCAACGCCGCCACCGACTGCTGTGAGCCGCTCGTCCTGGGCCCGCTGTTCGGCGCCCACGGCGCCGCCCCCGCGGACCTCTCGGTGGCGTTCGTCAGCCGCGCCGCGGCCGAGTCGGGTTCCTTCGGAGCCCCGTACGACACCCTGGGCACCCGGCGGCGCCGCGTCGCCGTGCGGGGGACCCGGGGCATCGGCCCCAAGGACATGGTCGCCAACGCCCGGCTGGGAGAAGTCGACGTGAACCCCCGGACCGGCCTCGTCACGCTCGACGGGGAACCCCTGCGCTCCGAGCCCGCGCAGGAGGTCTCCCTCAACCGCCTGTACTTCCTCTGACCATCAAACCCTTGACTGAATTTTCAGTTAAGTGGAAGATTCCGTCCACGAAAGAAATGAGACTTCCGATGGCTGAATACCGTATGCCCGCCGAGTGGTCCGAGCACCAGGGCTGCCTGATGGCCTGGCCCACCCGCGAGGACCTGTGGGGAAGCGTGCTGGCCGACGTCAAGGAGGAGTACGCGGAGGTCGCCCGAGCCATCGCACAGTTCGAGCCGGTGACGATGGTCGCCCCGCCCGGCCACGGCGGCGAGGCTCGTGAGCGCTGTGGCGACGGCATCACCGTCATCGAGCTGCCGCTCGACGACTCCTGGTTCCGCGACTGCGCCCCGCTCTTCGTCCTCGACGCCGACGGCAATCGCGCCGGCGTCGACTTCCGCTTCAACGCCTGGGGCGGCAAGCACCACCCGTTCGACGCCGACGACCGCGTCAGCGCCCTGCTGCTGGAGCACGTCGGGGTCGACCGCATCGCCTCCGACATGATCCTCGAAGGCGGCGCGATCACCGTCGACGGCGAGGGCACCCTGATCACCACCGAGCAGTGCCTGCTGCACCCCAACCGCAACCCCGGCATGAGCCGCGACGAGATCGAGGCCGAGCTGAAGGCCCGGCTCGGCGTCACCAAGGTCATCTGGCTTCCGTACGGCGGCCTCCTCGACACCGAGACCGACGGCCACGTGGACGGCGTCTGCGCCTTCGCCGCGCCCGGCACGGTCGTCGTCTCCCTGCCCGACAACCCGAACCACCCCGACTACGCCCGGATGCGCGCCAACCGTGCGGTGCTCGAAGCCGCCACCGACGCCCGGGGCCGGCGGCTGGAGATCATCGACGTGCCGCAGACGGCCTTCGCCGACGTCGCCGACGGCGAGATCGAGGTGTCCTACCTGAACTACTACGTGGCCAACGGCGGCGTCGTCGTCCCGGTGGCCGACCTCGCCCAGGACGAGGACGCCCTCGCCGTCATCGCCTCCGCCCACCCCGGCCGCAAGGTCGTCGGCGTACGGGCGCTCGCCATCGCGTTCGGCGGCGGCGGGGTCCACTGCATCACCCAGCAGATCCCCGCCGCACGCACCGGTGCGCACGCCGCCGGCTGACCCGGGCACCCGCCGTTCCCGGCGGACCGGCCCGGAGCCACCCGGCGGTCCGCTCGCTCCTCCCCCGCACCCCTCACGGAAAAGAGAGCGCGACGATGACCACCTCTCCACCCCGCACGGCAAGACGCCCCCGCCGTCGCCGCCGCCACGCGGTCCTCACCAGTGCCGTCCTGACCGCCCTCGCCCTGCTCGCGGCCTGCGCGGGCCCGCCCAAGGGCGACACGGGCGACGTCACCGACGTCCACCTCTCCGCGACCACGCCCCCGGCCCGCGGCGAGATCGACTCCTTCAACTGGGCCGTCTACGCCGAACCGCCCACCCTCGACTACACGGTGGCGTTCGACTACCCGCAGAACACCATCCTGTCCAACGTGTGCGAGAGCCTGATGCGCTGGACCCCGGCGCTCACCACCGAGCCCGGGCTCGCCCAGAAGGCGTCCAACCCCGACCCCACCACCTGGGTCTACGACCTGCGCCCCGGCGTGCGCTTCCACGACGGCAAGGAGATGACCGCCGACGACGTGGTCTTCAGCCTCGGCCGGCAGATGAACCCCGACAACGCCGCCGCCTGGGCCCAGGTCTTCCAGAACGTCTCCGCCGTCACCAAGAGCGGCCCGCTCCAGGTCACCGTCAAGCTCAAGAAGCCCGACTCCCAGTTCCCGCAGTACATGGCGACCGCGGCCGGCGTGGTGGCCTCCAAGGCCGGCGTCGAGGCGGCGGGCGAGGACTACGGCACCGCCGGCGGGCTCGCCTGCACCGGCCCCTTCGAACTCGGCACGTGGAACAAGGGCCAGTCGATCGAACTCAATCGCTTCGACGGCTACTGGGGCACCAAGGCCAAGTCGAAGAAGACCGTCTTCCGCGTACTGACCGACCCGTCCGCCCGCACCAACGCCATGCTCAGCGGCGAGGTCGACGGCGGCTACCTGATCCCCACCGAGAGCTACGCCCGCCTGCGCGGCAGCGGCACGGGCACCCTCTACTTCGGCGAGGGCCTGAGCACGGTCAACGTCAACATCACCAACATGGAGGGCCCCCTCGGCGACGTCCGCGTCCGCCGGGCCCTGTCCCTGGCGCTCGACCGCACCGGATTCGTCAAGGCCGGACTCGGGGGCGCGGGCACCGTCACCAACTCCCTCACCACCAGGGCCGCGTGGGCCACCGCCCCCGAGCGCACCCTGAAGACGGCCTTCGACAGCCTCCCGCCCTCCGGCCAGGACGTCGAGAAGGCCAAGGCCCTGATCCAGGAGGCCGGGGCCACCGGCAAGACCCTGACCATGGCCACCAGTTCCATAGGCCAGGACGTCTCCCTCCTCGCCACCGCCGTCCAGGCGGCCGGTACGCAGATCGGCCTGGACGTCCGGCTGAAGACCATCGCCCCCAACGCCTTCACCGCACTGTTCACCGACCCCCAGGCGCGCGAGGGCATCGACATGTTCCCGCTCACCTACTACGACTCGATCACCGACCCGCTCGACCTCCTGGCGAACTTCAAGACCGGCGCCTACATGAACTTCGCCGGCTACAGCGACCCCCAGTACGACCAGCTCGTCGACCAGGCCACCGGCATCTACCCGGTCGAGCAGCGGATGGACATCGAGGCGAAGCTCCAGCACCAGGCCTCCGAGCAGCTGCTGTGGATCCCCGTGGCGGAGTGGCCGACCGCGCTGTTCCTGGGCAAGCGGATCACGGGAGCGCCCACCACGATCTCGTACATGTACTACCCGTGGGCCGCCGACGTGGGGGCCGCACAGTGAGCTTCGCCCGCTTCGCCGTACGACGGGTGGCGGAAATGGCCGCCACCCTCCTCACCGCCTCGTTCGTGGTCTTCGGCGCCATGTACCTGGCCCCGGGCAGCCCGGCGAGCTTCCTGCTCGCCGGCCGGTCGGCCTCCCCGGAGGCCCTGGCCTCGATCAACGCCCAGTACCACCTGGACGACCCCTTCCTCACCCGCTACCTCCGCTGGCTCGGGGACGTGCTCCAGGGGGACTTCGGGCGCTCGATCACCTACCGCACCGATGTCTCGCGGCTCCTGGCGGACCGGCTCCCCGTGACCCTGCTGCTGATCACCATGGCCCTCGTCGTGGTCGTGGCGATCGGCCTGCTGCTCGGCCGGACCGCCGCCGTCCGGGGCGGGGCCACCGACTCCGCCATCCTGGTCACCACCACGTTCGCCGTCGGCACCCCGTCGTTCGTCGCGGCCGTCCTCCTCCAGGGCCTGTTCGCCGTACAGCTGGGGTGGTTCCCCAGCAGCGGCGCCGGCGAGGGCTTCGCGGACATGCTCTGGCACCTCGCGCTCCCCGCGGTCGCCCTCGCGCTCTACCTGATCGGCATGCTCGCCCGCGTCACCCGCTCCGCGATGCTCGAAGCCCTCGACAGCGAGCACGTCACCGTCGCCCGCAGCCGCGGCGTCCCGGAGCGCCAGGTCATCCGCCGTCACGTCTTCCGCAACTCCCTCGGGACCGTCCTGACCACCGGCGGACTGATCGTCTCCACCCTCCTGGTGTGCACCATCCTGGTCGAGACCGCCTTCAGCATCGGCGGCATCGGCCAGCTCCTCGAACTGTCCACCACCACCAAGGACTTTCCGACCGTCCAGGCGATCTCCCTGATCATCGTCGCCCTCTTCATGATCGTGAACCTGCTCGTGGACCTGCTGCTGCCCCTGGTCGACCCCCGGGTCACCCTCGGAACGAGGGGAGCCGCCGCATGAGCGCCGTACTCGTCCGCCGCCCCGGCCTCTCCCGGATCCGAGCCACCGGCTCCCCGCTCCACCTCCTCTGCCTGGGTCTCGTCGCCCTCGTCGTCCTCGCCGCACTGCTCGCCCCCTGGGTGGTGCCGCAGGACCCCAACGCCGTCGATCTGGGCAACGCCCTCGCCGGGCCCTCCGCCGCGCACCCGCTCGGCGTGGACGCCGCCGGCCGCGACACGCTCTCCCGGCTGCTGCTGGGCGCGCGCACCTCCCTCCTCGGCCCGCTGGGCGTCGTCGCCTTCTCCACCGTGGCGGGCATCGCCATCGGCATGGCCGCCGCCTGGCGCGGCGGCTGGCTCGACTCCGTCCTGTCCCGCAGCACGGAACTGGTCTTCGCCTTCCCCGGCATGCTGCTGGCCATCCTGATCATCTCCGTCTACGGCGAGGGCCTGCTCGCCCCCGTCATCGCGCTGGCCGTCGCCTACCTGCCCTACGTCAGCCGCCTCACCCGCTCCCTCGTGCTCGCCGAGCGCACCCGCCCGTACGTGAGCGCCTACCAGGTCCAGGGCCACTCGGCCGTGCAGATCTGCCTGCGCCACGTCCTGCCCAACATCGCCCCCGTCGTCCTCGCCCAGTCCACCATCAACTTCGGCTACGCCCTGATGGACCTCGCCGGGCTGTCGTTCCTCGGGCTCGGCGTTCCGGCGCTCACCCCCGACTGGGGCCGCATGGTCTTCGACGGACAGACCGCCATCCAGCACGGCTACCCGCTGTCCGCGATCCTGCCCTGCCTCTTCATCGTGCTGACCGTCGTCGCGTTCAACGTGGTGGGCGAGCGGTGGGCCGACCGCGTAGCCAGGAGGACCCCATGAACCCGACGCGACAGGCGCCCCCGGCGCACCCCGCGCGCCCGGCCCGCACGCTCGACATCCAAGGGTTGAGGGTCACCCTCCCCGGCACCGCCCGGCCCGTCCTCGACGGCGTCGACCTCACCGTCGCCGCCGGCGAGACCGTCGCCCTGGTCGGCGAATCCGGGTCCGGCAAGACCCTCACCTCCCGCAGCGCACTGCGCCTGCTGCCACCCGGCGCGGTCGTCGAAGGCACCGTCCTGGTCGAGGGCCACGACGTGCTCGCCATGGACACCGGCCGGCTGCGCGACGTACGGGCCGGCACGGTCGCCATGGTCTTCCAGGACCCGCGCGCCGCGGTCAACCCCCTGCGCCGCATCGGCGACTTCCTCACCGAGAGCGTCACCCTCACCGGAGTCATGACCCGGACCGGGGCCACGGCCCGGGCGGTCGAGCTCCTGCGGGCCGTGGGCCTGGACGACTCCGTCCTGCGCAAGTACCCCGGCCAGGTCTCCGGCGGCATGCTCCAGCGCGTCGTGATCGCGGCGGCCCTGATGGGGGACCCCGCGCTCCTGCTGGCCGACGAGCCCACCACGGCCCTGGACGTCAGCAGCCAGGCCGAGGTCATCGCCCTCCTGGCCACGCTGCGCGAACGCTTCGGCACCGGGCTGCTGTTCGTCACCCACGACCTCGACCTCGCCGCCGCCATCAGCGACCGCGTCTACGTCATGTACGCCGGCCGGATCGCGGAGTCCGGCCCGGCCGAGGTCCTCTTCACCCGCCCCCGGCACCCGTACACGGCGGCCCTCCTCGCCTCCACCCCGCGGATGGAGGGCCCGCGGGGCAGGCTCGCCGCGATCGAGGGCCAGCCACCGGACCTGCGGGAACCCCTGCACGGCTGTGCCTTCGCGGCCCGCTGCCCGCTCGCCACGGAGGTCTGCGACCAGCGGGCCCCGCTGCCGTCCGCGGCCCCGGGCCGGCCGGACCACCAGGCGGCCTGCCACCACAGCGACCTGCTCGAAGGGAGCGTCGTCGATGCCTGAGAACGTACTGGAGGTCAAAGGGCTGAGCCGCTCCTTCGGGGCCGTCCGCGCGGTGGACGACGTGTCCTTCGCCCTCCCCGAGGGCGGATCGCTGGGCATCGTCGGCGAGTCCGGCTCCGGCAAGACCACCACCGCCCGCATCATCGTCGGCCTGGAGCGCGCCGACGGGGGAGAGGTCCTGGTCCGCGGCCGTTCCCGGACCGGGCACAGTCGCGGCCGGGCCGCGCGTCTGGCCCGCGCCCGCGAGATCCAGATGGTCTTCCAGGACCCGTACCTCTCCCTCGATCCGCGCACCAGCGTCGAAGCGGCCCTGCGGGAGACCCTGACCCTGCACTTCCCCGGCCGCGACCACGCGAAGCGCGTACGCGAACTGCTCGACCAGGTGGGCCTGGGCACCCCCGCCGCCGACGCCCTGCCGCGCCGCCTGTCCGGCGGGCAGCGCCAGCGCGTCGCCATCGCCCGGGCGCTCGCCGTCGAACCGGCCGTACTCGTCCTCGACGAGGCCGTCGCCGCGCTCGACGTCTCCGTGCAGGCGCAGATCCTCAACCTGCTGGCCGATGTCAGGGAGCAGACCGGGATCGCGTTCCTGTTCATCACCCACGACCTCGGGGTGGTGCGGTGCGTGACCGACGAGATCGTCGTGATGCGGCACGGGGCCGTGGTGGAACAGGGCGGCAGGCAGGAGGTGCTCGCCGCGCCCGGGCATCCGTACACCCGGCTGCTGCTGGAGTCCGTGCCCCGTCCGGGGTGGGATCCGGCGGCGATCGCAGCGGCCCGGCGGGCGCTGTAGCGGGCTTACGGGCTTACGGGCTTACGGGCTTACGGGCATGCGGGCTTACGGGCATGCGGGCTTACGGGCATGCGGGCGGGCGCGGGCGCTCCGCGGCCCGGGTCAGGTGCCGGCGGCGAGCGTACGGATCAGGGTGCGCAGCACCGGCCCGGAGTCGACCTCGGAGCCCAGTGACTCCGCCGCGGCCAGGCCGTCCACGGCGGCGGCCACCGCTTCGCCCAGCAGGCGCGGGTCGACGTCACCGCCCCGTTCCTCGGCCAGGACCTGGAACAGGGTGACGAAGCAGCCGCGCCAGCGCCGGTACTCCGCCTCCAGGCACTCGCGGACCCGGGCGTCGTTCAGGGCGTGCCAGTGCAACGCCGAGTGGAGGTGGGAGAGTTCCGCGCCCTCGGGCCGGCCCAGCAGCTCGACCACGCGCTCGGCCCGCTCGGCGAACGACCCCGGAGCGGCGGCCGCCTCCTCCAGGGGGTGGATCCACTCGGGGCGGATGTCCTCGACGACCGCCAGCACGAGGTCGGTCCGGTCCTGGAAGTGGTAGTGGCACATCCCGTGCGAAACACCGGACAGGGCCGCCACGTTGCGGGTGGTGAACCGTTCGCTCATCCCGCCCGCCAGCAGGGTCCGCGCGGCGGTGATCAGCCGTGCCCGGGTCTGCTCGCCCTTCGCCGAGGCCCGGGGCCGCCCCGTGCGGGCAGGGGCGGCGGGCGGGTTGGAGTTCTTCGCGGAAGCGGCCATGGCGTCACTCTAACGAGCCCGCGCATCGCCACCTGCGGCTTTCCGTGATCCACCGGAATGACCCCGTCCAAACTATTGACCGAGCGCTTGGCCAGTTTTAGCTTTCCGGTCAACCCCGCAGTCGGCGCGGGAAGTTGACCCCCCAAGGAGCCCCTCATGAAGGATCACGCAGTGAACCCGCCCGGTGCGGGCCTGGACCGGCGCAGATTCCTGGCAGCGGCGGGACTGACCGCCGCGGCCGCCGCCCTCGCGGCCACCGAGGGACGGGCGCGGGCCGAGGTCCGCCCGGCCGCCGCCGCGGCGGGCACGTTCCGGGTACCGATCGAGGACGTCCGCCACACGCGCACCTGGATGGCCTGGCCGGACAGCACCTCCATCTGGGGCAACACCCTCAGCGGGGTCCAGTCCGACATCGCGCTCATCGCCCGCACCATCGCCAAGTACGAGCCGGTCTACATCTGCGCCAACTCCGGCAGCGCCGCCAAGGCCCGTTCCCTGTGCGGATCCACCGTCACCGTCGTCACCACCATCCCCGTCGACGACTGCTGGATGCGCGACACCGGACCCGTCTTCCGCACGGACGGGGCCGGTGGCATGGACGCGGTCGGCCTGAACTTCAACGGCTGGGGCAAGAAGCAGACCCACTCCAAGGACGCCCTGGTCGCCGGCCGGATCGCCGCCTACCTCGGCGTCCCCTTCACCGCCGCCGGCCTGGTGGGCGAGGGCGGCGCGGTCGAGCAGGACGGCGCGGGCACCCTGATGGCCACCCGCAGCAGCCTCGTGAACCGCAACCGCAACCCCAACATGTCGCAGAGCCAGATCGAGGCGGCGCTGCGCACCGCCTACGGCGCCTCCAAGGTGATCTGGTTCGACGGCGTCGTCGGCCAGGACATCACCGACGACCACGTCGACGCGACCTCCCGCTTCCTCGCCCCCGGGAAGGCACTCGTCCAGATGCCGCTGGCCTCGGACAACGACGTCTACGCCAAGGACGCGCGCCAGCAGTACCAGATCCTGTCCGCGGCCACGACCGCGGGCGGCGCCCGGATGACCGTCGAGAAGCTCCAGGGCCCCGACTACTACGAGATCCGCTCCACCAACCCGGACTTCCTCGCCTCCTACGCCAACTACTACGTGTGCAACGGCGCCGTCATCAGCGGTCAGTTCGGCGACACCCAGGCCGACGCCGCGGCGCGCGCCACGCTGACCCGTCTCTTCCCCGGCCGCGTCGTGGAACGGCTCAACATCGACCGCCTCGGCGCCGGTGGCGGCGGCATCCACTGCGTCACCCAGCAGCAGCCGGTGCCGTAACCGCCCGGCGGCAGGCCGGCGGCCGCGCGCCCACGCGCGTCCGCCGGCCTGCCGCAGCCACCCGACCGCCGAGGGAGCCGAGATCTCGCGCGATGGTGACGGTCGGCACGGCCCGCGAGCCCGCTGCGGGTCGCCGGGTGTCCCCCCGGGGTCGATACTGAAGGTTGCGGTGCGTGGAGGCGACATGGGTGAACCGGAGCATCGTGGCCCGAGGCCGGCCTCGGTGCCCGTGACCGAGACGGCAGCGGTCGTACTGGACGACGCAGGCGTGGTCGTCGCCCGTTCGGAATGGGCTGCGAAGCTGCTCGACTGCCCGCCCGGTCAGACCTGTGCCCCCCTGCTGGGAATGCTGCCACGCGCCGGGGCGGAGGCGGGACCGGCCCGGCGCCTGGTGACCCTTCCCGCAAGCGAGCACGTGGGCACGAAGGTGCCCCTCGTCTGCACGGTCGTCCGGCTCGCGGCCCGCGCTCCCGGCGATCGCGACGCCGAAGCGCAGTGGCTCGTCCTGGTCACCCCGGCGGAGACCGCCGTGGACGCGGCCGAGCCCGACTCGGAGCGACGCCGCAAGAGGCTGTCCCACACCGCCGCCGCGAGCATCGGGGCCTCCCTGGACGTCACGGACATGGCCCAGGTCCTCGTGAACCTGCTCGTACCCGACTTCGCGGACCTCGCCACCGTGGACCTCGCCGAGCCGGTACTGGTGGGCGACGAACCGCTGCAGCTCGACACCAGCGGCGAGGTCCGCCTGCGCCGGACCGCCGCCGCACAGAGCCCGGGGGTCTCCGCCGAGGACCTCCTCCCGGTCGGCGAGGCGCTCCCTCCCGTACCGGACACCGAGGTGATGCGCCCGCTCATGGCGGGACGGCCCGTGCTCGTCTCCGACGTCGGCACACTGCGCGCCGCGCTCGGGGTGGACACCGACACCCTGCGCCTGTTCGTCCCGAGCGGGGCGCACTCCACCATCGCGGTGCCCCTGTACGCACGCGGTCTGATCCTCGGCTGCGTCACGGTCTGGCGCAGCCAGCTGCCCTCCGCCTTCGGCGAGGAGGATGCGGTCCTCCTCCAGGACGTCGCCTCCAGGGCCGCACTCGGCGTGGACAACGCGCGCCGCTACACCAAGGAACACCGGTCCGTGGTCGCCCTGCAGCGGAGCCTGCTGCCGCAGTCCGTCCTGAACACGGCGGCCGCGGACACGGCGGGGATCTACCAGCCGGCGGGCGGCGGCGCCGGGGTCGGCGGGGACTGGTTCGACGTCATCCCCCTGCCCTCGCTGCGCGTGGCGTTCGTCGTCGGGGACGTCGTCGGCCACGGACTCGAGGCCACCGCGGCCATGGCACGGCTGCGGACCGCGGTGCAGACCCTGGCCGACCTCGACCTGGATCCCGGCGAGCTGCTCACGCACCTGGACGACCTGGTGCTCGGCTTCTCCAGCGAGCAGATGACCGGCGCATCCCGCACGGAACCCGCGGTGCTCGGAGCGACGTGCCTGTACGCCGTCTACGACCCGGTCACGAGCCGGTGCGTCGTCGCCACCGCGGGGCACCCGCCGCCGGCCGTGCTGCCCCCGGGGGAGGAGCCGCACTTCCTGGACATGGTGCCGGGACCGCCGCTCGGCGTCGGCGGAATGCCCTTCGAGGTGACGGAGTTCGGCGTACGGCCCGACAGCACACTGGCGTTCTTCACGGACGGACTCGTGGCGCGCCGCGGCGGCGACATCGAGGAAGGGATGGAGCGACTGCGGAGCTCGCTCGTCGGCGCCGGATCGAGCCGGCCCCTGGGCGAGGTCAGCCAGAGCGTGTTCGACAAGGTGCTGCCCCAAGAGCCCGCCGACGACGTCGCCCTGCTGCTCGCCCGCACCCGCGCCCTCCCGTCCGACCGGGTCGCCGAGTGGGAGTTCGAAGCCGACCTGTCCCTCGTCGCGCACGCCCGTGAGCTGGTGGTGGGCCGGCTGTCCGGCTGGCAGCTGGACGAACTGAGCTTCGTGACCGAGCTCGTCGTCAGCGAGCTCGTCACGAACGCGATCCGCTACGCGGGCGGCCCGGTCGGGCTCCGGCTGATCCGCGACCGGGTACTCGTCTGCGAGGTGTCCGACCCCAGCAGCACGCAGCCGCGCCTGCGCCGTGCACGGGAGACGGACGAGGGCGGGCGCGGCCTGTTCCTCGTCGCCCAGCTCACCGACCGCTGGGGCTGCCGGTTCACCGGCACCGGGAAGACGATCTGGACGGAGCAGCCGATCGCCGGTCCCCTCAGTACGGCGTGAGCCGGGACACGGCCGCGGTGACGGCGTCGAAGCGCATGGTGGTGCGGGACCGCTGGTCGTACCGGTCCCAGCGCGGCATGGCCGGGTGGTTGGGGTCCCCGGTGCGGATGAACGAGATCCAGGCCCGGTGCACGGTCCTGGCCAGGCCGTCCCTGATCCTGGTGTCCATGCCCGCCAGGAACGGCGCGTGCGCCCACGCGTCGAAGTTGTCGAACACGAAGGGCAGGTCCAGGCAGTGCGGGGCACCCAGCCGGCCTTCGTGCGCGGGCGTGGGGAAGGCGAACTCGTACGCCCAGACCGGGCGGCCCCGTGCCGCCCGCGCCTGCGCGAACGCCAGGGTGGGCTTCCTGAACAGCTCGTCGGTGCTCAGGTCGACGAGGACGTCGACGGGCCGCGCCCCCGGGCGGGCCGCCTCGTACGCCGCGTAGGCATCGGCCGCGCCGTCGCCGAAGGTGGCCCGTGCCCGTTCGAGCACCTGCTCCCTGGTGGCCGACGCGTACGTCTCGCCGAGCGCGAAGCTGAAGCTCGACTCCTCCGCGGTCCAGCCGATGAGGACGTCGATGTCGGCGCCAGGACCGTCGAGCAGGTTCTCGACGGGTTGCCGCGGCGCCGTCGAGCCGTCCAGGACCGGCATGAACGGCACCGTCCAGTGCCCCCACTCCACGGTGTCCCCGAGGAGTCCGGCGGTGGCCTCGACCAGCGACGGCCAGGGCGCGGTGCGCAGTTCGTCGAGGTCCTTCGCGCCGGCGATCCCCAGAAAGGCCGAGGTGCGGGCGAGGGACGCGGCGGGTGTGGCGAGCGGCATCCCGAGCGGGACGCTCTGGAGGACGGCGCGCCGGAAGGGACGACCGTCGCCCACGTGGCCCGCGAGCGCCGCGGTGGAGAGGGCGCCGGCGGACTGGCCCGCGACGGTGACGTGGTCGGGGTCTCCGCCGAACGCGGCGATGTTGTCGTGGACCCAGCGCAGTGCGGCGAGTTGGTCGGTCAGCCAGAGGTTTCCGTGCTCGGAGCCGTCGTCCGACTCGAAGTACAGCAGGCCGAGCGGTCCGAGCCGGTAGTTGAGGTTCACCACGACCAGGTCGCCGTTGCGGGCGAAGGTCTCGCCCGCGTAGTTGGGCATCGCGCCGGACCCGGAGAGGAAGGCGCCGCCGTGGATCCAGACCAGGACCGGCCGGCGCGCGTCGTCCGTACCGGGCGTCCACACGTTGAGCGTCAGGCAGTCCTCGTCGAAGGGCGGGAGGCCGTGGCTGCCGAGTACGGGGTCGCCCGCACGGACGGCCTGCGGCGCGCTCGGGCCGTACGCCGAGGCGTCGAGGACCCCGGACCACCCCGGATGCGGCTGAGCGGGAAGCCATCTGAGGGGCCCGACGGGCGGCGCGGCGTAGGGCACGCCCTTGAACACGGCGAGGCCCCGTTCGACGGCGCCCCGGATCCGGCCCGAACCGGTGTGGACGACGGGCGCGGTGCGGTCCTGAGGAAGACCCATCTGGTGTTTCCTTCCGTGAGGAGGAGTGGGTCGCGCGGTGGTCAGAGCCCGGACTTCTCGTGCCAGATCCGGCCGGAGGCCCGGAGCGGGTCCTCGACGACCGACGGTTCGGCGTCCCAGATGCGGGTCATCGGCCGCTGCGCCGTGAACGGGGTCCATCCGGGATCCCCGGTGGCGGCGAAGGAGATCCACGAGGCGCGGAGCCGCTCGGACAGGCGGGTGAACTCCCGGGAGGGGGCCTTGCCGCCGAAGAGGAAGGCCGCCAGCGGCCCCCGCGCGTGACCGAACGTCGCCGGGATGTCCATGGTGTGGCAAGCGCCCAGAGCCCCGCCGAAGGCCGGGCTGCTCCAGGTGAAGTCGTAGAGCCAGGCCCGGCCGCCCGCGGCGGAGTGCGCCTGCGCCCGCCACGTCGAGGGCATCCGGAACAGCGCGTCGGAGTACATGGCGACGTACAGCTGGGAGTCGCTCAGCCCGGGGTGGGCGGCGCGGTAGGCGGCGGCGGCCCGGCGGTCGAGCCCCAACTCGGCCGTGACGACGTCGAGATCGAGATCACGGATCTTGGCCGAGGGACCTGCGGGCTTGCGCGACGCCCTTTCGCGGAATCCCGCGCGGGCCGCCGCGAGCATCATGGGCACGGCCCTGACCATCGCGGACGGCTTGATCTTGACGAGGCCGCGCTCCATGGCGAACAGCGTGAACTCGTCGTGCGTGTAGCCCGAGATGAGGTCCACGTCGCGTGCGCACCCCGAGCGGAGTGCGCGCCACGGCTCGTCCACGACGGTGACGCCGTCGATGACGGGCGAGAACGCGGTGATCGCCTCGGGAGTCGTCCAGCCGGACGGATCCGCCCGCATCGCCGGCAGGGGCGCGTCCTGTACGGCCAGAACGGCCTCGGGTGGGAGGGAAGCCCACTCCTCGGCGTTCACCCCGGCCGCTTTCCCGAGCAGCGCCGCTATCCGCCGGGCCTCCTCCTCGGGCAGGAACCGCCCGGCCATGCTCTGGACGATGGCGCGCCGGAACAGACCGCGCGCGGCGGGCGCCGACAGCAGCGCGGCGACGGACGCGCCGCCACCGGACTCGCCGAAGACCGTCACGTTGTCCGGATCGCCACCGAACGCCGCCACGTTCTCCCGTACCCAGGTGAGTGCGGCGGCCTGATCGAGGAAGCCCCGGTTGGCGGGCGCGCCCGGAACGTGGCCGAACCCCTCGAAGCCGACGCGGTAGTTGAAGGTCACGAGGACGACGCCGCCCCGGGCCAGCACCTCTCCGTCGTGCAGGGGGTCGGCGCTGTGGCCCGTCTTCCACCCCCCGCCGTAGATCCACACCATCACCGGCAGCCGGTCACCGGCGCCGCCCGGCGTCCAGACGTTCACGCTGAGACAGTCCAGGCCGTCCTCCGGCCGCCACGCCGGTGGCATGCCCGGCACCAGCGGCATCTGCGGCGGTACGGCGCTGAAGGAGGTGGCCGGCCGGACACCGTCCCAGGCGGGGACCGGGGCCGGTGCCCGGAACCTGAGCGGGCCCTCCGGGGGGAGGGCGTAGGGAATGCCCTTGAAGACCGACAGCCCGTCCTCGGCCGTGCCTTCGACCTTGCCGGTCAGGGTCTCGATGACAACACCCATGGGGTGGCTCCTTTTCACGTGGAGAGTCTGAGGACCGCGTCCAGCAGGCAGGCCCCGCCGAACATCAGGTCGGTGATCCGGGCGTGCTCGTCCGGCGCGTGGATGAGCCGCATGACGTCCGCGTCACTCGCGGAGGGGAAGAACCCCACCACCTTCGTCTCGGGGAAGGCGCGGGCGTCGGTGGCGGCCGGGTTGATGTACGGGAGGACGCGCGCTCCCGGTTCGTGGGCCGCGACCGTGTCTCCCAGGACCCGCAGGAGCCGCGGGTCGTCGTGGACGGCGTGGCTCGCCCTGCCGTGCAGCAGCGATACCTCGACCCCGTCCCCGACCGCCTTCCGGACCTCCGCCACCCAGTCCTCGGGCACCTGGCCGGGCAGCAGGCGTCCGTCCAGCACCACGCTCGCCTCGACGGGCACCACGTTCTGCCGCTGTCCCGCGGACAGCAGCGTCGGGGTGGCCGTGTTGTGCAGCCCGGTGATGACGAACTCGCGCAGGACCGGATCGATGGGCAGACTGTTCGCGGCTGCCCAGGTCGGGGCCTTCAGCAGGCGCCCGATCGCCTCGGCCCCCGTCCCCGGGTGCAGGTCGGCGAGCGTGCCGAGCATGCGGCGCGCGGCCGGGTGCAGCACGGAGCGGGGGGCGAAGGCGCGCAGCCGGAGCAGGGCCTCCGCGAGCGTGAAGACGGCCGCGTCCGAGCGCGGGACGGAAGCGTGACCGCCCCGACCGCGCGCGGTGATCCGCATCCTGGCGCTGCCCTTCTCGGCCACCTGGACGGTGTACACGGGGCCGCCGGGCGTCGGGAAACGCTGCCCACCGCCCTCGTTGAACGCGAACTCGGCCTCGACGAGCCCCCGGTGGTTCTCCCACAGCCAGTGCGCTCCCAGCCGGCTGCCGGCCTCTTCGTCGGCGGTGACCACCAGCAGCAGGTCCCGGCGCAGCGGTACCCGGTGCGCGGCGAGGAGCTGCACCACCAGCAGGCTCGCGGCGATCTGGCCCTTCATGTCCAGCGCCCCGCGGCCCCACACGCGGCCGTCGGCCACCTCGCCCGAGAAGGGCGGACGGCTCCACTCGTCGGGCCGGGCACCGACCACGTCCGCGTGGCCCAGCAGCATGAGCGGCGGCTCCTGCCCCGAGCCCGGAAGCCGGGCGACGAGGTTCGCCCGGCCCGGTTCGGCCTCCAGCACGGTGTGCGCGACACCCGCGCGGGACAACTCCCGGGAGATGTGGCGCGCGACGGCGATCTCGTGGCCCGGCGGGTTCGAGGTGTCCAGGCGGATCAGCGCCGAGAGGTGGCCGACGAGGTGCCGTTCCTGGTCGGCCCAGGAGAACGGCAGCGGCATCGGCTCGGGTGTGGTGCACATGTGCGCTCCGGGCTCCTGAAAAGGCGCGGACATCTACTGTTACACGTGTAACCATCTCTGTGGTCCTGTGTAGCACCCCGCCGCGCTCCCGCGCCAGTCCACCCGGAGGTTCCCTTCATGGCCCACGACTACGAGACGCGCGTCGCGGAAGCCCGACGGGCCACCATGACGGGCTGGGACTTCAGCTGGCTGACGGGCCGGGCGGCCGGCGAGGGTCCCTCCTGGGACTACGCACACCACGCCCGCGCCCTGCTCCCGCGCATCCGTCGCCTGCTGGACGTCGACACCGGCGGCGGCGAGTTCCTCGCCTCGCTCGCCCCGCTGCCGCCCGAGGTCGTGGCCACCGAAAACTGGGAGCCCAACCTCCCCCTGGCCCGGCAACGGCTCGCCCCGCTGGGAGTGGAGGTCCACCGGACGTCGGGGCTGAACCTGCCGCCCGGACCCTTCGACCTGATCCTCAACCGGCACGGACTGCTGGACGCGGCCGGCATCCGCGCCGCCCTCGCGCCGGGCGGCCGGCTCCTCACCCAGCAGGTGGGCAGCCGCAACCAGCTCGAACTGAGCGAAGCCGTCGGCATCCCCGCGCCGGCCGATCCCGACGGGTGGACCCTGGACGTGGCCGTACGGGCCCTGGAAGCCGCGGGCCTGCACGTGGTCACGGCGCGCGAGGAGATGAGCCCCTACACCTTCCACGACATCGGAGCGGTGGTCTTCCAACTGCGCGCCATCCCCTGGCAGTTCCCCGGCTTCACCCCATCCGCACACGAGCCCGCGCTCCGCCGACTCGACCGGCACATCACAAGCACGGGCGGATTCACGGCGCACGACCACCGGTTCCTGATCGAAGCGCGAGCGCGCGGCTGAACGCCCCCGACGCGCTTCACATGGACGTGAGCGCGAGGGCCGGAAGGGGTTCGCTCGTCAGGGGCGAGCTGCCCGGGGGTGCTTGGACCCCGCGACGCACACCAGCTGTGACGGGACGGTCACCCCGCGCGCCTTCCGGAAACCTGCACATCGTGTTCGCGAGCGCTTCCGCCGACCTCCTCCGCTCCACGATGTGGGGGATATGTCCCTGCTGTTTGGTGGGGGCTTGTCCTGTTTGGTTCTGTGTAAGCAAGGAGCGGCCCATATCTGTTACTCGATCCTGTGAAGAAGCCGTCACCATTCGGTGAATCAAGCTGCACGTCAGTCGTCGGAGGTGATCATCCGTCCGTGACGGGGGGTCAACGGGATTGGCTGGGCAACCCGTTCGCGTGCTTTCATCTTGCGCATTGCGGCAGTCGGAAAAGGTGGCCGAGTTTCGGTCGCCCAGCCGCCGCAGCTGTGAATTCCTCCCCCCAATGAAAGGTGCGCGTCATGCGTAACGACATCGAGACCCGTGAGATCGCCGACACCGAGCTGGACGCCGTCTCCGGTGGCATCATCAGCATCTCCGGCGGCCTCGCCGGCGCCGTGACCAGCGACGTCAGCGGCGTCGTGGGTGTCGTCGGCTCCCTCAACACCGTCCAGGCCGCGCAGGGCATCGTGTCCCACGTCCCCGGTCTCGTCACGGGCCTCACCGGCGTTTCGGTGAACGCCGGGCGCGCCGGTCTCTGATCCGGATATCCCCAGGAACCCCGGAGCGCCCCCCACGGCTCCGGGGTTCCTGGCTGCCCGTGTGCCCGATCGATGCGAATGCAGTGGAAGGAATGATCCGTGCAGTTTCGCCAAAAGGCTCTTTCCAAGCTGCAATCGCCCGAAGAACTGGATTTGCCCGTCCGGCTCGCGCGCCCGCAGGGACGCCTCGTCCTGGCCGTCACGGTCGTCGTCATGGCCGCTGCCGCCTTCTGGGCCTTCACGGGCACCGTCTCCTCCAAGCTGAGCGCACCCGGCATCCTCACCCAGGCCGAGGGCAGCTACGTACTGCAGACGCCGGTCGCGGGACAGGTGACCGGAGTCCTCGCCGAGGAGGGCCAGCTGCTGGACGCCGGCGCGCCCCTGCTGAACGTCCGTACGGAACAAGGGGACCGCCCCGTGCGCGTGGTGACCGGCGGCCGGCTGACGACCCTGGTGGCCAAGGTCGGCTCGGTCGTCGCCACGGGCGCGGACGTGGCGACCGTGGAACGCGTGAAGAGTCCGGAGGACCCGCTGGTGGCCGTTCTGTACGTACCGGGCGGCAACGGCTCGGCGATCCCCGTGGGCGCCGCGGTCGACCTGAGCGTCCAGTCCGTTCCACAGCAGCAGTTCGGCACGCTGCGCGGCCGCGTCCAGGAGGTCGGCCGCGCCCCTCAGACACGGACGCAGATCGGCGGCTTCCTCGGCGACAACGGGCTCGCCGAACAGTTCGCCGGCCACGGCAACCCGGTCGCCGTGCTCGTACGGCTCGAACGCTCGCCCTCCACCAAGTCCGGCTACCGGTGGTCCTCCGCGGACGGGCCTCCGTACGCCATCGACTCGCGGACGCCGCTCACCGGCGCCGTCCACCTCGCCGCCCGGCGCCCCGTCGACTGGCTGCTGCCGTGACCGCGCCGCAGACCGGGACACCGCCGCAGACCGGGACCGCGCCGCAGCCGCCGCAGCTCCCGCCCCCCGGGCGCCGCCGCCGGCGCCCCGAGCCCAAGGGCGGCACCCGTCGCAGGACCACCTCCGCCCCCGCGGCCCCCAGGGGCAGGACGCCCCGCCCCGTACGCACCCCCACCGTGCTGCAGATGGAGGCCGTGGAGTGCGGCGCCGCCGCCCTGGCCATGGTCCTCGGCCACTACGGCCGCTTCGTCCCCCTCGAGGAACTGCGCATCGCCTGCGGCGTCTCCCGCGACGGCTCCCGCGCCAGCAACCTCCTCAAGGCCGCCCGCGGCTACGGGCTGACGGCCAAGGGCATGCAGATGGACCTGGCCGCGCTCGCCGAGGTGAGCGCCCCGGCCGTCCTCTTCTGGGAGTTCAACCACTACGTCGTCTACGACGGCACGGGCCGCCGGCTCGGCCGCCGGGGCGTGTACGTCAACGACCCCGGCAAGGGCCGCCGGTTCGTCCCCATGGACGAGTTCGACACCAGCTTCACCGGTGTCGTCCTCACCTTCGAGCCCGGCGAGGGTTTCCGCCGCGGCGGCCGCAAGCCGGGCGTCCTCGGCGCCATGCCGGCCCGTCTGCGCGGCACTTCGGGCACCATGGCCGCCGCCGTGGTCTCCAGCCTGCTCCTGGTCGCCGTCGGGGCATCGGTGCCGGCGCTGAGCCGCACGTACATCGACATGTTCCTCATCGGTGAGCAGACGTCCCTGCTGGGGGTGCTGTTCGCCGCGATGGCCGTCGCCCTCGTGCTCACCGCGACGCTCACCGCGCTGCAACAGGCCAATCTGCTGCGCGGGCGCATCATCTCCTCCACCCTCGGCAGTGCCCGCTTCTTCCGGCACCTGCTCCGGCTTCCGGTCACCTTCTACTCCCAGCGCAACCCGGCCGACCTGGTCCAGCGCCTGCAGTCCAACGACGCGGTCGCCGAGACCCTCGCCCGGGACCTGGCCGCCGCGGGCGTGGACGCCGTGGTGGTCGTGCTCTACGCGGTCCTGCTGTGGACGTACGATCCGCAGCTCACCCTCGTCGGCGTGGCCGTGGCGCTGCTGAACGTCGTGGCGATGCGGATCGTGATCGGGCTGAGGGCCACCGGTACCCAGAAGCTGCGCGCCGAGAGCGCCCGGCTGACCAACACCTCCTACAGCGGTCTCCAGCTCATCGAGACGATGAAGGCAACGGGCGCCGAGAACGGCTTCTTCCGCCGCTGGGCCGGACAGCACGCCGTCACTCTCGACGTGCAGCAGCGGCTCGGCGTGCCCAGTGCGTGGCTGGCGATCGTCGCGCCCACGCTGGCGGCGTTCAACAGCGCGCTGATCCTGATGATCGGCGGCCTGCGGGCGGTCGAGGGACACCTCACCGTGGGCCTGCTCGTCGCCTTCCAGGCCCTGGTGACCAGCTTCACCGCGCCGATCTCCCGGCTGGGCGGCGTCGCCGGCCGGATCCAGGACTTCGCGGCCGACGTCGCCCGGCTCAAGGACGTCGAGAACTTTCCCGTCGCGCCGGTCCACGCGCGGCGCGAGCCCCCCGGCGGCACCCGCCGCCTCAAGGGCCATGTGGAACTGGACCACGTCACCTTCGGGTACAGCCCGCTGGACGCCCCGCTGCTCAAGGACTTCTCGCTCTCGGTCGGCCCCGGTCAGCAGGTCGCGCTCGTCGGCGGCTCCGGCAGCGGCAAGTCCACCGTCTCCCGGCTGATCTCCGGCCTCTACACCCCTTGGGAGGGGGCCGTCCGCATCGACGGGATGCGGCTGGCGGACATCCCCCGCGGCGCGCTGGCCGCTTCCGTCTCCTTCGTCGACCAGGACGTCTTCCTCTTCGAGGGCACCGTCCGCGACAACGTCACCCTGTGGGACCCTTCCATCCCGGACGAGGCCGTGATCGCCGCCCTCGAGGACGCCGCCGTGCACGACGTGGTCGCCCGCCGCCCCGGCGGCATCCACAGCCGCGTCGAGCAGGACGGCCGCAACTTCTCCGGCGGCCAGCGCCAACGGCTGGAGATCGCACGGGCGCTGGTGCGCCGCCCCAGCGTCATGGTCCTCGACGAGGTGACCAGCGCCCTGGACGCGGTCACCGAGCAGGTCATCATCGACAACCTGCGCCGTCGTGGCTGCGCCTGCGTGGTCATCGCGCACCGGCTGAGCACCGTGCGCGACAGCGACGAGATCGTCGTACTCGACCGGGGCACGGTCGTGGAACGCGGGCGGCACGAGCGGCTGCTCGCCGCCCAGGGCCCGTACGCCGCGCTGGTCAAGGAGCACTGAGGTGACGCAGGCACACCACGCCGCCGTGGGCTTCGCCGGCGCCGGGCAGCCGGGCGGGACACCGGACCCGGTCGTCGCGGCCCTGGGCGCACTGGGCTCGCCCGTCGACTGCACGGGCCTGCGCAGCCTGGCCCTGGAGGGCCCGCTCGTCCTGTGGCTCGTCGTACAGGGCGAGTTGGACCTGTTCGCCGTCGACGCGGCGCAGGCCGGCCACTGGCACTTCCTGGGCCGGCTGTCGCCGGGCACACTGCTGCTGGGCCCGGCCGAGGGCCCCGACCACACCCTGGTCGGCCGCCCCCTGGAGGGGTGTTGGGTCCGCCGCATCGAACTGCGGGAGCTGTACCGCCCGGAGTACGGCGAGCAGTTCCACGGCGACCAGTTCCACGGGGACCAGTTCCACGGCGACCAGTTCCAGGCCGGTCAGGTGCACGGCGGAGCCTGGTACGCCGACCAAGTGCCCTACGGGGCCGCCGACGGAGGACGGCTGAGCCCCCTGGAGGACGCCTTCGCGCGCGGCGTCGGCCGCGGCCTGCGCGTGCTCTACCAGGCCCCGCTCGACGGCAGCGCCACCACCGGGCACGGTGGGGCCGACGACGACATCCTGTGGATGCAGATCACCCCGGGCAGCGTCCAGTACGGAGCCGTGTACGAGGCGGAGGCGGTGGGCACCCTCCTCGTCGACGCGGCGATGTGGCAGGGCATGGTCGACCAGCAGCACCGGCTGCTGTACGCCCTCGACGGCTGGATCGAACAGCTCGAGCGCACGCACGAGGACCGCACGGCCGCCGGCATCGAGGCGGGACGGGCAGCACGTACCCAGGCGGACCGCACCCTGCTGGCGTCCATCGTCCGCTCCGGCCGGCACCCCCACCGGAGCGGGAGCGCCGACGCGACCTTCGCCGTGTGCCGCACGGTCGCCGCCGCGGCCCGCATCACCCTGTCCGAGCCGGGCGGGGCCGGCGCCGCGTCCGAGCAGCTGGATCCCGTCGAACGCATCGCGCTCGCCTCGCGGATCCGCACCCGCGTGGTCAGGCTCGGCGGGCGCTGGTGGCGGGAGAACAGCGGTCCTCTGGTGGGCCGGCGGGAGAAGGACGCCGCGCCGGTCGCCCTGCTGTGGCGGCGCGGCGGCTACGAGGCCGTCGACCCCGCCACCGGCACGCGCGAGCGCGTCTCGAAGACCAACGAGGCCGCCTTCGAACCGCACGGCATCATGCTCTACCGCCCCCTGCCCGACGGGCCGGTGGGCCTGGCGGCCCTGCTCCGCTTCAGCGTCCGCGGCACCTTCCCGGAGCTGCGCAGCCTCCTCCTGGGCGGGCTGGTCGCGGTGGTCCTCGGCGCCCTGGTGCCGATCGCCACCGGACAGGTCCTCGGCCGGTACGTCCCGCAGGCCGAGAACGGCCTCATCGTGCAGACCGGGCTGGCCCTGATCGCGACCGCGATCGTCTCGGCCGCGTTCATGCTGCTGCAGAACACCTCCCTCCTGCGCATGGAGGGCCGCATCGAGGCCACCTTGCAGCCGGCCGTGTGGGACCGGCTGCTGCGGCTGCCGGCGACGTTCTTCGCCGGCCGCTCCACCGGCGAACTGGCCGGCGCGGCGATGGGCATCAGCGCGATCCGCCGCGTGCTGTCCGGCATCGGCCCGGTCTGCGTCCAGGCGGGCGCGGTCGGCACGATGAACCTCGTGCTGCTGCTCGTCTACAGCGTGCCGCTGGCGATGGCCGCGCTCGCCATGCTGGTCGTCATCGCGGGGGTCTTCCTGGGCCTGGGGCTGTGGCAGCTGCGCTACGAGCGCCGGCTGATCAAGCTCGGCCACCGGCTCAACAACCAGGCCTTCCAGACCCTGCGCGGCCTGCCCAAGCTGCGCGTGGCCGCCGCCGAGAGCTTCGCGTACGCGGCCTGGGCACGGGAGTTCGCCCGTACCCGCGACCTGCACCAGCGCACCGGCCGGATCCAGAACGTCATCACGGTCCTCGGCGCCGTCTACCTGCCGCTGTGCACGCTGGTGATGTTCGTGCTGCTGGCCGGACCGGCCCGCGGCGCCATGTCCGCCGGTGAGTTCCTGACCTTCAGCACCGCACTGACGATGTTGCTGTCGTCGGTCACGCAGCTGACCGGAGCGCTGATCTCGGCGGCCGCCGTCCTGCCGATGTTCGAGCAGATCAAGCCGGTTCTGCGGGAGGTCCCCGAGGTGGGCGGCTCCAGTACCCGGCCGGGGGAGCTGACCGGCGCCATCGAGGCCAAGAACCTGTCGTACCGCTACGCCGACGACGGCCCGCTCGTCCTCGACGAAGTCGACTTCCGCATCCGTCCGGGGGAGTTCGTCGCGATCGTCGGCGCCAGCGGCTGTGGCAAGTCGACACTGCTGCGGCTGCTCATCGGCTTCGACAAGCCCCTGTCCGGCAACGTGCTCTACGACGGCCAGGACCTGGCCGCGCTCGACCAGGCGGCCGTGCGCCGCCAGTGCGGTGTCGTCCTGCAGAACGCCCAGCCCTTCACCGGTTCGATCCTCGACTGCATCTGCGGCGCCGGGACGTTCTCGCCGGAGGAGGCGTGGGAGGCCGCCGCGATGGCGGGTCTGGCCGAGGACATCAAGGCCATGCCGATGGGCATGCACACCATGCTGTCCGACGGCGGCGGCACCGTCTCGGGCGGCCAGCGCCAACGGCTGATGATCGCCCAGGCCCTCATCCGCAAGCCGCGCATCCTGTTCTTCGACGAGGCCACCAGCGCGCTGGACAACGAGGCCCAGCGCGTGGTCATCGAATCCACCCGCGCCCTGCACGCCACCCGCATCGTGATCGCCCACCGGCTCAGCACGATCATGGACGCCGACCGGGTGATCGCCATGAAGGACGGCCGGGTCGTCCAGCAGGGCCCACCGGCCGAACTGCTCGCCGACACGGCCGGCCTCTTCCACGACCTGGTCCGCCGCCAACTGCGCTGATGGGGGTACGGCCCGGGGCGCGGAAAGTTGACATCCTCAACGGTCGAGAATTACCGTCGTCCATTACTTGAGGATGTAAAACATCCACCCCCTCAATCATCATCGCCGCCTGCGGCAGCGCCAGCAGAGGAAGGGCACGGACATGAACCCCGCCCAGCACGGAGCGGCCGTCGCAGCCGAGACCGCCGCATTCGTCGCCGCGGTCAAGGCGGCCGAGCTCTCCACCCCGGTGCCGACCTGCCCCGGCTGGACCCTCGAAGACCTCACCCGGCACGTCGGCAGCGTGCACCGCTGGTTCAGCGAGCTGCTGCGCCGGCGCATCCAGCAGCCCCCGACCAGCCGTGAGGTGGACCTGCGGCTGCCGGAGCAGCCCGACGGCCTGCCCGACTGGCTGGCCGCGAGCGCGGCGGAGGCCGCCGAGGTGTTCGCCGCCATCGACCTGGACGCACCGATGTGGGCCTGGGGAGTCGACCAGCACGCCCGGTTCTGGGTCCGGCGGGTGCTCTTCGAGACCCTCGTCCACCGGGTCGACGCCCAACTCGCGCTCGGGCTCCCGCCGCACGTCGACCGCGCACTGGCGGTCGACGGCATCGACGAGTTCCTGACCAACCTGCCCTTCGCGTCCTCCTTCGCGCCGCTGACCGCCCGACTGCGCGCCCCGGACCGGACCATCCGCTTCAGCTGCACGGACGGCGACGGCGACGGCGACGGCGACGGTGACTGGCTGGTCGGCCTGCGCCCCGACGGCTTCGCCCTGGTGACCGACCGCGCCGAGTCCCTCGCGGGGGACGCCGCGGTCCGGGGAACCGCCGCCGACCTCCTGCTCCTCCTCTACGGCCGCCTCGACCGCCGCAGCGACGCCTTCGAGCTGCGCGGCGACCAGGACCTGCTCACCCACTGGTTCGCCCACTCGGCCTTCTGACGTCCCGCGACGTCCGCCACGCCCCGGGCGGACGTGCTGCGCAAGGTGCGCGCCCGTAGCCTGAAGAGAAGGCCGAACGGCCTGTCCGGCAACCGCGGAGCGGTGGGAGGTCGCCCCATGAGCAGGCGCTGGGCCGCGCGACTGGCCTTGGCGGCGGGCGCAGCGGCGATCGCGGTGCTGGTGGTCTTCGCCGGGCTCGGCAGCCTCGTGCTCATGGGCGTGGGGTGGGCGGGGCTGGTGCTCACGGCCGCCTGCGGCTGGTGGCTGCTCACCCACACCGGCTGGAAGAGGGCACTGGCCGCACTGCTCGCGGTCGCCGTGCCGCTGGTAGTCCTGATCCTGTACACGGCTGCCGGGCTGCTCTGGGTCGTGCTGGTCTCGCTCGCCCTGTGGGCGCTGGCCGTTTCCGCGGGCAGGGCCGCGCTCGTCGACGACACCCCGCCCGGCATGCCGGAGCACTCCGCCGGCCCGGCCGAACGGCCGTTCCTGATCATGAATCCGCGCTCGGGCGGCGGGAAGGTCGAGAAGTTCCACCTGGCGGAGCGCGCCAGGGCCCTGGGCGCCGAGGTCGTCGTGCTGGATCCGGCCCGGCGACAGGACGTGGCCGAGCTGGCGCGGAAGGCCGTACGCGACGGCGCCGACCTGCTCGGCGTCGCGGGCGGCGACGGCACGCAGGCCCTGGTCGCCGGAGTGGCCATGGAGCACGACCTCCCCTTCATGGTGATCAGCGCCGGCACCCGCAACCATTTCGCCATGGACCTCGGCCTGGACCGGCAGGACCCCTCCACGTGCCTGGAGGCACTGACCGACGGCGTCGAACTGCGCATCGACGTGGGCTACCTCCACGCGGGAGAGCCCGTGGACCCGAGCGCGGGGCGCGTCTTCCTCAACAACGCCTCGTTCGGCGTGTACGCGGAAGTCGTACAGAGTCCCGCCTACCGCGACGACAAGGCCCGCACCATCCTGGAGATGCTGCCGGACCTGCTGACCCACCACAGCGGTGCACGGCTGACCGTCCGTGCCGGATCGCTGACCAAGGACGCCCCCCAGGCCGTCCTCGTGAGCAACAACCCGTACGAGAGGGGCGACTCGGCCGGACTGGGACGCCGAGGGCGGCTGGACTCCGGCGAACTGGGAGTGCTGTGCGTCGGCGTCGGCAACGCCGCCGAAGCCACGGAACTCCTGCTGCGCGGCGGGCAGGGCCGCGGACTGACCGAGGCCACCGCCCGCGAGGTCCTCGTCGACGCCGACGCACCCGTCATCCCGGTCGGAGTCGACGGCGAGGCCCTGACGTTGCCCACTCCGGTGCGCTGTCGCATCGAGTCCGGCGCCCTGCGCGTGCGCGTGCCCCGCCACCGGCCCGGCGTCCCGCACACCGCGCCCCCGATGAACTGGCGCCGCGTACGACGCCTGGCCCTGACGATGGGGCGGACCGCGGCAGGACACGGGGCCGCCTGACCGACGGCCGGCCGCCCCTCCCGTCGCTCCGCGTGCGTGCGTACCTCCCACCGAGTAGCGTCGGAAGCGAGCGTTCCGTCCATACCGCTGCGGCCCGGCCCGGTGGAGCCGCCGCCGATGTCGGCAGAGGAACGGGATCACATGCCGAAGCACAGCATCAACGCGGCGACCGCTGCGACCGCCGCGACCGCTCTGGTCTGCCTGGCAGCGCTCGGCCCCGCGCCGAGCAGCGCCGCGTCGCCACCCGCCCGCTCCGGTACCGCGGCCCCCTCCCGGTTCGTGCCCGGCCCCTGCCCCAAGACGCCCGAGCCGATCGAAGCGCTCGGCAGCGCCCGGTGCGGCGTCCTGGAGGTCCCCGAGAACCGCTCCCGCCCCGGCGGCCGGACCATCAGGCTGGCCGTGGCGGTCATCCCGGCCGTCAACCCGGCGGAGCCGGCGCAGGAGCCCGTGGTGTTCATGGCGGGCGGCCCGGGTGCCGACACGTTCGACGACATTCCCTTCCTCATCGACTCCGGCCTGAACAAGGACCGCGATCTGATCGTCATGGCCCAGCGCGGCAACCTCTACGACCAGCCGAACCTCGCCTGCCCGGAGGTCGACCGCTTCAACGAGCAGGCCGTGGGCCTGGGCTACGACGCGAAGCGGGCGCAGGAGCTCATGCTGAAGGCGGTGAAGGACTGCCGGGCCCGCCTGACGGCCGACGGCGTCGACCTGAGCGCCTACAACACCACCGAGAACGCCGCCGACTTCGCCGACCTGCGCAAGGCGCTGGACATCCCCCGGTGGAACGTCTACGGGTACTCCTACGGCAGCAACCTGGCCCTCACGTACCTGCGCCTGCACCCCGAGGGAATCCGCGCGTTCGCGATCGACTCGATCACCCCTCCCCAGGACGTGACCCTGCCGTGGACATGGGGCAGCACCGCCGAGGGGATCGACAACATCTTCGCGGCGTGCGCGGCGCAGCCCGCCTGCAAGAACCGGTACCCGGACCTCCACCGGCTGCTCACGGAGCAGGTGCGCAAGCTGGAGGCCCACCCCCTGACGCTGAACGTCCCGCCGCCGGGCGGCGGAAAGCCGGTCAAGGTCGTGCTCGACGGGGGCGCGCTGCTCAACCTGATCGTCGCCTTCACTCCCCGGCCCAAGGACATGCCGGCGGCGCTCGACGAGCTCAGCCGCGGCAACCCGGAGCGCTTCGCGCAGGCCCGCGCGGCCGGCTCGGTCCAGAAGGTCGGCGAGTTCGCGCACGGCCTGACGAACTCGATAGCGTGCAGTGAGTGGGCGCCGGGGTACGCGGAACCCGACGTGCTGAAGGCAGGGCAGAAGGCCTTCCCCGAGTGGCCGGACACGGTCCTGGCCCAAGTGCCGCAGCTGCCCTTCCAGTACCCGGTGTGCGGGGTCTGGAACGTTCCGGACCGCGCGGAGGTCCAGCGGGTGGCCACGGCCAGCTCGGTGCCGGCCCTCGTCATCTCCGGCACGTTCGACGTGAAGACCGGGGCGAGTTGGGCGAAGGACGTGGCCCGCAACCTGTCCCGTTCGACCGCCGTGCAGGTCCCCGGAATCGGCCACTGGGTGGTCCCGCAGTCCCCTTGCGCGCAGCGCGTGCTGGCCTCGTTCTTCGCTCGTCCGACCGCGCCCGACACGGCGTGCGTGGACGACCTCGAGCCCGCACCGTTCACGATCATCCCGAAGTGACCGGGAGGCCTGATGACACGCCGGCAACCGCCCCGTCGCCGCCGCACCGCACGACGGCTCCACGCCACATCGGCCGCCATGGCGACGGGTCTCCTCGTCACCGGCCTGCTCGCGGCGCCCGCCGGAGCGCAGTCCCGCACCGACGCCACCACCGGCCCCGGAGCGCCGATCGGTACGGTGGCGCGGACGGTGGGCGACGCCCGCTTCGAGCCGGGCCCCTGCCCGAAGACGCCGGAACCGATCGAGGAGCTGGACGGGGCCCGCTGCGGCACGCTCACCGTGCCCGAGAACCGCGCCGAGTCGACGGGCAAGATGATCAGGCTCGGCGTCGCGATCGTGCCCGCCGAGTCGGACACCCCGAAACCCGACCCCATCGTGTGGCTCGCGGGCGGACCCGGAGACGACGCCGTGGGGGAGGCGAAGATGGCGATCGACGGCGGCCTGAACCGCGACCGTGACGTGATCTTCATGTCCCAGCGCGGTACGTACTCGGCCGACCCGACGCTCCTCTGCCCCGACATCGACGAGTTCAACGCACGGGCGGTCGGCCTCCGCAACGACGCTCCGTCCACCGAACGCCTGCACGTCGAGGCCACGAAGGCCTGCCGCGACCAACTCGCGGCCCGCGGCATCGACCTCGGCGCCTACAACGACACCGAGAGCGCCGCCGACTACGAGGACCTGCGCAGCGCGCTGGGCGTCAAGCAGTGGAACCTGTACGGGATCTCCTACGGCACCCACTTGGCGCTCGTTTACATGCGCCTGCACCCCGAGGGGCTGCGCGCGGTGGGCCTCGACGGCATACTGCCACCGTCCAAGTCCGGTTCGGCCGCGACCTGGAGCAGCGCCCGGCAGGGCTTCGACGGCCTGTTCAAGGCCTGCGCGGAGCAGCCGGCGTGCAACAAGCGCTACCCGAACCTGTCGGCCACCTTCGACCGGCTCGTCCGCGAACTCGAAGCCAAGCCGGTCACCACCACCGTCACGCTCCCCGGCAGCGACAAGCCGGTCAAGGTCGTCCTGGACGGTGGGGCCCTGGTGAACTGGATGACCTCCGCCACCCACGTGGCGCCCCAGGTTCCCGCCGCCCTCGACGAGCTGGCACACGGCAAGCCGCAGCGGATCGCCCAGCAGTGGGCGGGCGGCAAGCTCAGCCCCCAGGCCATGGGCAGGATCGCGCACGGGCTCGTCTACGGCGTCTTCTGCAGCGAGTGGACACCGTACGAGAGCAAGGACGCGGCGCTCCAGGGCGGACAGAAAGAGTTCCCGAACTACCCCCGCTCGGTACAGGCCCAGGCTCCGCAGCTCACCTTCCTCGGTCCGGACTGCGCCGCCTGGGACGTCCCCGCGGCGCCGCCCTCGATCCGCGACGCCACGCGCGGCGACATCCCGACCCTGGCCCTGTCGGGCGGGTTCGACTCCCAGACCGGGGCGGACAACGGGCCGTACGTCGCCCGCACGCTGCCCAACGCCAAGGTCGTCACGGTGCCGTTCGAGCCGCACGTGGTGTTCGCCACCTCGAAGTGCGCCCAGGAGATCACCGCCTCGTTCTTCGACGACCCGGCCGCGCCGAAGACCGCGTGCCTGAACAGCCTGAAGGCGCCCGAGTTCGAGATCGCACCCTGAGCCACGTGCGGGCCCGGGCCCGGCTCAGGACGTGGGCACGGTGTTGACGTAGTTGGTGCCGGCACTGTAGAAGCCGTCCACCGTCCTTTGGACATCCGCCTGGGAAACGGCCTGGTCGGCTTTGTAGTAGAACCAGTTGACCTTCATGTCCCACGTGCGCGTACCACCGGCGAAGGGAAGGTCGATGAGCCAATTGCTGAAGTGGACGTCCATTTTCTCGCGCGGGACGTACTTGCCGGAGCTGGTAAAAAGCTCCTTGCCGTCCATGGAGTAAGTGACCTTTCCGTCAACGGCGGTGATCATCATGAGGTGCCAGCCCTCGAGGTGCTGCTTGAGCGAGTGGCTGACCCGGTCCGGTGGATCGGCCTTGTACCAGCTGACGTTGTCCAGTCGCGGACCCACCGAACCCCAGCCGCCGTTCGGCAGGTACTCGCAGTCGAGTTCGCTGTAGTTCGGCGAGGAGTCCGAGGCGGAAATCGGGAAGAAGGTCTGGACGACGTGGTCGCCGCCCCGGCCGCTCGTGGGCTTGTCGCTGAAGTGGACCCGGGCGGCGAAGGTCCCCGTGAAGAGGTTGCTGCCGGTGCTCTGCACCTCGACCTGCCTGGTGCCCTGCTTGGTGCCGTCGGTGGAGGACTGCAGCTGCAGGACCCTGCCCCCCTGGGCGGTCGTGTCGGAGGGGAAGCCGGCACCCGCGGCGGACCAGGTGTCCTTGATCCCCGGGCCGCCCTCGCCGGTACGGATCTCCCAGCCGTGCGCGGCGAGCGAGGGGTCGTCGGCCCCGCTGTAGTGGAAGTTGTCGAACAGGGTCCCCGGCGGTCCGGACGGCGTCGGCGACGCGCTGGGGCCGGGCGCGGCGGCATCGTCACCGGGGCCGGCGGAACACGCGGCGAGTGCGCACAGGAGGGCAGGCAGCGTGAGCGCAGTCCACGCGCGGCGACGAGAGGTGCGGGGCTGGCTCACACGGGCTCCTTGGGCGTTGAGGCGGTACCTGGACACGCCCTTTTTTGCATGAGGATCAAATGACTGATCACACGAGGTGGGAATCCTAGCGAAACGAAGTGAGCGGGCGTGACGACCGTGGATCTCGCCTACTGGTCAGTACGTCCCATTGGTATTTCGATCCGATTACGACACCTCGGCAGATCACGCTAAATGCATACATCGAGACAATTTCGATTCAGGTCGGTGCACTAGCGTTCGCCCTGCCATCCCGTGGTCTACGTACCCTGCTCTGAAAGGCCCCGCAAGGTGCGCCCAGTCATCACCTCCATCGACCGCGGATCGGCGTACCAGGAAGACCCCGACACGCCTGAACCACATTTCGGGGATCCCGCTCCCGCACCTGTGTTCGTCTCCCATTCGGGTCTGCGGGGCCGCCTGTTGCGCGGCTTCGGCTGGCCGGTCTCCGTGATCGGCGCGATCCTGGCCGTCGCCATGGGCAGCAGCCTGGTCGGTGGGCAGGCGGACGCCCCGGCGATGGGCATACCCGCGCAGCCCCCGGGTTCGCCCGCCCCGCCGCCCTCACCCGTGCCGTCGCCGTCGCCGGCCCGCCCGTCCTCGTCTTCCTCACCTCGGACGGCCGCGCGGTCCGCCACACCGCACGCGAAGACCTCGGCCGACGCGTCGACGCCGACGGCCGGCGCGTCGAAACCGGCAGCCGGCACATCGAAGCCGGCGACCACCACGTCGAAGCCCACGACCACCGGGCCGCGCGGGGCAACTCCTTCGGGCCGGCCGGCCAAGCGCAACTGACCGTCCGCACCACCCATCTTCAGGAGCGTCATTGTCCCGCCACCAGCGCCGCCGGCAGTCCCTGCGCAGGCCGCGCCGACTGGCCGCGCCGCCGCTGCGCTTCTTCATGCCGCTGTCCCTGCTGGCCTGCCTGCTCGCGCTCCTCGTCCTGCGCGGCCTCGCCACCAACGAGGCGTTCCACGACTCCCGGGTCGCGAGCTCGGTCGACAAGACGACCGTGCCGGACGACCTGCTCAAGGGCGGACCGATCATCGACGCACGCGGGGCCAAGAACGAGCACCCCGTGAGCTACCGCATCCCGGACCACACCGTGGTCCTGAGCTTCGACGACGGTCCCTCGCCGGAGTGGACTCCGAAGATCCTGGAGCTGCTGGAGGCCCGCAACATCCGTGCGTCCTTCTTCGTGACCGGCGGGATGACCGCGCGCCATCCCGAGCTGATCCGGCAGATCGTCGCGGACGGCCACGAACTGGGCGTGCACACCTTCACCCACCCCGACCTGGTGTACCAGTCCCACACCCGGACCAGCTGGGAGCTGGCGCAGACGCAGCTGGCGCTGGCCGGCGTCGCGGGTGTCCACAGCTCGTTGTTCCGCCCGCCGTACTCGTCCAACGCCGCGGCGCTGGACGACTGGACCTATCCGGTGATCAAGTACGTGGGCGCGCGCGGCTACCTCACCGCGTTCATCGACCGCGACACCGACGACTGGAAGCGTCCCGGCGTAGAGGAGATCGTCAAGGCGGCGATGCCGTCCGAGCCCGGTGCGGGCGAGATGATCCTGCTGCACGACGCGGGTGGCGACCGCAGCCAGACCCTCACCGCGCTCGTCCAGATCATCGACAGGCTGCAGGCCCAGGGCTACCGCTTCACCACCATCTCCGAGGCGCTCGGCGCCTCCAGCGCCACCACGCCGGTGCACGGTTTCCAGCTGTGGGCGGGCAAGGGATATATCTGGGCCACCCAGTTCGCCGTGCTCACCCTGCCGGTGCTGATCGGGCTGCTGGCCGTCGTCGGCTTCCTCAACTTCGGCCGGTTCGCGCTGATGCTCGTCCTCGCACCGATGCACGCCCGCCGCTCCAAGCGGCGGGACGCCTGGGGCGCGCCCGTCACCGAGCCGGTCACCGTACTGGTCCCGGCCTACAACGAGCGCGAGTGCATCGCCAACACCCTCAACTCCCTCGCCGCGAGCGACCATCCGATCGAGGTGATCGTCATCGACGACGGCTCCTCGGACGACACCGCGGAGATCGTCGAGGAGATGGACCTGCCCTTCGTCCGGCTGATCCGCCAGGTCAACGGCGGCAAGCCCAGCGCGCTCAACACCGGCATCGCGGCCGCCTCGTACGACATCATCGTGATGATGGACGGCGACACCGTCTTCGAGCCGTCCACCGTGCGCGAGCTGGTCCAGCCCTTCGGCGACCCGTCCATCGGCGCGGTCGCGGGCAACGCCAAGGTCGGCAACCGCGACAGCCTGATCGGCGCCTGGCAGCACATCGAGTACGTCCTCGGCCACAACCTGGACCGCCGGATGTACGACATGCTGGGCGTCATCCCGACCATCCCCGGCGCGGTCGGCGCCTTCCGCAAGGAGGCCCTGCGGCAGGTCGGCGGGATGAGCGACGACACCCTCGCCGAGGACACCGACATCACCATCGCGGTGCTCTGCGAGGGCTGGCGGGTCGTCTACGCCGAGCACGCCCGCGCCTGGACCGAGGCTCCCGCCAGCCTCCAGCAGCTCTGGTCCCAGCGGTACCGCTGGAGCTACGGCAGCATGCAGGCGATGTGGAAGCACCGCGGCGCGGTGACCTCCCGCGGCCCGGCCGGACGCTTCGGCCGGATCGGGCTGCCGCTCGTCGTGCTGTTCGGTGTGGTCGCCCCGTTGCTGGCGCCGCTGGTCGACATGTTCTTCCTGTACGGCGTGCTGTTCGCGGACGCCCCGATCACCCTCACCAGCTGGGGCGGTTTCATCCTGCTCCAGGCCGCGCTGTCCTGGTACGCCTTCCGGCTCGACCGCGAGAAGCCCTGGCATCTGATCAGCCTGCCGATCCAGCAACTGGTCTACCGCCAGCTGATGTACATCGTCCTGTTGCAGTCCGCGATCACGGCGATGACGGGTGGCCGACTGCGCTGGCAGAAGCTCCGGCGCACCGGCGAGGTCGCTGTCCCGGTGGAGGCCTGACCATGACCGCATCCATCGAGTTCGGGCGCACCCAGGACACCGTCCAGTTGCGCATCCCCGCCGTTCTGCGACAGGAACCGGAGCCTGAGCCGGAGGCACCGCCCGAGCGCAAGGGCGGCCGGGACCGCTATCTCGACCTGCTGCGCGCCCTGGCCCTGGGCCGTGTGGTGCTCTACCACAATTTCGGCTGGTTCTGGCTGCCCCTCGTCTTCCCGTCCATGGGCGTGATGTTCGCGCTGGCCGGCTCGCTGATGGCCCGCTCGCTCAGCCGTCCCGCGCTCGGCGTGATCCGCGGCCGACTGCGCCGGTTGCTGCCGCCGATGTGGCTGTTCGGCGCGATCGTGATCGCCCTGCAGGTCCTCGACGGCTGGGGCCCCGACTCCGAAGGCCACCCCACCTGGTGGTGGGCCAAGCTGGGGTTCTGGATCCTGCCCCTGAGCACTCCGCCGTACGCGGACGAGCTGGCCGGTTTCCAGCATCACGTGGAACACGCCTGGGCCGCGCAGATCATCGTCCCGCTCTGGTACCTCCGGGCCTACCTGTGGTACGTCCTGCTCTCACCGCTGATGCTCCGGGCGCTGCGCCGTTTTCCGGTGGTGACGCTGTCGGCGCCGCTGGCGGTGGTGATCGTCATGAACGCGTTCTTCGCCGACCAGGAGTTCATCTACAGCCGGGTCTGGGAGACCGCCAACGACTTCGCCACCTTCGGCGCCTGCTGGATCCTCGGCATGGCCCACCAGGACGGGCTGCTCAAGAAGATCCCGCAGTACGTACTGCCGTCCATCGCGCCACTGATCATGGTGGCCGGCCTCTGGTACCTGCAGACCCGGCCGTCCGATCCGGCCGAATCGACCGACATCGAGTCCTGGCCGATCGCCCAGGCCCTGTGGTCCCTCGGCTTCGTCGCCATCCTGCTCCACGTCAGCCCCTCCTGGGAGCAGTGGCCCAGGCGGTTGGAACGCTGGAACGGCCTGGTCAGCCTGCTCAACGCACGCGCTGTCAGCGTCTACCTGTGGCACGAGGTCGCGCTGGTGCTCGCCGTTCCGCTGATCGACCCCCTCTGGACCGTCCGGTTCCTCTCCACGAACTTCCGATGGCTGCTGGCCAGCCCGTCGTTCACACTGCTGGTGGCGATCCCGCTGATGGGCTTGCTGGTGCTGACCTTCGGCTGGATCGAGGACGTGGCCGCCAAGCGCCCGCCACGGCTGTTCCCGTACCCGCGCCGCCGACGGGGCAGGCGCCGGGCCGCCGACTGACGGGGCCGCGCGCACCGCCCGAGCACCTGTTACGCCTTCCGCGCGGAGGTCCAGCCCTGGCGGCGGAGGCTTTCGAATCCGTCCAGGAGGAGGTCCAGGGCGAATTCGAACTCGAACTGGTCGTCGCAGCCGCCGCCGACCGCGGACCCTTCGTCGTGTGCGGCCGTCGCGGCCAGTTCGGCGATGTGCGGGTAGCGCGCCGCCAGCCCGGGGTCCGGCGGGCCGGAGGGGCCCGAGGTGTCGAACAGCTCCTGGCTGAAACCGAGCAGGCGGCTGCCCATCGCGTGCATGACGTGGTGCGTGAGGTCGGCGGAGAGGCCTCCGGCCCGGAAGCACCCGGCCATCGAGTCCAGGTACGCCAGCACGGCCGGGGTGGGGCCGGTCCGCGACTCGATGACCCTGGCCGCCCAGGGGTGGCGCAGCAGGACCCGTCGGGCCGAGAGGATCCGTGCGCGGACCACGGGCCGCCAGTCGGGGCCCTCGTCCGGCGGGTCGATCTCGCCGACGACGGCGTCGGCCATGCCGTCGAGCAGCTCCTCCTTGTTGGCCACGTGCTTGTAGAGGGCCATCGGTACGACGTCCAGCTCCTGCGCGAGCTTGCGCATGCTGAGCGCGTCGATGCCCGTGGCGTCGGCGAGCGCGACGGCGGCGCGCAGGACACGGTCCTTGCTCAGGGGCATCCGTTGCGTGTGCGTGGCTTCATCCCGGGTCATTCCGGTTCGGCCCCTTCCTTCCTCGACAGCACCCTCTCCTTGACGAGTGTACGGCGTACACCTATGGTTGGCGCCAGGTGTACGGCGTACACCATCAGGGAGTGAGGGGTGCCGAGAAGATGAATCCGGACCGGAGAACCGCAGTGGCCGCCGGGTCGCTGTTCCTGCTGACCGAGGTCGCCGCGATAGCCGGGGCGGTCCTTTACCGCCCCCTGCTGGGCGCGGCGGACGGTCGGCTCGCACAGGGCGCCGACACGCAGGCGATGCTCGGGGTGCTCTGCGAGGTGGTGCTGGTGGCGGCGGTGGTCGGCACCGGGGCGGCGCTGTTCCCCGTCCTGCGGCGCCACGGCGAGGGGCTCGCGCTCGGGTATGCCTTCGGGCGGTTGCTGGAGGCCGCCGTCATCGCCCTCGGGATCGTCGCCGTCCTGGCGCTCGTCACCCTGCGGCGGGACGCGGGGGCGTCGGCGGGCGCCGACGCCGCGCTGGTGGCCTTCCACGACTGGACGTTCCTGCTCGGGCCCAACATCGCCCTCGGTCTGAACACCGTCGTGCTCGCGTACCTGGTGCACCGTGCACGGCTCGTGCCGCGCTTCATCGCCGTGCTCGGGCTCATCGGCGGGCCGCTGATCTGCGCCTCGGCCGTCGCCGTGATGTTCGGGGCCTACGCGCAGCTCTCCGTGGCGGGGTCGGTCGCCGCGCTCCCGGTGTTCGCCTGGGAGCTGGGCCTGGCCGGGTGGCTGATCGCCAGGGGGTTCGGGCCCGGCTCGGGCGCCGTGTCCGGCGCCAAGGGCGGGAACGCGGGCCGAGGGGCCTCGGCGGGGTGATCAGTGCCGGCTGTTCCAGAAGCCGATCGCGACCGCGCCCCACCAGGCAGCCTGCGATACGGCTGCCGTCACAGCGCCGCGGATCAGCAGCGAGCGGGGGACGGGGCCGCCGTCGACGGCGGCCAGCCGGTGGTGCAGGGCCGACGCCTGGACACCGTTGAGCGAGAGCACCAGGACGAGGCCGAGCTTGACGCACGTCAGCGGTGAACTGAGATCGGGGTGGAGGAAGGCGCCGCTGAACAGCAGGCCACCGAGACCGGCCCACACGGGCATGTGCAAGGGGGCGGTGAAGTCGAGGACCTCACGCAGGGTCTTGCGGCCGGTGAGCCACAGCGCGCCGTAGTAATCGATGGCGAGTACGGCGCCGAAGCCCAGGATCAGGGAGGCGAGGTGCACGAACAGCGCCGCGGTGTGCAGGGTGACGTCGGCGCGCAGGTGCACGGCGATCCACGTCGTGGCCGCCCACCCGAGACACACCGCGAGGGACGCCGCTGCCGGCCCACTCCAGGAGGGGAGGCGGAGAAGTTCTGCTTCCCGTCCAGGTCTTCGGGGGGCCGCGGTGGCGTCGGCGGTGGACATTGCTGCTCCAGGGATCTTCTGCGGGGTGTGCTCACACCGGCGAGGAGCAAGCAAAGGTAAGGCTGGCCTAAGTGTCCACGGGCGTCAAGGTGACCGTCCGCACTCTGGGCACGGCCCTGCGGGGAGGGGGGATGGGGGCCGGGAACCCGGGGCACACGGCGTAGCGACGGCTCGTGTCTCAGGAGGTGGTGGCGGTGCACGGTACGAAGGTTCTGGATTCCTTTCCCGCCGGTGATCCGTACGGGAGTTGGCCCGCCGAGGAGTACGCGGCCCGGTGCCGGGAGCGGGGTCAGCGGGCGACCGTCGTGATGGACCTGGACCGGGATGCCTTCCTCGTCGTGGCCCCCGAAGCGGACGCGATGCGCAACGCCACGTAGCGGCGATGGCCTCGCGCACCGCCCGTAACCCGCCCGCGAGGCTTGCGCGGACGGGTGAGCTCAGGGGCGGCCCGGCACGAGCGGGGCGACACTGGCGGAGTGGTCGACGGCGAACGGCATGCGGAGCCGAACCGGATCCGCCGCCACCGATGAGTTTCGCAGCGGCCGCCGGTCTACCCCTTCGTCAGCGCGCAGAGCGGAACGCCAGCCCCGGAAGGGTGAGGAACATGCAGTACATGATCCAGATGAACGTACCGACGGCCGAGTGGGACGCCGTCATGTCTTCGTACTCCGACGAGGACATGCAGGCCATGTTCGCCCACATGGAGGCCCTCAACAGCGAACTCACCTCCGCCGGGGAATGGGTGGACGGGCAGGGCCTCGGAGGCCCCGCGCAGGTCAAGACGGTGCGGGCCGGGAGCGACGGCCGGCCGCAGGTGAGCGACGGGCCGGCCCGGCAGGGAGACATCCTGGCCGGGTACTGGGTCGTCGACGTCAAGAGCGAGGAACGGGCCCTGGAGATCGCCGCACGCGCGTCGGCCTGCCCCGGACCGGGTGGGAAGCCCGGTAACGACCCGGTCGAGGTGCACCCGATCTCCGAGGCCCCCACCGCAGCCTGAGCCGCGCTGCCCCGACATCCCCGTCGTTGAGGTGAACCTGTACGCCGGACGGCGGCGGGGCGGCCGGCAGCGGTGGCAGACCGCCGGGGCGCAACCGAGGCTCGGTTCCGGGGGCGAGCGCGAGGAAGGGGCAGCAGGCAATGCCACAGGCCAACGAGGAGGGCGTCGCCGACCGCCCGACCGGCACCGCGCAGCAGCGTCGCGGTCGAGCCGGACACCTGCGGACCGCGCTCAGGCGGACCAATCTGCTACCGGCGTTCCTGGTGCTCACGGCCATGACGGTCGCCCTGTGGCTGATGGGCATGCCGTTCCTCCAGGCCCTGACCATCTCCACCGGAGTGAAGATCGCGGTGGCCCTGCTCGAACTCCGGCGGCCACCCACCCCTGCCGACGAGCCGCCCGCCTAGGCGGACCTGCGGCGCAGCGCCCGGCGGACCCCGTACAGGACGACGAGCAGCACGATGACGACGACCAGGACGATCAAGAGCATCTTGAACAGGCCGCCCTTCTTCTTGCTCTTCTTCTTGCCCTTCTTGTTCCCGGTGGTGGCCCGGACCTGGGACGACGTCGGTGCCTGGACGCCGGTTGCCACACCGGCGCCGGCGAGGAGACCGCCCTGCGGCAGCGCCGCGGCAGCCGGAGCCTGACGTGCGGCCGGAGCGGCCGCCGAGGCCGCTGCCGCAGGACCCAGTAGCAGCCCGGCGAGCACGAAGAGCGGGACGATCGCCGCCGCGACCATCGAGCGAGGCTTCTTCGGATTGCTGTTCGTTGTCACTGTCTCCCCTGTTCTCCCCTGCCCGAGCCGGGGCCGGTGGGATCCGGAAGGCCGGGCTTGAAAGCATCGTCGACGAGTTCGACCGCCCCTGCAAGGACATGGGCTGCGCGAGGTCGTCGAATGCGCGAGCGGCGGGCCGGCCGAACCCGTGGGAAGGAGGGGCTCCTTGCCGTGGGCTCAGTTCTTCGCCGCGGCCTCGGCATTGCGCCAGACCGTCAGGTCGAGGGTGATGTAGGAGGTCTCGTTCTTCGCGCCCGACCTGCCGCGGAAGGTCGCCAGCGCGATGTGGCCGGCCTTGCTCAGCACGCAGACCTGAGACCCGTCCGTGAGCTGGTCGAGGCCGACCTTCTCGGTGAAGCGGGTCACGGCGCGGCAGGTCTCCAGGGAGCCCTTCTCGGAGTTGTTCAGCAGGACGAGCTTGCCGTTCGTGGTACCGAACTTCTCGTCCCCGAACAGGGTGTCCCGGTAGTAGAAGAGGTCGGCGTGCCCGTAGAGCACCCCGGCGCCGGTCGGCTCCTCGGCCGGGCGCGGCGGATTGTCGGCGAACATCAGCTCGTGGTTCATGGGCACGTCGATGCCCTGGTACGAGACCGGCTGCGGGTCGGGCCGCTGCTGCGAGGCGCTGCCGCCGCCCGACGCCTTGTCGCCCCCGCCCTTGGCGGAGCCGTCCGGCAGCAGGGACCCGATGACCGCGAGCCCGATGACCGCCGCCGCAACCGCCCCGACCACGATCAGCCCCGTGCGCTTGGGGCGCGGGGGAGCGGGCGGACCGGCAACGAAGCCCTGGGGGTGGAACGACGGCTGCGTGTACTGGGGTTGGTTGTACGGCGGCTGGTTGTGCTGCCGCTGGTTGTACTGCGGCTGTGGGTACGAAGCCTGCGCGTACGGGGGCGGCGTCGGGTAACCCGGCGGCACGGCCGCCGCCGGAGCCCCCGGAGCCGGAGCCGCGGCTGTCTGCGTCGGCGCGGCGGCCACACCGGTCGGCGGATGTCCGGGCGCGGCGGCGGGTGCCGCAGGCGCACTCGGGGCCGGTGACTGCGGCGACACCTCGGTCGGAGTCGGAGTCGGAGTCGGAGTCGGCGCGGCCGTCGGCGGCTGCGGCGGCGGGGTGGGCGCCGGCGCGGGCAGCTGCAGCCGTTCGGTGATGGAACCGGCGACGGCCTGCGGCAGCCAGTCCTCGCCCTGGCGAAGCGGGGACTCCGAGGCCGCGTTGCACAGCTCGATGACCTCGGTCAGGGTCGGGCGGTCGGCCGGATCGCGACTGAGGCAGCGGGTGACCACCGGCCGCAACTCCGCGGGCAGGGCGCTGAGGTCGGGGTCCTCGTGCACGATCCGGTAGAGCACCGCGTGGGAGGGCCCGTCGCCGAAGACGGAGGCCCCGATCGCGGTGTAGGCCGCGATCTGCCCGAGAGCGAAGACGTCGGTGGCCGGGGTGACCGTGCCGGCCGAAGCCTGTTCGGGCGCCATGAACGCCGGGGTGCCGACGCTGACGCCGGTGCTGGTCAGAGCGGTGGAGTCGGCGGCTCGGGCGATGCCGAAGTCGATGACGCGCGGGCCGTCGGAGGCGAGCAGCACGTTGGCGGGCTTCAGGTCCCGGTGGACGATGCCCGCGCCGTGGATGACGTGCAGCGCCTCGGCGACCCCGACGGTCAACAGCAGCACGCTGCGCACCGGCAGCGCGCCGTGATGCGCGACGGCGTGGGCGAGCGAGGGGCCGGGCACGTAGGCCGTGGCCAGCCAGGGCTGGGGGCCCTCGGTGTCCGAGTCGATGACCGGCGCGGTGTAGAGCCCCTGGACCCGCTCCGCGGCCCGCACCTCCTGTTGGAAGCGCCGCCGGAACTCGGGGTCCTCGCTGAACTCGGGCCGGATCACCTTGATGGCGATGGGCCGACCGCCCGGCGTGTAGGAGAGGTAGACCTTGCCCATGCCGCCCGCGCCCAGCACGGCCGCCAGGCGGTAGCCGCCCACGACGGCCGGGTCGTCGGCCCTGAGCGGCTGGAAGAAGTCGGCGGAAGGTGCGCTGCCCATGGGATCCATCTCTGATTGCGGCGATTCAGCACCTGCCGGCGCCCCGAAGTCAACCGAGAGCGTACCCAATCCCCGAACCACCCGCCCGGACCACCGGACCGGCTCCGGCAGTTGGCGGACCGGCCTTCCTCAGACCACGGAGAGCAGGTCCACCACGAAGACGAGCGTGGAACCCGGCGGGATCAACGGCGAGGGGGACTGGTCGCCGTAGCCGAGGCGCGGGGGAATGATGATCTCGCGCCGACCGCCGACCTTCATCCCCCTGAGTCCCCGGTCCCAGCCCTTGATGACCCTGCCACCCCCCACGGCGAACTTGAACGGCTGGCCCCGGTCCCAGGAGGCGTCGAACTCCCTTCCGGACTCGAAGGTGACCCCGACGTAGTGGACCCGGACGACCCTGCCCGGCTTCGCCTCGGCCCCGTCGCCGACGACGAGGTCCCGGATGGTCAGCTCCTGCGGAGCGTCACCCTCCGGAAGTTCGATCTCGGGTTTCGTCAGTTCACTCATCGCAGCCTCATCGCTCTCCACCGGAATGCTGATCGACTGAAGTACATCAGACCCCAGGAGCACGGCGCGGCCCGCCGGAATCGATCGTTTCGAGCGAGTCGAGCCATTTGATTGATGGATCTTGACGGTCGGATCGTGACTTCATAGAGTCAGCGTGGCCTCACTCAGCCGCAAGGAGCACCCGAGATGTCAGTTCGCCGCCCGCGGGCCCTGCTCGCGATGGCCCCCGAGCTTCTTCCCCGCCTCTTGGACGAGGCCACCGCCCGCCGGCTCCACGCGGTGGCCGAGCTCGACCTGGAGATCGTCGCCGACGACTTCGGCAGACCCGAGGTGGTGGCGGCCCTGGCCGAGGCGGAGATCCTGCTCACCTTCTGGGGAGCCCCCTCGATCGATGCCGGCGTGCTCTCGGCCGCACCCCGCCTCAGGGCGGTCGTCCATGCCGCGGGGTCGGTCAAGCACCTCGTCACCGACGCCTGCTGGGAGCGGGGCATCACCGTTTCCTCCGCCGCCCTGGCCAACTCCCTCCCGGTGGCCGAGTACACCGTCGCCATGGTGCTGCTCTCCAACAAGCGGGTGCTGCAACTGCGCGAGGAGTACCGCAGCGTCCGAGGTGGCGAGCACGCGTGGCACCTGCGGTACGGGCACGCGGGCAACTACGGCAGGACCGTCGGCATCGTCGGCGCCTCCAGGATCGGCCGCCGGGTGATCGAACTGCTGCGCCCGTACGATCTCGAACTCGTCGTGTACGACCCCTATCTGACCCCTGATCAGGCAAGGTCACTCGGCATCCGCAGTGTGGGCCTCGACGAACTCTGCAGGATCTCCGACGTGGTCAGCCTGCACGCGCCCGCCCTGCCCGAGACGGAGTCGATGATCGACCGCCGACGGCTGGCGCTGATGCGCGACGGAGCGACCCTGATCAACACGGCCCGCGGTTCGCTGGTCGATTCGGCCGCGCTCACCGACGAGGTGACCTCCGGCCGGCTGCAGGCGGTCATCGACGTCACCGAGCCGGAGGTGCTCCCGGCCGACTCACCGCTGTACGACCTGCCCAACGTGCTGCTCACCCCGCACATCGCGGGTTCGCTCGGCAACGAACTCCACCGGATGGCCGATTCGGCGATCGAGGAGATCGCCCGCTACGCCTCCGGCCTGCCCTTCCTGCACGGGGTCCGCCGCGAAGATCTGGACCGCACGGCGTAGGGGAGTACCGGTGAACTGATCGTTTTGATCAATAGTTCACTTGGTCTTGACGTTCAAGATGCGTGGGCGAATGATTCAAGTCGTTCAGCCCACTCGCCAAGGAGCAGTACAGATGAAGGCTCAGTCCTTGCGTGTCTACGGCGCGGTGGCCGCAGCGGTATCCCTCGCCCTGCTGACCTCCGCCTGCGGTTCCGGCTCCACCACCTCGTCGGCCGCGAAGGACGACGGCAAGCCCGTGACGATCACGTACTGGACCTGGACCACCGGTGCCGAGGCCGCGGCCGCCGCGTTCAACAAGACGCACACCGACATCCAGGTCCAGTTCTCCCAGATCCCGGGCGGTGCCGACGGCTACAGCAAGATCAGCAACGCGATCAAGGCGGGCGGCGCGCCGGACGTGACGACCATCGAGTACGCCATGGTCCCGGAGTTCGCGAGCCAGGGGTATCTGGAGGACCTCACCGCCTCCTCGGGCGAGCTGGTGAAGAAGAGCTTCCCGGCCGGCGTACGGGACCTGGTGACCTTCGGCGGCAAGACCTGGTCGGTCCCCTTCGACGCGACCCCGCAGGTGTACTTCTACCGCAAGGACCTCTTCGAGAAGTACGGCGTGACCGTGCCGAAGACCTGGGACGAGTACCGTGCGGCCGCCGAAAAGATCAAGGCGGCCGACCCCGATGCCCGCATAGGCAACTTCCCGACCGACACCCCGCTGGAGGCGACGCTCTCCTGGCAGGCCGGCGCCAAGTGGTTCCAGATCAAGGACGGCGCCTGGAAGCCCGAGATCAACGACGCCCCCTCGCAGAAGGTCGCGGCCTTCTGGCAGGGGATGCTCAAGGACGACCTGGTCTTCAACTACGGCTCCGGCACTCCGGAGGAGAACAAGTCCAGGGCCGACGGCACGTCCGCCAGCATCGTGGGCGCCGCCTGGACCGGGGGCGGCCTGACCTCCACCATGCCGGACCTCAAGGGCAAATGGGGCATTGCCCCGATCCCGCACTGGGGCACCCCGGCCAGCGGCATGTTCGGAGGCACCAGCTTCGCCGTGCCCAAGGGCAGCAAGCACGCCAAGGCCGCCGCCGAGTTCATCAAGTGGGTGACCACGGACCCCGCCTCGATGGAGGCCCGGCTCAGCGCCCTGAAGAACCCGAGCACCGCCCTGCCCGCGAACCGGGACATGGCCGCGGTGGCGGCGAAGGCCTTCGACACCTCCTACTTCGGCGGTCAGGACTTCTACAAGCTGACCGGTGAACAGATCGACACGATCGTCCCCGGCTGGACCTGGGGCCCGGTCTGGGGCAAGGTCAACGCCGACTTCAAGGACGAGGCGGCCAAGAACGGCCTGGCCGGCGGCCTGGTGAAGGCCCAGGAGTCAGCCCGGACGGCGATCGAGAGCCGCGGTCTCAAGCTCGCCGAATGACCCGGCGGGGGTGGCCGCCGCACCCTTGCGGCCACCCCCGCCCCGGAAGTCGGAAGTCCGGACCACCCGCACCGCCAAGGAGCCTCCCGTGGCATCACCTCCCCTCGCTCCGGCACGCGCCGGAAACACGCTGCGCCGCAACCAGCGCGGCGCCGTGGGCCTGTTCCTCGTCCCGTTCTTCGTCCTGTTCGCCCTCGTCATGGTCGCTCCGGTCGTGTACGCGGGATGGATGAGCGTGTTCCGGGAGCAGTCCTCGGGACTCGGCTTCGGAGGCGTCGAACGGACCTTCGCGGGCCTGGCGAACTACTCGGCGGTGCTGGCCGATCCGGAGTTCCGCACCTCCTTCCTGCACGTCGCCACGTACTGCGTGCTGTACATCCCGGTGATGATCGGCGGGGCGCTGGGCCTGGCCCTGCTGGTCGACTCGGCCCATGCCCGGGCCAAGCGCTTCTTCCAGCTCGCCCTCTTCCTGCCGCACGCCGTGCCGGGACTGATCGCCGCGATCATCTGGATCTACCTCTACACCCCCGGACTCAGCCCGGTGATCGAGTGGATCGACGGCGCGGGCGGCAGCTGGAACTTCTTCTCACCCGCCAACTCCCTCTCGTCGATGGTCAACATCGCCGTCTGGCAGTGGGTCGGCTACAACATGGTGATCTTCTTCGCCGCGCTCCAGGCGGTGCCCCGCGAGGTCATCGAGGCCGCCACGGTCGACGGCGCCGGCGCCTGGCGCATCGCCCTGCGCATCAAGGTCCCAATCATCCGCTCCTCGGTGGTCATGACCGTCCTGTTCACCTGTGTCGGAGCGGTCCAGCTCTTCACCGAGCCCAGGCTGCTCTCCGACAAGGCGCAGGCCCTCGGCAACGACTGGTCGCCCACCATGTACATCGTCAGCAAGGCGTTCATCGACCAGGACTACGCGGGCGCGGCCGCCGCGTCGCTGCTGCTGGCCCTGGTGGCCGGCGCCCTGTCCTACGTGGTCACCCGGATCGGGAAGCGGTGGCAGGAATCATGAGCACGCAGGCCCTCACCTCCCGCACCGCCGAGCGGACCACCGGGACGCCCGTCGTTCCCACGACGCCGAACCGGCCCCGCGCCCCGCACGCCTGGGCCTCCAAGGCCGCCGTCAACGCCGTACTGGTCATGCTGGCGCTCTACACGCTGATGCCGATCAGCTGGCTGCTGATCGCCGCCACCAAGAACCGCCGCGACCTCTTCGCCACCAACGGCTTCACCTTCGGGGAGTTCAACCTCTTCTCCAACATCCACGACGTCTTCACCCACAACGACGGCATCTACGGACGCTGGCTGCTCAACACCGTCGTCTACGCCGTCGTCGGTTCCGCCCTCTCCTCGCTCATCTCGGTCGCGGCGGGCTACGCCTTCGACAAGTACGCCTTCGCCGGCAAGGAGAAGCTCTTCGGCGTGGTCCTCGCGGGCGTGCTCGTACCGGGAGCGGTCCTGACCCTCCCCACGTACCTGCTGGCCTCCGAGGCCGGGCTCACCAACACCTACTGGGCGCTCCTCATCCCCTCCCTGGTCAACCCGTTCGGCGTCTACCTCGCCCGGGTCTTCTCCGAGGGCTACGTCCCGTACGAGGTCATCGAGGCCGCCCGGGTCGACGGCGCGGGCGAGATACGGACCTTCCGCACCATCGCACTGCCGATGCTCGCCCCCGGATTCATGACGCTGTTCCTCTTCTCCTTCACCGCCAGCTGGAACAACTTCTACGGCGCCCTCGTCATGCTGAACGACAAGGACCTGTACCCCGTCAGCCTCGGCCTCCACATGTGGAACATCTCGACGACGGAGAGCCCCGAGATGTACTCCCTGGCCATCACCGGCTCTCTGATCGCGGTGATCCCGCTCGTGATCGCCTTCCTCTGCCTGCAGCGCTTCTGGCGCTCGGGACTCACGGCCGGAGCGGTGAAGTAGATGAAGACGAAGGACTGGCTGCGCGGCGCCGTCGTCTACCAGATCTACCCCCGGAGCTTCGCCGACGGGAACGGCGACGGCGTCGGCGACCTGGCCGGCATCCGCGCCCGCCTGCCCTACCTGGCCGAACTCGGCGTCGACGCCCTCTGGATCAGCCCCTGGTACGTCTCCCCGATGGCCGACGGCGGCTACGACGTGGCCGACTACCGCGACATCGACCCGCTCTTCGGCACCCTCACCGACGCCGAGCAGCTGATCGCGGAAGCCCACGCCCTGGGCCTGCGCGTCATCATCGACATGGTCCCCAACCACTGCTCCGACCAGCACCCCTGGTTCGCCGAAGCCGTGGCCGGCGGCCCCGGGACACCGCAGCGGGCCCGCTTCCACTTCCGCCCCGGACGCGGAACCGCCGACGAACTCCCGCCCAACGACTGGCAGTCCCACTTCGGCGGCCCCGCATGGACCAGGGTCTCCGACGGCGAGTGGTACCTGCACCTCTTCGCCCCCGAACAGCCCGACTTCGACTGGGACCACCCCGACGTCCGCGCCGAGTTCGAGGACGTCCTGCGGTTCTGGCTGGACCGCGGCGTCGACGGCTTCCGCATCGACGTAGCCGACCACCTGGCGAAGGCCCCCGGACTGCCGGACGTCCGCGACTACCAGGCGCGCGACGCGAACGACAGCCCGTGGGCCGACCAGGAAGCCGTGCACGAGGTCTACCGCTCCTGGCGCGCCGTCGCCGACTCCTACGAAGGCGAGCGGGTTTTCGTCGGCGAGATCTGGCTCGAGGACCGAGACCGGTTCCGCGCCTACCTGCGCCCCGACGAACTCCACACCGCTTTCAACTTCCCCTTCCTCGGTACCGCCTGGGACACCGACGCGCTGCGCACCGTCATCGACCGCACCTTCGCGGACCACGAGCCGGTCGGCGCGGCGGCGACCTGGGTGCTCTCCAACCACGACGTCATCCGCCACGTCACCCGCTACGGCCGCGCCGACACCCGGCACAGCTGGGACCCGGTCACCGAAGGCGTTCCCGTCGACCTCGGCCTCGGCAGGCGACGCGCCCGCGCCGCGGCGCTGCTCACCCTGGCCCTGCCCGGCTGCGCCTACGTCTACCAGGGCGAGGAGCTCGGCCTGGCCGAGGTCGAGGACATTGCGGCCGGACTGCTCCAGGACCCGAGGTGGCCGCGCTCCGGATTCACCGACCGGGGCCGGGACGGCTGCCGAGTGCCGCTGCCCTGGTCCGGGGACAGCGCCCCGTACGGTTTCAGCCCCGAGGACGCGACGAACACCCCCTGGCTTCCACAGCCCCCGGACTGGGCCGGGCTCAGCGCCGCCGCCCAGCAGGGCGACCCGGCGTCCATGCTGGAGCTCTACCGCTCCGCCATCGGCCTGCGCCGCCAGGAACCCGACCTCGTGGCAGGGGAGTTCGCGTGGCTCCCGGCCCCCGACGCCGTTCTCGCCTTCACCCGCGGCGCCGGGTTCACCTGCCTCGTCAACCTCGGGGCCGAGGCCGTCGAACTGCCCCCGTGCTCCCGTCTCCTCCTGGCCAGCGGGCCGCTCACCGAGAGCGGACTGCTGCCGGGAGGGACCGCCGTGTGGATGCGCGCCGCCTGACAGCGCTGCCGTTCCCACAAGGAGCCGGCCCGTAGCCGTGGGGGCACACGGGCCGGCTCCGTCCCATCTCCCGAAGGACGGACGACATGACCACCCGCCCCACACCCACACAACTCGCCTGGCAGCGGGACGGCTTCGCGCTCTTCCTGCACTTCGGCGTCAACACCTTCAACGGCCGAGAGTGGAGCGACGGCACGCTCGACCCGACCACCTTCGCCCCGACGGACCTCGACGCCCGCCAATGGGTGAGGACCGCGGTCGAGGCCGGGGCCGGGTACGTCGTCCTCACCGCCAAGCACCACGACGGGTTCTGCCTCTGGCCGACCGCCACCACCACGTACTCGGTCGCCTCGTCCCCCTGGCGCGACGGCGAAGGCGACGTGGTCGCCGAACTGGCCGAAGCCTGCCGGGAAGCCGACATCGGACTGGGCCTCTACCTCTCGCCCTGGGACCGCAACGCGGCCTGCTACGAGGACCCCGAGGCCTACGACGCCTTCTACCTGGAGCAGCTCACCGAGCTCTGCACGAAGTACGGCCCGCTCCACGAGCTGTGGTTCGACGGCGCCGGGTCCGAGGGCAGGACCTACGACTGGGCCGCCGTCACGGCCGTCATCGCCGAACACCAGCCGGACGCCATGGTGTTCAACATGGGCGCCCCGACGATCCGCTGGGTCGGCAACGAGGACGGCCTCGCGACCGACCCCTGCTGGTACACCGTCGACTCGACCGGCATCAGCATCTACGACGACGGCGCGGCCGCCCTCGACCGGGCCCGGTACCTGCCGCCCGAGTGCGACGCGCCCATCCGGCGCCACTGGTTCTGGCAGCCGGACGACCTGCACACCCTCAAGAGCCGCGAGCACCTCCTCGCCATCTGGTACCGCTCGCTCGGACTCGGCGCCGGCCTGCTCCTGAACGTCCCGCCGGACCGCACGGGCCGCATCGACCCCGCAGACCGTGCGCGCCTGCTCGAATTCACCGCGGAAGTGGAGCGGCGCTTCTCCCGGCCGTTCATCCCGCTGCTGACCACCGCACCGGACGGCGGGGTCGAGGCCCGCTTCACGAAGCCCGTCGTGCTCGACCACCTGGAACTGACCGAAGAGCTTACGGACGGCCAGTTCATCAGCGGGCACGAGATCCTGGCGGACGGCGAGGTCATCGCCTCCGGCCGGACCGTCGGCGTCCGCCGCGTCCACGCCTTCCCGCCCGTGGAGGTCACCAAACTGAGCCTCCGGCTCGCCGGCCCCGGCGGCCGACTGACCGGCCTGTCCGGCTTCTTCACGGGCCACGGCGCGGCCCCCGCGCTCGAAGAGCAGCCCCGCTCCGCCACGGAGAAGTTCGACGACCCCGTCCACTGACCGGCCCTCTCCATCCACCCACCGAAGACGGGAACCCGACCGTTGTCCACCTCGCCCGACCTCCGCCGCCACGTCCTCGTCGTCGGCATCGACGGAGTACGACTCGACATGCTGCCCGACGTGGCCACGCCGCACCTCGATGCCGTGGCCGCCGCCGGATTCCTCGGCCCGATCGAGATCGACGAAGCCACGCCCACCATGTCCGGGCCCTGCTGGGCCACCGTGGTCACCGGAGTGGCCGTCGCCAAGCACGGCGTTTACGGCAACCACTTCGCGGGCCACCGCCTCGACGTGTTCCCGGACTTCGCCACCCGGCTCGCCCAGGAGGACGGACGCAAGACCTTCGTGGCCGCCGGCTGGGAGCCGCTGCTCCTCGCCCGCCAGGGCGGCCCGCTGTTCGCCGCCCCCAGCCGGCTCTCGTACATCGCACCGCGCGCGGACACCAGTGAGGACTGGCAGGTCTGCGACGACCAGGTCACCGCGGAGGCCGTCCACGTCCTGGAGACCGACGACCCCGAGGTCTCCTTCGTCTACCTCGGCTCGGTCGACGAGACCGGACACCTGCTCGGCTGCGGCGAGGCGTACCTGCGGGCGATCGAGCGGGCCGACGAACGCCTCGGCCGCCTGCTCGACACGGTCCGGGCCCGCCCCGGGTACGCACAGGAGGCCTGGACGGTCATCGTGGTCACCGACCACGGCCACCGGGACTCCGGCGGGCACGGCGGTCGGAGCGTGGCGGAGCGCACGGCCTGGGTCGCCTGCTGCGGCCCGGACATCCGCACCGGACCTCCCGCCCGGAAGCTGCGCTTCGAGGACGTCGCCGCGCAGGTGTACGCATCCCTCGGCCGCACGTCCGACTCGCACTGGACACTCGACGGACTGCCCTTCTCCACCCCCGTCCACGACCCCGCACCGGCGGGGGTCTGACGTGCGGGCGGTGTTCTTCGACATGGACGGGACACTGATCGACTCGGAGCCGCTGTGGTGGCGGGCGGCCGAAGCCGTGGCCGCGTCCCTGGGGCACACGCTCACCGAGGCCGACGTACCCGCCGTGGTGGGACGGTCGGTCGCGGACACGGCCGGCCACCTGCACACGGTCAGCGGCGCCGCGCAGACGGAGTCGGAGATCGGTGAGCTCCTCCTGACGGGATTCCACGAGCAGGTCGCCCGCGGTCCCCGGCCCATGCCCGGGGCGCTGGAGCTCCTCGACGCGCTGGCCGGGGCCGGCGTCCCGCTCGGGCTGGTCTCCGCGTCCCCCCGCTCGATCGTGGACCTGGTCCTGGCGGGGCTCGGCGCGCACCGGTTCGCGGTGACGGTGGCGGACGGGGAGACCCCGAGGACCAAGCCGCACCCCGATCCGTACCTCGCCGCGGCGAAGGCCCTGGGCGTCGATCCCCGATCCTGCGTGGCGGTGGAGGACAGCCCGACGGGTACGGCCTCCGCCCAGGCGGCCGGCTGCGCCGTGCTGGTCGTCCCCTCCACGGTGCCGGTCGAACCCGCCGAGGGGCGGCTGGTCCTGGAACGGCTGACCGGGGCCGATCCGGAGCTGCTCCGTTCTCTCGTGGCCCGCTGAACCGGAACACCGGGACGGGGAGGCCGCCCGCTGCCCGCGGGCGGCCTCCCCGTCGTCCGGTCAGCCCAGAACGACCTTGATCTCCTGGGTGGTTCCCGCCTTCCCGGTGAGGTCCCCGAAGGTGAGCGTGAGGGCGGAGCCAGTGGTCGCGGACGTGACCGTGGCCGGCTTGGACAGCACGGAGGCCACCGGGCGGTTCCAGGTGACGGTGAGAGCGGCCTGCATCCGCATGGGGTCCGACACGCAGAGGGTGGCCGTGCCGTCACCGTGCTCCCGGACCAGGACGCACGCGGGGTTGTCGGCCGTGAGCGTGCCGACCGTGCCGGCGAACCAGAAGTTGACGGCGGTGACGCCGAGCGAGGAAATCGCCACGCCCTGCTGGTTGTTGTCGTTGGCGAGGACCGTCAGCCAGCCGGTGGCGGCGGCCCGGGCGGAGGTGGCCGCGGTGGTGGCACCCGGCATCAGGATGTAGGCGCAGGCCGCATCGACCGGGTCCACGCCGTGGTCGAACCAGAGAGTCAGGTAGCGACGGGTGATCGGGTCGGTGGTGCCGCCGGTGTTGATGTCGTGCCAGGAACCAGTCCTGGCCTGGCGAAGTGCCTTGACGGTGGCTCCGCCGGGGAACACGTACCCGCCGTGGCCCGCGATCTGCGCCCAGTCGGTGCCGGTGAGCGTGGCCGACCAGCCGAGGGCGGTGGACTGGGCGGCACCGTCGACGGTGAGGGCCTGGGTGCCCGTGGCACCGAGGTTGCGGTTCTCGACCACCGTCTCGACCGTGGTGCCGTCGGCGCCGCGGACGGCACCCGTGAGGCAGACGATCGAGTCGGCCAGACAGAACCAGGACTTCTTCGCGTACAGCGTGCTGGACAGCCCGCGGATGAACTGGCCGAGGGCGGCGTACTCCCCGTCCGTGGCCCCGCCGACCCAGTTCGCGTCCGGCCGGGGCAGCCCCCAGGCGCCGCCCTCGGCGTCGGCGAGCGGCTTCTTCGAGACCGTGGTCCCCGGCAGCCGGTACGGGTCGACGGTGGGCCAGAAGGCGTCGGTGTACTGGCCGTTGCCGTACGTGTCCCCCCACCACTGGAGCATCCCGGCACCGGCGTGCCAGCCGCGCAGGTTCTCCCCGTTGCCCGTCTCGTAGAGGCCCATCCGCTTGGAGGCCATGCTGATGGAGGCCGCCCAGCCGGGTCGGCGGTGGACGGCCCGGTCCATGGCGGGGAAGAGCCGGTGCGCGGTCGGCTCGGCGATCGCGGTGACGGCGTTGTCGTCCTGTACGGCCTTGAGGCGGGCCAGTGCCGCGACGCTCAGGTCCGTGTCCGTGAGGACGGGGCTGTAGTAGTCGCGCTGGATCCAGCCCTTCACCAGACCTCGCCAGCGCTGGTTCTCCGCGCTGCTCGCGGCGGTGCCCAGCAGGGCGATGGAAGCGAGGACGCCGTGCCCGCGGCCGTGGTCGCCGCCCTGGAAGCCGTAGGCGTTCGTCCTCGGGTTGCCCCGGCTGGTGGAGCGCCCGGAAACCGCGTCCATCATCGCGCCGTTGTAGAGGAACGGGGCGTAGGACCGTTCCACCGAGTCGAGGATGATCTGACGGTTGGTGTCGTTGACCGCCCAGGCCGAACCGTTGAGGAGGGCGAAGAGGCTCGCCAGTCCGCCGAGCAGCACCGCGCCGTAGGATCCGGTGTAGGCGAGGTAGGTGTGCTGGACGAACGAGCCGTCGACGTAGAAGCCGTCCCCGTTGGTGACGAAGGGGAAGACGGGGGAGAGGGCGCTCCGTGCGAGCGTGATCTTGGCGTCGTTCTTGCCGAGGACGCCGCGCAGGGCCAGCGAGCGGCACAAGTCGACCCGGTTGGCGCCGGTACTGGTGCCGGTGTAGTTCGCGACCGAGGAGTCGGGGACGAACTTGTCGACGGCTGCCAGGTGGTTGGCGAGCTGGGTGGCGGAGAGCTGGTCGTGGAGGACCGTGCTGATGTCGAGCAGGAGCTGCGGGGAGCCGATCTGGAAGTCCCACCAGTTGCCGAACTGGCTCTTCGACGGGTTGTAGGACTGGGCGTACAGATGGTCCAGACCGGTCTTGATCTCGGCTATCAGCGCCGTGTCGCCGGTCAGACCCGTGCCGGGTTGGGCGTAGGCCTGGGCCATGGTGGCCAGCCGGGCGTAGCTGTTGGTGATCGAGCCGGAGACGGTCAAGGGCAGATCCGGCCAGAGAGACCCGTTGACGGCGGCCATCGTCGAGCGGGCCTCGCCGGCTTGGGTGCCCAGCAGGGCCAGTTTCTCCGCGAACGGGGCGGCCGCCGGGGCGAACCCGGTGCCCAGCAGCATGCCCCGCCACTTGAGCCGGAGGGCGTCGTACGCGTCGGCGGCGAAGGCGCTGCCGGCCGGCGCGAGGAAACCGGTCGAGGAGACCGATCCGAGCAGGAAGGTGTTGCCGGACAGACGCAGGAAGGAACGGCGGGACCATGAACCGGACATGGAGCCTCCAGTGAGGCGGCGACACGGGTGGGAGCGGGGAGCCGGCCGCCCCGCTGAACGAATTTCTAGCATGCGATCGAAATATCGCTCAAGAGTCGCGTAGAGATCGATTCGTTCAAGCGGTCACATGTGTACGCGGGCGGCGCCGCACGAGTCCCGGACGCGCAGCTGGGGCAGGAGGTCGATGTGCTGTCGGGGCGCGGGCTCCGCCTTCCCGGCGGCGGCCCGGCCGTCGAGCCGGTCGAGCAGCAGCCCGGCGGCCGCCGCGCCGACCGCGCGCCGGGGCGGGGCCACGGCGGTCAGGGCCAATTCCGACAGCCCGGACACCTCGTCGTCGTAGACCACGAGGGCAAGGTCCTCGGGGACGCGGATCCCCAGGGCCTGGAGGCGCGGAAGGAGGACGACGGCGTCCGTGTCGGTGTGTACCAGCGCGGCGGTGACCCCGTGCTCGCGCACAGCGGCACGCAGGTACTCCAGGGTGAGGTCGTAGCGGTGCGACTCGGAGGCCGGCGTCCTCGGATCGGAGCGGGGAGCCGCCGCGGGAAGCCCGAGGGTGGCCAGGGCGGTCTCGAAACCCTCCTTCAACTGCTGTGCGTGCGGGCTGTTCTGGAGTGCGTGCGCGATGTTCCGGTGGCCCAGGGAGGCCAGGTGGTGGACGGCGGAGCCCGCCCCGTAGGCCGAGTCCGAACGCACCCGGTCGAGGGCATCGACCGGGCTGCCGGTCCTGGTCCACCGCTCGACCAGGACGGTCGGCACCGGGGCCTCCAGGACGGGGTCGGCCTCCCCCGGACCGAGTGCTCCGTCCTCCCAGCTGGGGGTCACCAGAAGGCCGTGCACCCCGGATGCCACGAGTCGCCGGATCTGGTTGCGGTCTTCATCGGCGAAGTAGTCGGAGAGCGCGAGCACGAGCCGCGCCCCGCGCATGGCCAGGACGCTGCGGGCGCCCTGGACGATCTCCGAGAACGAGTAGTGCATGGTCGGGACGACCATCCCGACCACGGTCCCCTCTCCGGCCTGCCGGGCGGCTCGTGCGGAGGCCGGTGCCGGCCGGCCGGTCCCCGGCCACACCACCGAGCCGTGCACCCGTCCGAGCCGGCCCTCGGACGCGAGGATCTCCGCGTCGCGGCGGGCGGTGACCCTGGAGACGTCCAGCAGGGCGGCGAGGTCGGCGATGTGCAGGCTGCCGTGGGTGCGGACGAATCCGATCGCTCGTTCGTGTCGCTCGCGGACGTGGTCGCGCACAGGGCCCCCAGCTACTCGGACACAGGTTACGTGCTCTCGGCCCCATGGTATGCGATTGTTTTGATCGATCGTTCTTTACGCTCGCATCGACCACTGTGGATTCCCGCGCGGATCACCACCCCGCGCGCCGAGCCCCGTACGCCGCCGCGAGCGGACCGGGTCCCTCAGGTACGGACGGCCAGGTGCGGGAGCAGCTCCAGGTGCTGGCGCGGACCGTCCTGCGGGGCACCCGCCGACAGCCGCTCCAGCAGGAGCGCCGCCGCCCGCGCGCCCACCTCGCGCTTGGCCGGGGCCACGGCCGTCAGCGGCACGTCGGCCAGTCCGGCGACCTCGTCGTCGTAGGTGATCACCGCCAGGTCCTCGGGCACGCGCACGCCCCGTGCCTGGAGCCGCGGGATCAGCATGATCGCGTCCGTGTCGCTGTGGATCAGAGCGGCGGTCACCCCGCCCTCGGTCACCGCGTCGCACAGGTAGTCCAGCGTTCGGGCGAACACCTCCGCCTCCGACGAGGGCCCCGGGCCGGCCGTGGGCCACGGCGGCGCCGGTTCCAGCCCGAGCGCGGTCACGGCGGCCTCGTACCCGGCGCGCAGCCGCGCCGAGGTCGGTGTCTCCCGGCTGGCGAGGGCGATCCGCCGGTGGCCCAGCTTCACCATGTGCTGCACGGCGCTGGCCGCGCCGTGCGCGTGGTCGGAGGCCACCCGGTCCAGCCCCGCCGCCGGATGCCCCGGTGGAGCCCACCGCTCCACCAGGACCGTCGGAACCGAGAGCTCCGCCGTCCACGCCCCCTCGCCGGGCCCGGGCGACCCGGCGTCCCAGTTCGGGGTCAGCAGCAACCCGTCCGCCCCCGTGGACAGCAGCCGGTCCGCCTGCGTCTGGTCCTCGCCCGGCAGATACCGGGTCAGCCCCACGGTGAGCCGCGCCCCGTGCGCCTCGATCACCTCACGTGCCCCGCGCACGACATCGGCGTAGTAGTACTCGGTGGTGGGCACCACCATTCCGACCACCAGTCCCTCACGACGGCCACCGGCCGGAGCGGGCGCCGACGCGGCCGTGGCGGTGCGCCCCGCCGCCACCCGGCTGATCACCCCGTGCATCCGCTGGATCTCGCCCCGCCCCGCCATCGCCTCGATGTCCCGCCGCAGGGTCACGGGGGAGATGCCGAGCTCCTGGGCCAGCTCGGCCACGCGCACGCTGCCCCGCACCCGCACGAGCTCGCGCACCTGCGCCTGCCGTTGGTCTACATGCGGTCTCATGTGGTCCCCCTGCGGTCGTGACGTACGGGTGGTGCGATCCGATACACACCATCATAGGGAACCGAAGCGATCGATACGATCGCTTGCGCTGGGGCCTGTCCGGCTGATCGTGTGGCTGTCGGATCGGGGCCTCGTTCGCCGGACGGGACCTAACCGGTGAGGGGATCTTCGAGTGTCGGGATGCACGGCGACAGCAGCGTCTCCGTGTGCTCGGTGACCGTGCCCCGAGCGAGTCTCAGTACACGTACCTCGTTCTCATGGGTGGGGTCCTCGTCGTCGCGAATGTGCAGAAGGCCGTAGGAGCCGGGAGCAACCTTCGCGACATGCTCGAACAGACCGACGACGTCGAGCGACGAGCGGTGATTGGAATGGCCCCCCAGGTGGATGAACGGCTCGCCGTTCATCCACCTGAGATCAAGGAGGTAGGGACTGGCGATCCGGGCGATGCGAAGCCGAAGCTCATCCACGACCTGCCGCAGTCGGACGTCATCGTCGTCATCAACTGCGGTCTCCCTGACGGTGATCCAGCCGTGATATTCGAACACGCCGCGATTCTAGAGAGGTCGGCCGGGCCGCAGCAGCCCCGTCCTCGGCATGACCCGCCGGACAGTGCCTAAGAGCTGTCCCCGCAATCCCCACGAGGCTGAGGGTCATGCCGTGTCCGGGTCAGCGCCGATGGCACCGGCCGAGCGAAGTGAACGCCCGAGGTCTCCGGTGAGGATGCGGGGGTGGCGCCGCCACCACCACAGGTCGGGGCCGGGCAGTTGTGGAACTGATCGAGTGCTTGACCGTCGTCGTCGATAGTCACGGCCTTGTACTGGTCGTCCAGAGCTTTGATCCGCGGGGTCCAGAGCTGGACGACGTGTTCGTCCAGCTGTCGGCGTACGACTCAAACTGCCCAGTCGCGTACGAGTGAACGTGCTCAGGCTCTGCTGCTCTGAACCTATGGCTACGTGGACATAGAAGATGTCATGATGACATCATGAGTGTCGATGAGCGTACGAAGGATGAGCCCCCGTTGGGGCCTCTGCTGTACGAAGTGATCCGCAGCCTGTGGCCGCTGCACCGCACGGTCGTGCGTGCCGTGGAGCGGGAGCTGATGGGCACGGGGATGACAGCTGGTCAGCATGCGGTGATGGATGAACTGCGCAGGGGCGGCCCCCGAACGGTTCCTCAACTGGCCCGCTTGCTGGGGCTGGACCGGCAGCCGGTCCAGCGTCTGGTGAATGATGCGACAGCCCTGGGGCTGGCCGAGAGCGCCCCGAACCCGGAGCACCGGCGCTCGCGCTTGATCCGGCTCACCCCGAAAGGGGAAGCCATCATCAGGGGCATCCAGGAAGCCGAGGAAACCGAACTGCGGCGCCGGCTGTCCGATCTGACCGCCGGTGACGTCACGACGGCTCTTCACGTGCTCCGTCGCCTTGGCGAGGAGTTCAAGGACCTTGCGCAGGATGCCCCGCCGCACCCCACGGATCGAGGAGACGACCCACGATGACGCATGCGCGGACACACGCGGTCACAGCCACCACCGTACCCGTCGAGGCGGGCGAGCTCTTTTGCGAGTCGGCCGGCGAAGGCCCCCCCGTCGTACTGCTCCGCGGCGGCATGCTCGACCTGAACATGTGGAACGAGCAGTTCTCGTGGCTCGCGAGCCTGGGGTACCGCGTCATCCGCTATGACGCCCGCGGCCACGGGCGTTCCTCCACAGTGGCTGGGGACTACGCCAACCATGACGATCTGCACGCTCTGCTCACCCATCTCGATGTCCCGTGCGCCACGCTCGTAGGGCTTTCCCTCGGGGCGCGGACCGCCGTCGATACGGCGATAGCTCATCCGGAGTCTGTGTCGGCACTGGTCCTTGCCTCGCCCGGGGTGAGCGGTCGGCCCTTCGCCGACCCCTACGTCGCGCACCACACCGCACAGCAGATGGCCGTGATGGGTGACGCGGACGGCGGAGCGCAACGGTTCGTGGAGCACTTTCTCCGGATGTGGGTGGACGGGCCGTACCGTGAACCGTCCCAGGTCAGCCGCACGCTGCGCGAGCGGATGCATGCGTCGGCGTCTGCCAATGTCGTGCGGCACGCCCGCGGGTTGGGGGCGGGGATGCCGAGAGAAGTCGGTGCGGCGGACCGGCTGGCCTCCATCGGCGTGCCCACCCTGGTTCTCGACGGAGAACTCGACAGCAGTGACATTTCGTCAAACGCTCAGGCCATCGCCCGAGCCGTTCCCGATGCCAGGCACCAACGGTTCGCCTCGGCGGCCCACATGGTCAACCTCGAGAGCACGGCACCCTTCAACCTCGCGGTCGAATCCTTCCTCGTGTCCACGACTGACCTTAACTGAGCGTGTTCACCTGTACCGGCGTGAGCACATTCGGGGGTACGCCGACACCAGCAGGAGCCACGTCTCATGCAGCCACTTTCGGCAGTAGAGGTCATTGGTGTACTCGTAGACGTCGTCGCGGTAGCCGCGCTCGATGACGCTCACCAGGGCAGCCCATGCGTTCACCTGTTCAGTGACCATGAATGCCGTCCGCCAGCCGCGCTGGTGCAACTGCTCTGAGCCCGAGGCAGTTCGGAAAGTTGGTGACCGTTCTGCGGCGCCAGGGTGCGGACGCCGCCCGCAGGGGCCGGCCGTGGAGCCTTCCGCTGGAGGACCGGGCCCTGCTGGTCACGGCCTACTGGCGCACGAACCTGACCATGCGGCAGCTCGCCCCGCTGTTCGGGGTGTTCAAGTCGGCGGCGGACCGCATCATGACCACCTCGGGCCGATGCTCGCGCTTCAGCCCCACAAGAGGTTCGCCAAGGACACCGCGCTCATCGTGGACGGCACCCTGGTCCCCACCCGCGACCACGCCATCGCCGAGCGGTCGAAGAACTACCGGTACTCCACCAACCACCAGGTCGTCATCGATGCCGACACCCGCCTGGTCGTCGTGGTCGGCCGGCCACTCGCCGGAAACCGCAACGACTGCAAGGCATGGGAGGAGTCCGGCGCCAAGGCCGCCGTCGGCAAGACCATGACGATCGCCGACGGCGGCTACCCGGGCACCGGACTCGTCATCCCGCACCGCCGCGAACGCGGCCAGGCCGGACTCCCAGACTGGAAAGAGGAACACAACAAGTCCCACAAGCAGGTCCGGGCCCGCGTCGAGCACGCCTTCGCCCACATGAAGACCTGGAAGATCCTCCGCGACTGCCGCCTCAAAGGCGACGGCGTCCACCACGCCATGCTCGGCATCGCCCGGATGCACAACCTCGCCCTCGCCGGATAGGAGAGCAGGCCGCACCGCGGCCGGCCATGCCCGCAGCGTCTCGGAGATCATTTACGGGACAGCCCTTGGTCGTCGACGTCGTCCCGTGTGCTCCCCATCCTGAGCCCGTCGACCCAGTTGACCGATTCGACGTCGGAGATGGTCGAGCCGTACGTCCCCCAGCGGGGGACGTTGCCCTTGAGGTCCCAGGTGCGCACGTCGTGCTTGTCGACCACCAGTTGGCCGTTGACGTAGAGGGCGAAGGAACCGTTCGTGGACGACTGGCTGTTGATGCCCAGTTCGATCTTGTTCCAGGTGCCCGGAGTCCAGGGGACACTGCCGGCGGCGATCCATTCCTCGCCCGGTGCGACGTACCAGATCTTCAGCCGGCTGTCCTCCACCTTCATGAGGACGGGGTAGTTCTGGTCCTGCTCCGCGTCGGTACCCCATGACTTCCACTGGAAGACGGTTTGGGCGTTCCCCGTCTTGGTCATGGACTCCCAGCCGAACCAGTAGGTCCGGCCGGAGGTGAGGGTGTGGCCGGCCAGGCCGAGCCCCTCGCAGCGCTCGGATCCCGGCATCTTGCTGAAGCCGAAGATCTTCCCGCGGCCGTCGCCCCAGTCCGGCTGGTAGACGTACGACGGGTCGTCGCAGAGGACCGAGGCGAAGACGCCGGTTCCGCCGGTGTCCGCGTCCCCGTCCCACTCGACTGCCGCGTGCGCGGGGGACGTCGTCATCAGGGTGAGGGCGGCGACGAGGGTGGTGACGGTGGTGGGGGTGAGGAGTCGGACGTTGCTTCGTTGCATGGTGTCCTCCTGGGGAATGGGGGCGGTGCCGGCGCAAGGCTGGCAACGTTGTCAAGATGGTGACCAGGGGCACGCCGGCGGTGGTGGGCCCCTGTGGGGTGGTTCAGCCGAGTCGGACGGTGATGCGCTGTGGCCCTCCGGCCTGGGTCGTGAGGTCGCCGAAGACGAGGGTCAGGGCGTGGCCGGTGGCAGCGGCGGTGACGGTGGACGCCCTGGAGAGGATCTTGGAGACACGCCGGTTCCACCTGACTTCCAGGGAGGTGGCCTGGCGGGCGGGGTCCGAGACGACGATGGTCGCGGTGCCGTCGCGGTGCTCCCGGATGAGGACGGAGGCGGGGGCGTTCGCGCTGATCTTGTCCACGGTGCCCGGTGCCCAGAAGTTGACGGCGGTGAATCCGAGCTTCGGGACGCGGATGCCCTGTTGGTCAGCGGTGTTGGAGAGGACCTTCAGCCAGCCCTTGTCGCAGGCGCGGTGCGCGGTCTCCCTCACGCCCGCGCCCGGCAGGAGGACGTAGGCGTATCCGGCGTCGGTGGGGTCGGTGCCGTGGTCGGTGAACAGGGTGAGGTAGCGGCGGGTGACCGGGTCTGCGGAGCCGCCGGTGTTGATGTCCCTCCAGGCGCCGGTGCGTTCCTCGCGTACGGCGCTGAGCCCGGCCCCGCCGGGGAAGACGTAGCCGGCCTGGCCCGCGATGTGCGCCCACCCGGCGTCCTCGAAGGTGGCCGTCCACCCTTGCGTCGACGGCTGTTGCCTGCCATCGACGGTCAGGGCGGGTGCGCCGGCGGTTCCGAGGTGGCGGTTGTCGATGGTGGTCTCGACGGGGAAGCCGTCGGCGGAACCAATGCCGGCGCCGAGGCAGACGATGGAGTCGTCCAGCCAGAACCAGGACTTCTTGGCGTTCATCGTGCCGGCCAGGCCCTTGAGGTGCTGTCCGGTGGCGCCGAACTCGCCGTCGGTGGTGCCGCCGACCCAGGCGGCATCCGGCCGCGGGCCGCCCCAGTTGCCCCCTTCCCCGTCGGCGAGGGGCTTGCGCGAGGCGGTGATGCCGGGCAGCCGGTAGGGGTCGACCGTGGGCCAGTACGCGTCGGAGTACTGCTCCAGGCCGAAGTCGCTGCCCCACCAGGACAGCCAGCCGGCGCCCGTGTGGTAGCCGCGGGCGTGCTCGCCGTTGCCGAACTCGTAGTGGGCTATGCGCTTGGACGCCATGCTGACGGAGGCGGCCCAGTCGCGGCGCCGATGGGTGACGCGGTCCATGTTGTGGAACAGCCGGTGCGCGACGGGCTCGGGAGCCGCCTTCACCGAGGTGTCGTCCTGCAGGCCCTGCAGCAAGGAGCCACGGATCAGGCTCAGGCCCGGGTTCTTGAGAGCGGGGTAGTGGTAGTCCCGCTGGAGCCAGCCCTTGACCATGGCGCGCCACCGGGCGTTCTCCTCCGGGGAGGCGCCCTGGCCGAGGAGTACGAGAGTGGCCAGCAGGCCGTGGGCGCGCAGGTGGTCGCTTGTGCCCTGACGGCTGATGCCCCGGGAAGAGACGTTGTCCATCATCACGCCGTTGTAGATGAACGGTGCGACGGCTGTTTCGACGGTGTCGAGGAAGAGCTGGGTGTTGGGGTCGTTCAGTTCCCAGGCCGATCCGCGCAGCAGCGCGAGCAGCCGGCCCACGCCGTCGTGCAGCACCGAGCCGTAGCCCCCGATGTACGGGACGGAGGTGTGCTGGATGAAGGAGCCGTCGGCGTAGAAGCCGTCGCCGGCGGTGACGTACGGAAAGACGGGGGCCAGCGCGCGGGCGGCCAGGGCGATCTTGTCGGGGTGCCTGCCGACGACACCGCGCAGGATGATGCCGCGGCACAGGTCGACCCGGTTGGCGCCCGTGCTGGTGCCGGTGTAAGCGGCCACCGCCGAGTCGGGCAGGAAATGGTCCACGGCCGCGCAGAACCTGGTCGTCTGGTCTTGCGTCAGGTGCTCGTGAATCAGCACACAGGTGTCCATGAGGGCCTGCGGGGCGCCGATCTGCCAGTTCCACCAGTTGCCGTACGGGACGGTGGTGGGGTTGTACACGTCGTCGTGGATGTGCTCCAGTCCGGTGATGACCGCTTCGAGCAGTGCGGTGTCGCCGGTGAGCCCGGTTCCGGGCTGGCAGAACGCCTGGGCCATGACGCTCAGCCTGCTGTAGCTGTCGTTCATGCGGGACGAGAAGGTGTACGACTCCGCGTCGAGATCCGGATCCGGGTCCGTCCAGATCATGCCGGGCCACAGGGAGCCGCCGGTGGGGGCCATCGTCGACAGGTACCCCCGCGCAGTGGTGCCCAGGTTGGCGAGCAGCGTCTTGAACGGTTCGGCGGTCGGGATGAATCCGGTGCCCAGGATCAGGCCCCGCCACTTCGCGCGCAGGGCGGCGAACTCCTCGTCCGTGGCCGCCGGTTCGGCGGCCGCCGTCTCGGCCGCCCCGGCCGGGAGGGACGTCCACCCGGTGAGCCCCAGCGCGAGGGCGGTGCCACCTGCTGCGTGCAGGAAGGCGCGACGGGGCCAGGCGGAAGCAGTCATTGAGGACCCAATCTGGTGCGGCGGATGGTCTCGCTGGTTGGCCAGAATTGGATTCCGATGACCGGAAGTCAATGCTCCGCTCTCACTCGGTCAAGAAGCGGTCAATGAGGTCCCGTTCGGCGTCAGCGGGCCGTGGTCCGGGCGTGGTCCGGGCGTGGTCCCGGCCGTGGTCCCGGAGGCTGCCGGGGCGCCGCACGACTTCCGGACCTTCAGCCTGGGCACCAGCGCGACGTGCGAACTCTCGGCCCCGGGGTCCTCCAGCCGACGCAACAGCAGCTTCAGGGCGGCCTCGCCGACCGCTCGCTTGGCGGGTCCGACCGAGGTCAGGGGCACATCCGCCAGCGCGGCCAACTCGTCGTCGTAGCAGACGATCGCGAAGTCCCCGGGCACGCGCAGGCCACGCGCCGTCAGCCGCCGGAGCAGGTCGATCGCGTCGGCGTCGGTGTGCACGAGCGCGGCGCGCACCTCGCCGGCAGCGGCGAGTTCGAGCAGCCGGTCTGCGTGCCGCCGGAAGTCGTCGTCCCCGCCCCACTCCCTCCCTCCGGCCGGGGAGAGGTCGTCATCGGGCAGGCCGAGGGAGTCGACCGCCACGCGGTATCCCTGCCGCAGGGCGGGCGAGGTGTGCGTGGTGCGGCACAGCAGGGCCACGCGGCGATGGCCGAGAGCGGCCAGATGGCGGACGCCTGCGGCGGCGCCGTCCGCATGGGCCGAGCTGACCCGGTCGATCTCCGTTCCGGGGGAGCCCGTCGGCACGTACCGCTCCACCAGCACGGCGGGGACCGGCAGGTCCGCGAGCTCCTGGAGGTCGCCGGCATCCGGGCCGGCCACGCTCCAGCTGGGGGTGAGGAGCAGGCCGTTGGCGCCTGCCTCGACGAGGGTCTCGATCCGTGTCGTGTCCTGGGCCCTGTGGTACTCGGTGGTCGCGACGAGCAGCCGCGCGCCCGTGGCGGCAGCCGCGTTCCGGGCGCCGCGAATGACCGACGGATAGAAGTAGCCGACCGCGGGAACCACCATCCCGAGGACGAGTCCGCAGGGCGCGACAGGCGGTGCCTCGCGGGCCAGGCGTGCCTCGCGGGGGCTCAGTTGCGCCGTGGGCCACAGGGCCGACCCGTGTAGCCTCCGTACCAGGCCCACGTCGGACAGCGCCGCGACGTCCCGCCGCGCGGTCTCCACGGAGATCCCGAGCTCCGTGGCGAGGTCGCAGACCCGCACGCTCCCGTGCTCCCGCACGAGTCGCAGTACCCGCTTGTGCCGCTCGTCCACCCTCTCCCGCATGGTCTTCCCGTCCTACGCAGTCGCCGTGCCGCCGGCACCGAGAAGGTCGCCCGCCAGCTCGACGAGTGTGATCAGGACCTCCCTCCCCGACTTCCGTTCGCGCGCGTCGCACAGCACCACCGGCGTCCGCGCGTCCAGGTCGAGAGCCGCCGCCACTTCACGGGCGGTGTATTCGCGTGCTCCGTGGAAGCAGTTGACGGCGACGACGAAGGGAAGCCCGCGCCGTTCGAGGTGGTCGATCGGCGCGAAGCAGTCCCGCAGGCGCCGGGTGTCCGCGAGGACGACGGCCCCCAGGGCGCCCTGGGCGAGTTCGTCCCACAGGAACCAGAACCGGTCCTGACCGGGGGCGCCGAAGAGGTAGAGGGCGAGATCGTCGCCGATCGTGATCCGGCCGAAGTCCAGTGCCACGGTGGTGGTGCGCTTGGCGGCGACCCCGTCGAGGTCGTCGTCCGCCCGGCCCGCCTCGGTGAGCACCTCTTCCGTGTTCAGGGGCCGGATCTCGCTGACCGAGCCGACGAATGTCGTCTTGCCCGCCCCGAAACCTCCCGCCACGAGGATCTTGAGGGAGAGGAAGGGCGTGGCGGGGTCAGAGGTCGCGGAGTCCATCGATCACTCTCCTGAGGATGCGGGCGTCGGGGAGCTGTGCAACCGGTACGGGGGGAGTCGCGCGGATCAGGCCGGCCTGCAGCAGATCGCCGAGCAGGACGCGGACGACGGCCAGCGGGAGGTGCGAGTCGGACGCGATGTCGGCCACCGGGCTGGGCCGGCGCGCGCACAGCCGGAGGATGGAAGCCCGCTCGGGCGAGAGCCCTGGCGCGGGTACGACGGGCGGCGCGGCATGGATGACGGTCATCAGGTCGAGGTGCTCGCCGCCGGTCCGCGCCCGGCCGGAGGTCACCGCGTAGAGGCGGACCAGGGGGCCGGCCTCCGCGTCGTACCAGCGGCCTTCCTCGTCAGCCATGGGCGCCGTACGTTGCCCCGGCATCATCGCGTGCAGGTGCGCCGAGGTGCGCACCGACCCGCTTGACCAGCCGCGCCATCTCGTACGCGACCAGGCCGACGTCGGCGTCGGTGTCGCTGAGCACGGCGAGGCAGGAGCCCTCGCCCGCCGCGACGACGAACAGGAAGCCGTCCTCCAGTTCGACCAGGGTCTGTACGACCGGGCCCATGCGGAAGTGGCGTCCGGTGCCCTTGGCGAGACTGTGGAAGCCGGCGGCGATCGCGGCGAAGCGCTCCGCGTCGTCCCGGTTCAGGGACGCCGACCTGCCGACGGGCAGACCGTCGCCGGAGAGGACGATCGCGTGTCTGATCTCCGGCACGTGCGCGACCAGTTCTTCCAGGAGCCAGCCGGGTTCGGAGGGGTGCTGCGGGTCGCCGGTCATCGGTTCTCTCCTTCGCCTGCCGTGTCGTTCTCACCCTTGTCGCCCTTGTCACCGTTATCGGCGTTCTCCCGGAGCCGCGTCGCGGGCGGGCTGGCGGCCCGTCCCCGTGTCCAGCCCGCGCGGAAGGAAGCCATGGTGGTGCGGGCCTGCTCCGGGGTCCTGCGGGCGCCTTCCCGCTCCGGCTCGTACGGGTCGTCCCCGTCGGCCTGCCCGGACACCGGACCCGCGGCCCGTATCCGGCGGGGCAGCTCGGCCCGGGCGGCGTGTTCGGCCGGGGCCGGGGCCGGAGCCGGGGCCGCACGGGTCGCGACCGCGGGAGGCGGGACCACGCGCTCCAGTGCCGGGAGCGGGCGGGCCGATTCCCGGCGTGGCAGCCCCGAAGCCGTCTGCTCGGATCGCTTCGGGCCGTCCGGGCCGTCGGCCTCCTCGATCGTTTCGCCCGCGAGCCGCCCGGGAAGCAGGACCACGGCGACGACACCCCCGTACACGGAAGGCCGCAGCGTGACGGGCAGCTCAAGTCGGTGCGCGAGCCGGTTCACCACGAACAGCCCGAGCTGGCCGCTGTCGAGCAGATCGACCCGCTCGGTGTCCTGGATGCGCCGGTTCGCCTCGGCGAGCGCGTCCCGGTCCATACCCAGCCCGCGGTCCTCGATCTCCACGGCGATACCCGATCCGACCCGCTCCGCGGAGACACGAACCGCGGTGTGCGGCGGCGAGAACGCCGTCGCGTTCTCGATGAGTTCGGCGAGCAGATGGATCATGTCCGCGACCGCGGTCCCAGGAAGCCTGACCTCCGGCATGTCCGTGACCTCCACCCGGTCGAAATCCTCGACCTCGGCCGCAGCGGCCCGCACGACGTCGAGAAGGGGAACGGGCTGCCGCCAGCCACGCCCGGGCGCCGCTCCCGAGAGGATGATGAGGCTCTCCGCGTGCCGCCTCATGCGGGTGGTGAGGTGGTCGAGCCGGAACAGGTCCTCCAGCTCGACCGGATCCTCGTTGCGGCGTTCCATCGTGTCCAGCAGTGCGAGCTGGCGGTGCAGCAGGGTCTGACTGCGCCGCGCCAGATTCACGTAGACACCGGAGATGCTGTGCAGCGCCTCGGCCCGCTCGGCCGCGGCCCTGACCGCGGACCGGTGGACGGCCACCAGCGCGGCACCGACCTGACCGACCTCGTCGTCGCGATGGGCGCGCATCGGCGCCACCGCGTCGAGGTCCACGGCCCCGCCCGCGTGCAACTGCGCGATCGTGCGCGGCAGTTCACGGCCGGCGAGCCTGAGAGCGGAATTGCGCAGTTCGACCAGTTCGACGACCAGGCCCCGGCCGATCCTGACCGAGATGACCAGCGACAGCAGCACGCCGACCAGGCCGAGCGCCACCGCGACCCCCGAGCCGCCGAGAGCGGCGAACGACAGCGGGTCCACGCCCTCGATCGCGACGGTGGTGGCGTGTTGCTGGGCCTGTGCCAGATCCTGGAGGACAGCGCGCGCGGGCGCGTTCCAGCGCTCGGACGCGGCAACCGGCCCGGCCTTGGCCGCGTCGCCCGCCTCCAGCATCTCGTCCTCGAAGGCCCGCAGGTCGCGCAGCGCGGTCCCGGCGAGGAGCTTCTGGTACGCGGCCGCCTCGCCCGGTCGCGGTTCGTCCGGGGAGACGGTCAGGAGCCGGCGCTGCGTATGGCCCGCGCCGATGAACTCCTGGTACAGCTCACGGGTGATGCGGCCGGACACTTGCGCCGCGCCCATCAGGGCGTCCTCGCGGGCGATCATCTCGCGGGCGCGTGCCAGGGCGAGGGAGGTGCGCGCGGCCGAGGCGCCGTCCGGCTGCAGGGCCGGACCGCTCATCGTGACGAAGGCCCCCTGAACGGCCAACGCCAGGCCGATGGTGTCGTTGTAGGAGTCGTACGTGTCCTGCCACCCGGAGTCCCGGCCGCTCAGCCGCTCGCGCTGAGCGGGCAGCCCGTCGAGGCGGGCTACCAGCAGATCGGCCCGTTCGGCGAGGTGGCCCTCCGCCGCGGCGCGATCGAGACTGGAGGCGCGGACCGCGCGGCGGACCGCGGAGGCGGCGGCATCCGTGTCCTTCGCGCGGTCCGCCTGGTACTCGGCGCGTTCGCGGCTGGGCGCGGTGACGTGGCGCATCGCGGCGGAACGCTCGGCCTGGACGGCGAGCACGAGAGCGTCAACGGGTCTCAGGAGGATGGAACCCGCTTGTTGGTACTGGTTCAGTTCCGAGACGCTACGGGCCGCGGTGACGGTCGCGAAGGCCCACAGCGCCATGAGGGAGACGGCCGGGACCATCAACAGGCAGACGATCTTCGCCCGGATGGACCGCGGCGCCAGGGGTGCGCTCATCAATTCCTCGATCGGGCAGTCAGGGACGGACCGGGGGGATTCAGCACGGTGGCCTCAGCCTCAGCCTCGGCGCTCTCGGCGGACTCGCGCGCGGTGGGGGACAGGGCGACGAACGCCGAGGCCAGGAACAGGAACGAGCCGAGGACCACCGCGAGCGGGAACGCGAAGTCCATGGCCGCGACGCCCTCCAGCGCGGATTGCTGCGGGCCGAGTTCGATGTGCACGGCGGCCATTCCCGTGTAGTGCATGCTGCACACGGCGGCGCCCATGACCAGGGCGGCGACCGAGGCTCCCGCGGCGCCGCGGACCACGAGGGCGGCCCGGAGAGCGGTGGTCGCCGCGGCGACGGAGATGACCAGCGAGAGGAACACCGTCCGCAGGTCGTAACCGACGCTCCCGTGCAGCCGGAGGGCGGCCATCCCGAGGTAGTGCATCGCGCCCACGCCGAGGCCGGTCCCGAGTCCGCCGAGCAGGAGCGAGCGCCCGCGCGAGCGGCCGTACCCGACCGTGAAGACGCCCGCCCCGACGACGGCCATCGCCACCAGCAGGCTGAGCAGTGTGAGGGGTACGTCGTAGCGGATCGCGGATCCTTCGACGCCGAAGCCGAGCATGGCGACGAAGTGCATCGTCCAGATCCCGGATGCCATCGCGGCCGATGCCGTCACCAGCCAGTTGCGGCGCGAGCGCCCGTCCGTGGCCAATGCCCTTACGGTGCAGCGCAGTCCGAGCGCCGACCCGATGCAGGCCATGACGTATGCGAGGACGGGTGAGGGCCATCCGGTGCTGAAGTGGTGCAGGTGTGCCACGAGTCCCTCCGTTCGCTCATCAACTCCAAGGCCGTGGACGCTAACACTCCGTTTGGCGACGCGGCTCGGGCGTGGGATCGGCGTGTGCGCCGCAGGACAGTAAGCGCTTACTGTCCGCTGTCCTACTCCTGAGTTCGGTGATCATCAATGCGCGTCACTCGGACACTTCGCCTCGGGGGCGGGGGGCCGGCATCCGCTGGAATTGTGACGTGGATCACAGGGGCGTCGGCTCCGTCGACCGGCGGGCGGGTGGCTGGTGCGGGAGTTCGCGTACCTCCGCCCGTACGTAGCCTCCGTACGGTTCTCCCGTAGTGGTGAGGATGCGGTGGCGGCGGGCCGGGACCGGGCGTCCCCGGGCGGGTGTCGCGCGCAGGGAGAGAAGCAGGGCCGCACCGAGTCGATCGCCTGCAGCCCACCACCCTCGCGCGCCGTGGCGAACTGCTGCGCAAGAGTGAAGATCACGCGCGTCGCCGATCGCACAGCGGTCAGGACCGATACGACAGACCTGTCGAAAGCCACCGGCCCGCCGCCCGCAGCCCGCAGCCCGCAAACGGTGGCGGGGCCACGCCGCCCTTCCCGCTTCAGGACACCCAGGCGTACACCATCGCCAGCGACCGCATGATCATCACCGGCTTCCGGGGCACGGAACCGGCCCAGATCCGCGACTGGCTCTCCGACGCCGCCACCCCACCCTGGCCGGGCCCCGCCGAGACCGGCTACGTCCACTACGGCTTCGGTGAGGCTCTGGACTCCGTCTTCCCCTCCGTCCGCGGCACCCTCGCCGACTCCGCGACCACGACCAGAGCGTGTGGTTCACGGGGCACAGCCTCGGCGGCGCCCTGGCGATGCTCGCCGGATGCCGGCTCTACCTGGAGGAACCCCGCCTGCAGGCGGACGGCATCTACACCTTCGGCCAGCCCCGCACCTGCGACAGGCTGCTGGCCGCAGTTTGCAACAAGGGCTTCAAGGACCGGCTGCACCGCTTCGTCAACAACAACGACATCGTCCCCCAGCTCCCGCCAGAGCCCGCGTACACCCACGTCAACACCCTGCGCCACATCGACTCCGCGGGCCGCATCCGCACCTCCATGCCAGCGCTCGGCGCCCTCGCCGACCGTGCGAAGGGCATGACCGCCGACCTCCTCGCACCGGCCGCCGACGCCGTACGCGACCACCCCATCAAGCAGTACGTCGCCGCCCTGGAGAAGAACCTCACCTGACACCGCCCGGGCGAGCGCGGCCAACGACCTCGGAGACTGTCGTACTCGACTCCGCGGACACCCCTCGAAAGGCACCATCTAGGATGTCGGCCGCGCGTGGATGTCACATCAGGTTGACGTCACGCCGGGCCGTGCCTCATGTGCGGCCTTGCGTCCGTGAGCCGTCCGACGGATGCGTGCGGGTAACTGTTCCAACGGGGGAGAACTTCGGTGTTCGGAATCATCAGGCCATGCCGTCATCGCCTTGGCGAGGGCTTGCGTACCGAGTGGATGGCGCATCTGTGCGGGCTGTGCCTGGCTCTGCGCAGCGAATACGGGCAGTTCGCGAGAGTGGCCACCAACTACGACGGCCTGATCGTCTCGGTGCTGACCGAAGCGCAGTCGGAGCGTACGGGGGACTGGCGGCGGGGTGCCGGTCCGTGCCCGCTGCGCGGGATGCGGTCGGCGGACGTGGCGCAGGGTGAGGGCGCGCGGCTGGCCGCGACGGTGTCGCTGGTGCTGGCCTCAGCGAAGATGCGTGACCATGTGGCCGATGGCGACGGCCTGGTGGGGCGCCGCCCGGTGGCGCTGGCGGCACGCCGCATCGCCCACAACTGGGAGCGTGCCGGCGTCGCAGGCGGCGAACGACTCGGCTTCGACACCGCGCTGCTCCTCGGGGCGGTCGAGCGCCAACCGGACATCGAGCGGTCGACCGGCCCCGGTGGCTCCCTGCTGACGGTCACGGAGCCCGCGGAGACGGCGACCGCGGCCGCCTTCGCGTACACCGCTGTGCTCACGGACCGCCCGGGCAACGCCGAACCGCTGGCGGAAGCCGGCCGCCTGTTCGGTCGGCTGGCGCATCTGCTGGACGCGGTGGAGGACCTGGACGCGGACGAGGCGTCCGGCGCGTGGAACCCGATCGCCGTGACCGGCGCGGACCGCGCCGAGGTGCGGCGGCTCTGCGACGACGCCGTCCGTGGAGTCCGACTCGCCGTGTCCGACGCCGTGTTCGTCGACGGGCGGCTGGTGCGGGCGCTTCTGGGCGGCGAGTTGGAGCGTGCCGTCGATCGAGTCTTCGACCCCCGGCATCGTCACCATCAGCACCGCCGCCAGGTGCCGGGCCTGCGCATGGTGCCCTGGCTGGGACGCCGTACGGAGACGGAATCGCCCTCGGGCACCGGCACCGGCACCGGCACGGGCGCGGCCTGCGGCGTAGGGGAGCTTGCGGGCGCTGCCCCGGCGGGCGGGGTGATGGCGTCGGACAGGCCGTCGGACGGGCAGTGCCGGCGGTGTCGCGAGTGGGGCCGGTTGTGCGGCGATTGCAGGTTGTGCACCAGATGCTGCCGCTGCAGCGATGACTCCGGCCAGGATGACGGAGAGTCCTGGCAGTTCGGCGACGGCAACCGCAACGGCGGCTCGAGCCGGGACGGTTCCAGCAGGGACGGTTCCGGGAGGGACGGTTCCGGGAGGGACGGCTGGTTCGGCGGCCAGGGCGGCGGCAACTCGGGTGGCTCCTCCGGTGGTTCGGGTGGCGGTCACGGGTCCGGTGGCTCTGGTGGTTCCGGCGGCGGCTCGGGTGACGGCTGCGGTGACGGCTGCGGCGGTGGTGGCTGCTGCAATCCGTGCAAGTGCTGCTGCGACTGCTGCGACTGAATGACGCACTAGCCCGGTTCCCCGCCCGGCGGGGAACCGGGTGCTGATCCCCCCGTCGCTGTGTGACCTGGAGGGTGGGCGGCAGATCGCCGAGCTCGGCGGTGATCAAAAGCTTCGGGCCCGCGAAGAAGCGCGTCCTCGGCCGTCCCGGGTCGGCAAAATGGTTTGAGCTCGGGCGGTGGCACCGTCAGGATCGGGGAAGACCGATGAGTTCTTCCCGGCGCCGCAGTCTGTCAGTGTGACCGCCACGCGCGGAGGACACTCAGATGACGGAAGGCACCATGCCCGCACCACACGAAACACTCATCCCCTCGCCCGCCCGCGTCACCGCAGTGCTGCGGATTCTCGTGCTGTCCACGTTCGTCGTCCTCCTCAACGAGACGATCATGGTGAACGCGATCCCGCGGCTCATGCGCGAGTTCGAGGTCACCGCAGCCGCCGCGGGGTGGCTGTCCACGGCCTTCATGCTCACCATGGCCGTCGTCATCCCGGTGACGGGTTGGTTCCTCCAGCGCGTGACGACCCGGACCGCCTTCGGCCTCGCCATGGCACTGTTCCTCGCGGGCACGGCTCTGGCCGCGGCCGCGCCCACCTTCCCCGTACTGCTGGCCGCACGCGTCGTCCAGGCCGGCGGCACCGCCGTCATGATGCCGCTGCTCATGACGACGCTGATGACCCTCGTGCCCCCGCACGACCGCGGCCGAGTCATGGGCAACATCACCCTCGTCATCTCCGTCGCACCCGCCCTCGGCCCCGCCGTCTCCGGCGTGCTGCTGCAGCTGGGGTCATGGCGCCTGCTGTTCTTGGCCGTGCTTCCCATCGCCGGAGCCATGGCCGTGTTCGGCCGGCGCAAGCTGGTCAACATCGGCGAGCCGCAGGCCGCCCCCATCGACTGGATGTCCGTCCCCCTGGCGGCAGCGGGCTTCGGCGCCCTGGTCTACGGCCTGAGCGGGCTCGGTGCCGAGAACGCGGCCCGAGCCCCCGTGCCCCCGGAGGCCGTCACCCTGGTCGGCGCCGTGCTCGTAGGCCTGTTCGTATGGCGACAGCTGGCACTGCAGCGCTCGTCCGCACCACTACTGGACCTGCGCGCACTGACGTATCGTCACTTCTCCGTGGCGCTCGCCCTGATGTGCCTGTCCTTCATGGCCCTCATGGGTGCGTTCATCCTGCTGCCGATCTATCTGCAGGAGGTGTGCGGTCTGACCTCACTGCAGACCGGGCTGCTCCTCATCCCCGGCGGCCTGACCATGGGCCTGCTCGGACCACAGGTCGGCAAGCTCTACGACCGACTCGGCGCACCACGCCTGGTCGTACCCGGAGCCGTACTCACGGCGCTGTGCCTCGCGCTGTTCGCCTTCACGGGCGAACAGACCTCGCCGTGGGTGGTGCTCGCCCTCCACGTGGCCCTGAGCGCGGGCATGGCGTTCGTCTTCACCCCAGTCTTCACCTCCGGCCTGGCCGTACTGCCGCCGCACCTCTACCCCCACGGCTCCGCCATCCTGGGCTCGCTCCAGCAGGTCGCGGCCGCCGCCGGCACCGCCCTGGTCATCAGTGTCATGTCGGGACGCGCCGCTACGGCAGCAGCCGAGGGCGCCGACGCCACCGGCGCCCTCGCCACGGGCATCCGGTGGGGATTCGGCATCGGCGCCGTGCTCGGCGCCCTGGCCGTGCTGGTGGCCTTGCTGATCCGTACCCCGCCCGTTCCGCAACAGCCTGCCGCGCCGGAGGCCCAGGACGAAGACGGCACCGCGACGAACAAAACCGCCCACACACCCACCTGATCCCTGGATGACCGGCCCGGCCGCTCCGCACTGCTCCACGCGGCCCGGGCCGGTCAGATCACTCCCCGGGGTCGAGGGTGGGCTGGCGGAGCTGTACCTCGGCGCCCGTCTGCTTGAACGACTCGGCGGACACCGGCACGAGCAGCGCATCGCGGTGGAAGTCCCGCAGGTTGGTCGACCCGCAGCTGATCATCGTCGAGATGAGCTTCGCCCGGGTCCGCTCCACGTTGTCGTACAGGCTGCCGGCGTACGGCACGTAGCCGTCGACGCCCTCTTCGAAGACCATCTGGCCGCGCTGGCCGTACCGGGCCGCGTTCTGCGCGCGCCGCGAGCCCTCACCCCAGTACTCCTTGTACCACTGGCTGCCGATCTGCAGCTTCCGCGACGGGCTCTCGTCGAGCCGGGCGAAGTAGCGGCCGAGCATGATGAAGTCCGCCCCCATCGCCAGCGCCATCGCCATGTGTGAGTCGTTGAGCAAACCGCCGTCGCAGCACAGCGGCACGTACACACCGGTCTCCTGGGCGTAGGCGTCGCGCGCCTGGACCACATCGAGCAGCGCGGAGGCCTGCCCGCGGCCGATGCCCTTCTGCGCCCGGGTGGTGCAGATGGCCCCGCCGCCGATCCCGACCTTCACGAACGCCGCGCCCGCATCGGCCAGGTAGCGGAAGGCCCTGCCGTCGACGACATTCCCCGCGCCGACGAAAACATCATCCCCGTACGTCTCCCGGGCGAATTCGAGGGTCCTCGCCTGGTACACGGAATAGCCGTCGGAGGAGTCCAGGCACAGCACGTCCGCGCCGGCCTCCATCAGGGCGGGAATGCGGTCCTTGAAGTCACGGGAATTGATACCGGCACCCACACGCAGCCGCTTTTCGCCGTCCACCGTCGCACGGTGATACGTCTTGTGGGCCTGATAGTCCTTCTTGAGGACCAACGAGAAGACCCGGCCGTCCTCGAGCACCGGCAGCACGTCCAGATGGTGCTGCCAGATCAGCTCATTCGCCTCGGACAGGGAGACCGAGGCCGGCGCGGTGACCAGGCCGGCGCGGGCACGCATCCGGTTGCCGGCGGTCTCGGAAGCCCCGTGACGCTCCAGATGGAAGTCGTCGAGGCTGATGATCCCCAGGAACTCGCCGTCCGCGTCCCCGCTCTGCGTGACCACCGCCACGCCCTGCTCGGCCTCGGACAGCTGCCGTGCGACTTCGCCAAGAAGCGTCCGCGGTGCCACGGTGATCTCACTGGTCCGGAAGCCGGCCTTGTGCCGCTTCACCGCCAGCACGTCCGCGACCTGGTCCTCGACCTGCTGATTCTGGTGGATGAACGACAGCCCGCCGACCTGCGCCAGTGCCACCGCCAGCGTCGGTGACGACACCGCCTGCATGATGGCGCTCACCATGGGCGTGGCGACCCGAATTCCCGGCTCCTCGCCGACCCGGTGGCGCACCAGCGGCGCCCCGAGATCCACATTGTCCGGCGTGCAGTCTTCTGTGGTCAGGCCCGGGATGAGGAGGTATTCGCTCAGCGTACGAGAAATCTCGGGGAGGATTTTCACATTGTCTCCAGCAAGGAGCCTGCGCACCGATCAACGGCGGATCGGCGAGGCTCGTACGGGCAGTGCGGATCGACCCCGGCCGGTGGCGCACTGTCGGAAGAATGCGCTCTGGAGATCCTCAGAGCGGGCGCACCCGGCGGAGCAGTGCTCGCACGCGCGGCCGAATCGGCGGCGAAGGCACCGCAGACCCGGATCCTCCGCGCGGTGCTGCACAGGCGCTGACTTCCATTGCGCCATACGTGATCTTACCGCACCGCCCCCGTCGCCCCGTCGGCACGAAAAGCACCGAAGTCGGCCTCCCCTCCGCGCACTTGGCCGCCCCGCCCCGCCCGTGATTGCAGTGGGCGAGCTTGCCGCCCCAGCTGTGGTGGGTGAGCCGGAGCGGCTGTACGTCGTGCACCGCGACGACGTCGCCGACGCCAAGCGGTCTCGGTGGTCATGGGCGGGTGTGGTCAGCCACGTCGATCCGCACCGATTGGTTTCCCGCGCCGCGCCGGTCTCCACCCGTGAGACCGACTCATGGAAGGCTGACGCCATGCGGAAACTGATCTACGGCATGAACCTGACCCTGGACGGCTACATCGCCGCGCCCGGCGACGACATCGGCTGGAGCGTGCCGAGCGACGAGCTGTTCCAGTTCTGGTCCGACCAGTTGCAGGCGACCGAACTGACGCTGTACGGGCGCAAGCTGTGGCAGACGATGAGCTCCTACTGGCCGACAGGCGACGAGCAGCCGGGCGCCACCCCGGCGGAGATCGAGTTCGCGCGCCGCTGGCGGGACATGTCGAAGGTGGTGTTCTCCTCGACGATCGACACGGTCGACTGGAACACCCGCCTGGTCACCGGCGACGCGGTCGCCGAGATCACCCGGCTCAAGGCCGAGGACGGCGGCCCGATGGACATCGGCGGCGCGACGCTCGCAGGGGCGGCCATGCGGGCCGGGCTGATCGACGAGTACGTGCTGGCCACCGCGCCGGTCCTGGTGGGCAGCGGCACACCGTTCTTCACCGCGCTGGACAGCTGGGTGAACCTGAACCTGGTGGAGACGCGGACGCTTCCCTGCGGCGTGATCCTGACCAGGTACGAGACGAGGCGCTGAGCGCCCGTCACGCGACTCGACCGCCGACAGGGTCGACGCGCATGACCATGCGGGAGAAGTCCGTCCCGCCGGCTGGACGCGTTCGGAATGGGCCAGGCCCTCTATGCGCACCCCGCACCCCGCGCACATCTGCCGAGTGGCCGGGTGGCGGCCCTCCTGTCACCGCCGGCCGTTACCGTGGCCCGCATGAACGAGAACACGTACTGGACCTCCGCGCCGGACCGGATCGTGCGCGGCTCGATGAGCCTGTGCCACCTGACAGTGTTCGAAGCGCCGTTCAACGTCGACGCCCGTAGCCTGCCCCCCAACGACCCTGAGCGCGCACGCGCGTTCGTCGAGTCGTTCGAGGGCATCGAGGCCGTCCTGGAGGACCTCGGGCCGCGCTCCGCGCAGACCCCGCTCCCATCGGCGGCACGGTCCGATCTGGACATCGTGCACGCTGCCGCGTGGGGCGGCATGTTGAGCATCGTGACTCCCGCGTTCGCGACCGACGGCAACGACGAGCCGCTCCGGTCGGCGGCGAAGGAGTTGCGGGAGCGGTTCCCGGATGCGCGGATCGTGGGACGGGTCTCCTACCACGGGGGGATGGAACACACCGAGAACATCGTGTGGTTGCCGGACGGCGCGATGTTCCACGCATCGGGGTGGCCGGGTGATGAGCCGTTCGTCGTCTCGGGCGATCCGCGTGCGGTGATCGCGTCCCTGGATCTCAGGGGGTGGATGGTGGACAACGCCGGCGTCGACCTGGACGTGCCCGCGAACGAGGTCTACTGGGCGGGCCTGGGGGGCTTGGCGCTCGGGCATTCGGACCCGTGGGGGTGGGAGGAGATGGAGACGACGGCGTTCCGTGTGCGGCACTCCGAAGACGCGGTGAGGGACATGGAGAGCCTGTACTTCGTCTAGGCGGAAGGCGGCGGGCGCCCCTGAGGTCGAGGGCCGCTTGCGTATGAACTCACCGACTGCGTACGGGTTTTGACGCTTCGTCGACACGCCTTAACTCTTCTTTACTTGTGGCGGGTGGGGGCTATGGTGGTCGGGCGGCGCGTACACGTCACGGGGGCCCACGCGCCGCCCACACCCCCTCAGGCCCCACCGGAGAGGGAAGAACGAGCTCTTGAACAAACACATTCGGATACCGTCCAAGTGGCGATTAGCGGCCAGGTTCGCCGCCGCTGTCGGCCTGACGGCCGCGATCGTCACCACCGGACTCCAGGCCGTCGAGGCCGCACCACCGAAGCTTCCGCCGGTCTCGGCAAAGCTGAAGGCGGGATCCGGGAAGCGCTGCGACACCCGCAACGGCCTCCCGACCGCCCCGACGACACCGCCGGACTCGGGGTTCCCCGACAACCCGACCGGGAACCTGTACAAGGACACCGCCCTCCCCAAGAACTTCGACTTCGACCTTCCGGGACAGGCGTACGACGGCCTGCAGACACCGACGGCCGCCCAGAAGACCGAGGCCCTGTCGAAGGTCCCCGGGGACCTGGACAAGAACGTCGAGGCATGGAAGAAGATCGCCAACGCGTCGGGGAAGCCCGCGGACCGGGCGATGGAGATCTACGCCCGGTACTTCGCGAACAAGGAGAACCTGGGGTTCAAGCACTGGTTCGACAAGCGGTACATCCGCAACCAGATCAACAACCACAAGGGCTCGGGCTTCGAACGGCAGCTCGTCAAGGACTACAAGCTGATCGGCCCGGACTGGCTGTGTGAGGTCACCGTCGAGCTGTTCGACAAGAACGGCGACAAGGTCGGCGAGCGCCGGTACGACGCCTACAACCAGAAGAGCAAAGAGTTCAACGAGTTCAAGTCGAACTCGAAGCTGACGGCGAAGCAGCTTGCGAACGACCGGGTCGTCGCCAAGTCGCTGCCCGACCACAAGTTCCGCTTCACCGGCGCGAAGCCCTTCACCAAGGGCCAGGTCAAGCTCATCGACGACCTGGAGCGCGACGTGCGCAACATGCGGAACGGGAAGGCCGGGCAGGTGCGCGGAAACCAGCGCATGTACAACCCGGTGCCCAAGACCACTCCGATTCAGGGGTATTCGGACCATCAGCGGTGGTTCGCACCCGCCTGTCAGACGGGTACGACGCAGCTCGCGGCGACCGGCGCCAACACGTGCGGCACCCGCGGCCCCGCCAACGACCGCGCCCTGTCCTCCGGGAAGACCCTGGAAGAGGCGAAGCGCTTCCAGCGCGACGCCAACCGCCTCGACCCGAGGGGCACCCTCCCCAGGGGCGGCCCGGGCGGCGTCGACTTCACCACCATGGAACTGCGGTACGTCGGCGGCCTCGAAAAGGGCAAGGGCATGACCTACTCCATGCGCGCCGACCAGATGCCCGACCCGGACAACAACCCCGGTTTCGGCGGCGAAGCCCGGATGCAGCTCTCCTCCGACGCCCTGTTCACCTGGCTCGCCCTGACCCCCGAAAAGTTCTGGGTCAACCTGAACCCGGACCAGCCGGACAAGGTCATGGACGCCAAGTTCGGCAAGACCGACGCCGGCCGCGTCCTCCTCGACGCCGACCTGGTCATGAAGCACGACTTCTCCGAGGCCCTGAACCCCGACAAGCATCCCGGGGGCAAGCTGTACTGGGACACCGCGCCGCGCCGCAACGGCATCCCCTGCTTCCCCGGTACCCGCTTCTGGATCGAGCCCGACGAGGCCAAGGTCCGCGAGCAGGACGGCGGGATCTACATCCTCGACTCGCCCATGGACGTCTCCGCCCAGTGGCTGGACGTCGACTACACCGTCCCCGGCTCCACCGAATGCACCGACCTCTCGGACGCCGAGAAGAAGGCCATCGAACGGTCGGTCAACGCCAACATCGTCCCGGTCATCCAGGAACGGGTGAACAAGGACCCCAAGTACGCCGAGCTGCGCGCCGTCTACAACGCCCGCGTCGCCGCCGAGTACATCCGTCAGCAGGACGCCAAGTCCCCGACTGACTTCCACGACGTCATCAACTCCAACGACGTCTCGGCCTGGCCGATCCGCGCTCCGCACGAGGACTGGACCCGTGAAAAGGTCTGGGACGCGTACATGCAGTCCATCAAGGAAGGCATCGAGTGGTTCGAGCTGGAGTACGGCGGCAAGCTGTACAAGCAGGGCGTCGGCGGCGTCGACTTCTCCAAGCAGCCCAAGCAGAACATCCCCAAGGCCCAGTTCGACGCCCAGAACCAGGACCTGGACAACACCACCGTCAACTCCGCCAAGTCCGATGACACCTCCTACCGGGACCTCGACACCCTGTACCTCGGCGCAGGCCCGGCCCCGGACGGCAGCGGCGAGGACCCGGGCGGCGAAGATCCCGGAGGCGACCCCACCCCGACACCGACCCCGTCGGGCACCGGCAAGCCGACCAACCCTCCGACGACCCCGGCCCCGGACCCCACCAACCCCGGTGGCGGTGACAACACGCCGCCCACACCGGAGGACCCCGACGGCGACCTCGCCGACACCGGCTCCAACACACCGGTGGGCCTCATCGCCGCTGTCGCCGCTGCCCTCGCAGGGGCCGGCGTCACCCTGACGTGGTGGATGCGGCGCCGCCGCACCGCGCAGGAGTAGTCCGACCAGGCAGTCACGTCTCACAGTGAAGGGCCCCACCCGTACGCACGCGCCGGGTGGGGCCCTTCACCGTCCCCGGCCGGCACGACCGGCCGTGATGTGCGCACCCGGACGTTCTTCGTCCGCCGTTGGCGCAGCAACCGGAAGCGATCCGATGGGTGGCTCGACCTGACTGCTGTCGTACGGGCGTCAGCGGGTGAGGAAGCGGGTGGCGCCGACGTAGACACGGCCGGTGGAACCGATGGGTTCCTCCCGTACGGGGTCACCCGTTCGAGGCGAGTTGATCATCATGGGTTCGCCGTTCCGCGTGCCCGAATAGATGCCGACGTGAGTGACCTCGGTGCCGGTGGCAGGACGGAAGGCGACGATGTCGCCGGGCCGGAGGTCCTCCGTGCCGGTGATCCGCACCCCCGCCGCCGAGCCGGCGGGTACCTGCCCGCCGCCCGCGTCGAACTGCGGCTCAGCGTCCCGGGGGATCGTCACGCCGAGCGCGGAGTGGATCTGGCTGGTGAGGCCGGAGCAGTCGTAGCCGAAGCCGGAGGTGCCGGACCACAGGTAGGGCAGGCCCAGGAAGGCGCGTGCGGCGGTGACCACGTCCGCGCCGCTCGGTGCGGACGGCACCCTCGCCAGATCGCCGGCCCGGAAGAACACCCGGACACCGCTGGGGGAGTGGGCGGTGACGACTCCGGGCAGCGGACCGGCCTCCACCGGGAAGGAGGTGTTGTACGAGTACTCGCCGACCTGCTCGGATCCGCGGCCGGCGAGCGCGGCCCGGGCGGTGGCGAAGCCCAGGGCCGTGGGGCTGACGACGCGTTCCTCGTGCGTCGTACCGGCGGGTGGGCGGTGGTGCTCCGAGGTGAGCTGCCGGTCGGGAATCCAGCCGGGGTAGGCGCCCCGTCCGGCCTGGTCCCTGGGGGTGGGCTGGCCGTGCACCCATACGTGGTCCCAGCGCAGGCCGCCGTGCCACTCGCTGCGGTCAACGGTCACCCGGATGCCGTGCAGGGCCTGCGTCTCCCCGGCGACCTCACGCCGCTCGTCCAGGGACATTCCGGCCAGCCAGCCGCGGACGTCAGCGGGATTGGTGGTCGCCTTCGCGTCCACCGGGCGAACCTGTTCGGGGCTGACCCAGACCTGGGCGACCGCCACGTCGACGTAGCAGGTCGGGGCGGCGTCACAGGGGCGCCGCGCGGCGGTGGGTGCGTCGGGGACCGCGGTGGCCGGAGAGGCGAGGGCGAAGGCGAGGGCGAGGAAGGCTGTGGCAGTGGCCGTCAGGACGGTCTTCACGGAGTACATGCGTCGATCCTGTCCAGCACGCCGCACCCCCGAACCCCGCCGCCCCGGCCTGCCCCCAGCTCCCAGCTGGGTGGCGCAAAAGGTGGGATATTCGACATTGCGGACGCCGGGATGCAGGGGCAGGCTTGTGTCATGAGGAGCCGTACCGCACTCGTCGTGCTCTTCGACGGCATGGACGCGTTGGACGCGGTCAGTCCGCTGGAACTGCTGTCCGCGGCGAACGCGTACGCCACGGAGACCCGGGGGCAAAGGCTGCCTTACCGCATCCTCACCGCCAGTCCGGGCGGCAGGCCGGTGCGCAGCCCCAGCGGTCTGACCCTCGTGCCGGACGCCGTCCTGGAGAAGACCGTCGCGCCGCACACCGTGCTCGTGCCCGGTCCGTACAGCGGCGCAGGCGTGACCCCCGTCAATACGGACGTGGTGCGCTGGCTGCGGCAGCACGCGGCGCGGTCCCGGCGGGTGGTGGGCCTGTGCACCGGCACTTTCGTGCTCGCCGCTGCCGGACTCCTGGCCGGCAAGAGGGTCACCACCCACTGGAGCATGGCCGCGCAGCTCGCGGCGGCGTATCCCGAGGTCCGGGTGGACAGCGACCCCATCTTCATCCGGGACGGGCGCATCGCCACCTCCGCGGGCGGCACCAGTGCCATGGACCTCATGCTCGCCCTCATCGAGGAAGACCTGGGCCACGACGCGGCCACCGTACTCGCCCGCCATCTGGTCGTCTTCCTGCGCCGTCCCGGTACCCAGCGCCAGTTCAGCACCCACCTGCGCGCTCAACTCGCCGACCGGCAGTCCCTGCGCGACGTACAGGACTGGATCGCCACCCACCCCGGCGCCGACCTCACCGTCGGGACCCTCGCCAGGCGGGCCAACCTCTCACCCCGCCAGTTCACCCGCGCCTTCACCGCCGAAACGGGTACGTCCCCCGGCCGCTACGTCGACCAGACCCGGCTCGAAACCGCTCGCCGCCTGCTGGAGGACTCGAAGCAGAGCGTGGAACGCGTCGCGAGCGGCAGCGGCTATCCCAGCCCCGAAGCGATGCGCCGCGCCTTTCAGCGCACGCTCGGAATGTCTCCCCAGCAGTACCGCCAACGGTTCTGAGGAGCCTCCCGAGCCGAGGCCCAGCCGCCCTCGGAGGCCCAACTGCCCTCGACGCCGAGGTAGTTGCCTCAGGCATCTCTCGAATGCCGGGGTGGACGACCTTCCCACCTTTCGCGCCCTTCCTGAGCCAACCGGCCCCCGTGCCGCGACCCCGCAACGCCCGTGGAATCAGGCGCGAGAGGCCGGATGGAGCGGGATTTCGCCCCCTTCGGCGGACGCCCCGGGCCATTGATACTGGGCCGACTGCGCGGGGCCCTCGCCCGACAGCCGCAGCCACAGCCGCAGCCACAGCCACATCATGAAAGAGTCAAGCATTCCGTGAACAACCAAGAAATGCGGCGCCTCGGCTCCTATTTCGATGACATCGTGGCGCAGTTCCCGGTCGAACAGCCGACGGCCAGTCTCCTGGTCACGCACCTGCTCCCGGAGCGCCCGGCGTTCGTGCGGGCCGTCGCCCGCATGTCGGACCTCCGGGCCGTGCTCCCCAAGCCGAAGTCGATATCTCCCCACGCGCTGGCCGTCGTACGGCGCTCGACACGGTGCGATCCCTTGTCCCGGGAGGCCTTCGGCGATCCGGACGCGGCCACCGCGTACCTGGAGGAGCTGGCGGCGGGGATGCCGGTCGTCCTCCTCGACATCGGCGGGTATTTCGCCCCGGCGCTCTCCGAGATGTGCGGGAAGTTCTCCGGACGGATCCTCGGAGTCGTCGAGGACACCGAGAACGGTCACCAGAGGTACGCCGAGATCGACAAGCTGCCGTGCCCGGTCGTCACCGTGGCGCGTTCCCCGCTGAAGGATCCCGAGGACTTCCTCGTCGGCCAGTCGGTGGTGTTCTCCACCGAGGCCCTCCTGCGCACGCGCGGCGCAATCATGGTGGGCCGCAGAGCGGCGGTGATCGGTTTCGGAAAGCTGGGGTCCAGCATCGCCCGCCTGCTGCACGCCAAGGGGGTCCCGGTCACGGTCTACGACACCGACCCCGTGCGCGGCACGCAGGCCCTGTCGCAGGGCTTCCCGGTGGCCGCGTCACTGGAGGCCGCCCTGGAGCGGGCCGACGTCACGATCTGCGCGACCGGGGCCAAGGCCCTCGGGCACGAGGACCTCGCGCTGCTGAAGGACGGCTCGTTCGTCGCCAGCGTCACCAGCGCCGAGGACGAGCTCGACCTCGAACGGCTGCCGCAGACGCACACACTGACGCCCGTGGGCGAGCACATCACCCGGTGCACGTCGGGCGAGCGGCACTTCTACCTGTGCAACGAGGGCAACGCGGTGAATTTCCTGCACGGTGCCTCCGTCGGCCCCTTCATCTTCCTCGTCCAGGCCGAGATCCTGGCCGGCCTGAGCGCGCTGTCCCGCGGTGACCTCGCCCCCGGCCTCCACGAGATGCCGGCGCGGGACCGCGCCGCCATCGCCGCCACCTGGCTCACCCACTTCAACGACCGGACGTCATGAGCATCGACAAGCAGCACATACGGGCCGTCCTGGACGCCCACCTCGACCGCCACCCCGAGGACGCCCTCCCGCTCGCGGGCCTGCGCGAGCTCCTCGACGTGACGGACGCCCTCCCGGACTCGCGCACGGAGTTCCGCGGGCACGTCACGGCCGGCGCCGTCCTGGTGAACGAGCAGGGCCACGTCCTGTCCGTCCGGCACCGTGCCCTGGACCGGTGGCTGTTCCCCGGCGGCCACCTCGAGGACGGCGACGCTTCGCTCGTCGACGCCGCACTGCGCGAACTGTGCGAGGAGACCGGGATCCCCGCCGCCTCGGTGGAAACCGTGGACCGCCGGCCCGTGGACGTCGACGCCCACACCATTCCCGCGAATCCGGCGAAGGGCGAACCCGCCCACACCCACTTCGACTTCCGCTTCGTCTTCCGGACGCACGAGACCGGTACATCGCTGCAGACCGAGGAGGTCACCGACGCCCGGTGGCGCCCCGTACACGACATCCGCGACGAGCAGCTGCGGTCCCGCGTGAGGGCCCGCCTCGATCGTGCGGGCCTGCGTGACCTCTCGTGAACCGGGCACAGCGAACGATCCTCGTCGTGACCATGCTCGCCGCCTTCCTGGCGGTCATGGACCAGTTCATCATCAACATCGCGCTGACCGACATCCGTGACGACCTCGGCGCTTCGATGCCCCAGACGGAACTGGCCGTCAGCGGCTACGCCCTGGTGTACGGCGCCGTACTGATCACGGGCGGACGGCTGGGCGACCTGTACGGCCACCGCCGCCTCTTCGCCGTCGGCGTCGCGCTCTTCACCGCGGCCTCGTTGGCCTGCGGCCTGGCCCCGTCGGCCGGGGTCCTCGTGGCCTTCCGCGTGGTGCAGGGGATCGGGGCGGCGCTCTTCTACCCCCAGGTCCTCTCCTTCCTGCAGACCGATTTCGACGGGACCGCCAGGAGCCGGGCGTTCGCCGTCTTCGGCACCGTGGTCGGGCTGGCCTCGATCAGCGGGCAGGTGCTGGGCGGGCTGCTCGTGGGCCTCGACCTGTTCGGCCTGTCCTGGCGCCCGGTCTTCCTCGTCAACGTTCCCCTGGGTCTGGCGGCCCTGGCCGGAGCGGCGCTGCTGCCCGCACGCCGGGGTACCGACCGTCCCCTGCTCGACCTGCCCGGGGTCCTCCAGCTCATGTCGGCGCTGGTCCTGCTGACGCTGCCACTGGTGGCCGGGCCGGGGTGGGGCTGGCCCTGGTGGTCGTACGTCCTGCTCCTCCTGTCGGTTCCGACGGGCTTCGCGTTCGTGCTCTGGGAGCGCCGGGTGGCCGGCCGCGGAGGTCTGCCGCTGCTCGACGCCGAGTTGTTCCGACAGCGCGTCTTCGCCGCGGGCAACGGGCTGGCCCTGGCCTTCTTCGCCGGCAACGCCGGTCTGTTCTTCATCCTGACCCTCCACCTCCAGCAGCACCTCGGCTTCTCGCCCCTCCAAGGCGGCCTCGTCTTCGCGCCGCTCGCGGTGGCCTTCATCGTCGCGTCGGCCCTGGCGCCGCGGATCCGTGCCCGGGTGGGACTGCACCTCCTCACCCTGGCCTACGCCGTCAACCTGCTCGGCATCCTCACCCTGCTGGCCGTAGCCGTCACGGTCGGCGAGTCCGCGTGGCGCGGTGTTCCCTGGGCCCCGCTGGCGGCGCTCACCGTCATCGGCGCGGGACAAGGGCTGGGCGTGAGTCCGCTGATGGCCGCAGTGCTGACGGACGTACCGCACCGGCATGCCGGCGCGGCTTCCGGAGTGGTGGAGAGCACCGCCCAGGTGGGTGCGGCCCTGGGCACCGTCCTCGTCGGCCTCGTTCTCCAGACGTCGTCGGCGGACGGCACGCCGGCCTTCACCCGGGCGCTGAGCGCCGACGCCCTCCTCGCCGGGACGGCCCTCCTGTTGACGATTCCGCTCGTACGGCCCCGGAGCCGGCCGGACCGACCGCTGCGCCGTACTGCTTCCGCCCACCACCGGACAGGTGTCTCCTCATGACCGGAACGACGACCCGACATCACGGCACGGCCGTCCTGTTCGATCTCGACGGGGTCCTCCTGGACAGCAGGCAGGCCATGCGCAAGGCGATCCGGGGCACCGCGACTGCCGCGCTGGGCAGGCGCGTGGAGGACTCCGAGCTCGGCCCCGAGGCCGATCGACTGCCGCACCACGCCGTGCTCGCCCGGCTGGGCGTCCATGACCGGGAGACCGTCCTGGGAGGCGCCTGGGAGAGCGCCTTCGCGGTCGCCGCGCAGGACGTCGCACCGTTCGACGGCGCCCTGGAAGTGCTACGGGAACTCCGGTCGCGGGGCACCGCCGTCGGCGCCGTCACCCTGCAGCCCCGCAGCCGCCTGACCTGGCTCCTGCCGGCGGAGCTCACCGGGCTCCTCCAGGTCGTGATCGGCTGGGGTGACGCCGAGCCGAAGCCCTCCGGCGAGGGCATCACCCTCGCCCTCGAACGACTGGACGTCCATCCCTCCCGGGCGTGCTTCGTCGGCGACAGCCCCAGCGACATCGAGGCGGCGAGAGCGGCCGGAGTCGTCCCGGTCGGGGCGTCCTGGGGCTACACCGGCCCCGCCCTGGCCGCGCACCGCCCCGCCGTCCTCCTCCACGCGCTGTCCCAGGTCCCCGAGGCGGTGGCGGAGGTCCTGTCCCAATGAGCCCGCCCGCCCGCCCGCCTGCCCGCCCGCTACAGCACCCGAGGAGACGCCCCCAAGCCCGACCCGATCGGCGCACGTCGGGCAAGGCTCTGCGTGTACCGGCCGGGGGACGCTTCGAACCCGGCGAGGTCGAGGCCGTGTCGTATGCCTCCTTGGAGGGAGGCGGTCCGGGAACGGTCCGGATCTTGGCCGCGCGTGGTCAGGGTGCCGGTGACGGCGCGGAGGATCGCTTCGGTGGTGTTTCGGCACTGTCGATGCGTGCCGTGTGCTCCGCGGCAGGTGTGGGGGAGGGACGTGCGCCGCTGCTACGGGGAGGGAGCGCGTTGCGGGTACGCCGGTGAAACGTGATCAGGGCCAGCAGGGCCGTTGCTGCGAACCAAAGGGCCTGCAGCGCAAGGTAGGCGGGGGTGTTCGCGGTGGAGAACGCGCTGGCGGTGGCGGTCTGGATGGCTCCGTGGGAGGGCAGGAACTGCACGAAGGGGCTGTCGGCACTGGAGCTGCGTGAGGGGTGTTGCAGGGTGATGTCGACGACGCTGGTCATCGCGACGGCGAACATGCCCTCCACCTCGCGGCGCAGGACCGATCCGAAGACGACCCCAAGGGCGCCATAGGTCATGGCACTGGCGAACAGTGCGGTGGCGAGCTGGAAGGGCTGCCGCGGCGACCACGTCGCGTGGATGATGGCCGTGGCGTAGGCGGCGACGAATGCCGAGGCCAGGATGAGGGTCGCGGCCTTGGCCAGGACGAGGTGGGTACGGGGGTATCCCGCGAGGGCGAGCCGTTTGTCGAAGGGCCCTCCGGAGAAGGTGGCGGCGAACATCATGAACCCGGTGATCAGGGACACGGCGTTCAGCGCACCGGTGAGCTGGGTCATCCGATTGCCGGGCGGGGAGAGGAGCTGCCCGGTGGCGCTCAGGTGGAAGGGGACGGCGGTCTCGGGGATGACGAGGTAGGCCACGATCGTCCAGGCCGGGACGAACGCCATGACCAGGACCATGGCGAACTTGTTGCGGGAGTGCTCGATCAGGTTGTAGCGGACGGCCGTGGTGAACCAGGTCAGGTGTCCTCCGGAGCCGTTGCTCATACCGTTGTTCCTTCCGGGGCGGGGGCGGGGGAAGGAACCGGGGTGTGCGACTGGAGGCGGCCCTCTTCGAGACGGTAGAGGCGGTCGAGGCGTTCGGCGTCGTAGGCCAGGTGGGAGACCACGAGCACGGACCGCCCCGAATCGCGCAGTCGGGCGGCGAGCTCCCAGAAACGCTGGTAGGTGTCCCAGTCGAAGCCCTGATAGGGCTCGTCCAACAGGAGCACCTGGGGATCGTGCATGAGGGCGAGGGTGAGGTTCAGCTTCTGGCGGGTGCCGCCGCTGAGGACCCCGCTGCGGACGTCTGCGTATTCGGTGAACCGCAGTGCCGCCATGATTTCTTCGGCCCGCCGCAGATCCGTCAGTCCGTAGGCGGTTTTGAAGAAGGCCAGGTGCTGGCGCACCGTGAGCGCGTCGTTGAGCACCACGTCCTGGGGGCAGTATCCGAACCGGCCGCCATGGGTCACGGTGCCGCTCGTAGGGCGCATTTCACCGGAGAGGATCTTCAGCAGGGTCGACTTCCCTGCCCCGTTCTCGCCGACGATTCCCGCCAGAATCCCCGGGGGAAGGGACAGGTCGATGCCGCGCAGCACAGCATGGCGGCGGTAGGCGTGGTGCAAGCCGGTGACCTGCATGGCGTTCCCTCTCTGCTCGGGTGGGGCGTGCGGCGGCGCGCCAGGTGACCGCTCCGGCAGCGGCAGCGGCAGCGGACTTCGGTGTTCTGCGGTCAGTGGGTGACGGCGGAGCGGGGGCGGCGGGTGACGGGGAGCGCGACGAAGGTACGCAGGTTCAATCCGGGTGCCCGGGTGGCCGGCCCGTCGCTGCGCAGGGTGGGGAAGCGGCGCAGGAACTCAGGGAGGAATTCGGAGGCGTTCAAGCGGGCCAGGGGCGCGCCGAGGCAGTAGTGGACGCCGGCTCCGAAGGCGAGGCTGCGTTGCGGGGGGCGCTGGAAATCGAGGGTGTGGGGATCCGTGAAGTACGCGGAGTCGCGGTTGGCGGCGGCGAGTGAAGCGTGGACGAGGGTGCCGGCCGGCACGGGGATGCCCCCCAGCGTGGTGTCCTCGCTGGGGACTCGGACGGCGTTCTGGACGGACGGGTCCCACCGGGTGAGTTCCTCGATGGCCTGGGGCAGGGCTTCCGGGTGAGCGGCAAGCCACCGCGCCTGGTCCGGGTGCTTCTCGAATGCCAGGACGGCGGTGGCGAACAGGGACGAGGTGGTCTCCGCCCCGGCGCCGACGAGGAAGACGATGTGGGCGGCCAGCTCTTCGTGCGGGAAGCGTTCGCTGCTCGGACGTTCGAGTTGAAGCCACTGGGACATCAGGTCGGTGCCGGGCGTACCTGCGCGTTCGCCCAGGAGCGTCTCGATGTAGGGGTGGAACTCGGCGGCTGCCGCGTCTGCGGCGGCGAGCTGGGCGGGAGCGGCGAAGGGTTCGGTCAGTGCCGCCGTTTGGAGGCTGTACCGGGCGATGAGGGCCCGGTCCTCGGTGGGCAGGCCGAGGATTTCGCTCATGACGGCGACGGGCAGTGCGCGGGCGACCGTGTCGATGAAGTCCGCGTGGCCGTGCTCGGTGAGTTCGGCGTCCAGCCGGTCCAGGTGCGCGCGCACCAGCAGCCGCACCGTGGGGCGCAGACGTTCCAGCGCGGCGGAGGTGAATGCGCCCGTCTGGAGGCGGCGCACCCGGCTGTGCAGAGGAGGGTTGAGACGCGGAAGGGTGTTGAGGACTCGCGCGCTCATGCCGTCGGTGTCGAGGCCTCGTCCGGCACGCCATGTGTGGTCGGGCACGTGCCAGATCCGATCGGTGAGGATCTGGAGGCATTCGGTGTAGCCGGTGACCAGCAGAGCGTGCGGGCCGAGGCTCACCACCGGCCCGGCATCGCGGATCTCCTCGAAGAGGGGGAAGGGGTTCTCCCGGCCCTGGCGGGACTGGAGTCTACGGATGACGCCGCGCGGTGCGGGCGGGGCGGCCAGGGGTGCAGTGGCGGTGTCCATGAGCGGCGTGCTCCTGTCGCGCGGGTAGTGCCCTGTGCGGTGTGGTCTATGTGGTGCGGAAGGCCAGGACGACGTTGTGGCCGCCGAACCCGAACGAGTTCGACAGTGCCGCCCGCACGGGCTGGCGCGAAGCTGTCTTGGAGACGAGGTTCAGGTCGATGCCGGGTGCCGGTTCTTGGAGGTTGGCCGTGGGCGGGACGGTGGACTGCCCCATCGCCAGGACCGTCAGCGCCGCCTCGACCGCGCCGGCTGCCCCGAGCATGTGCCCCAGGACGCCTTTGGTGGAGGTGACGAGAGGGCCGTGGGGCAGCATGCGGCTGATGACGCGTGCTTCGACGTGATCGTTCAGCACGGTCGAGGTGCCATGGGCGTTGACGTGGTCGATGTCGTGAGCGGCGAGGTCCGCGTTGCGCAGCGCGGCCTTCAGTGCCTGCGAGGCGCCGACCCCCTCAGGGTGGGGGGCGGTGGGATGGTGGGCTTCGGAGGCGGAGCCACAGCCTGCCAGTAGTGCCCGAGGACGCCGGCCTCGGGCTGCGGCATGCTCCGCCCGCTCCAGCACCAGAACGGCAGCGCCCTCGGCCATCACGAACCCGTCCCGGTCGGCATCGAAGGGCCTGGACGCGCGTGCCGGGTCCCCGCACCGCTGCGACAGGGTTCCCAGGTTCGCGAACGCCGACACCGTCAGCGGCGTGTTCGCCGCCTCCGTGCCCCCGGTGATCACGATGTCGCACTGCCCGGAGGCGAGCAGGTCGCGGGCCACCACGATCGCGGTCGCTCCGGACGCGCAGGCAGTGGACACCACCATGCTCGGCCCCTTCACGCCCAGTGCCAAGGCGACCTCGCCCGCGACGGAACTCGGCGTCACCATCGGGATCATCAGCGGAGAGACGCCTTGCGGTCCCTGTTCCACGAGTCGGCGGAGCTGTTTCTCCCACGTGGTGACACCACCCATCCCGCAACCGATCACCACACCCACCCGGGGGCCGTCCCATTCGGCCGCGGACAGCCCGGCGTCGGTCACCGCCTCGTGCGCCGCCGCCAGCATGAACTGGACGAACCGGTCCAGCCGATAGAGGTTGCGTCGTCCCACCGCACTGGTGTCGAACTCGCCGACCGATGCGCAGAAGTCGACCGGCATGCCCACGAGCCCGGGATGAGGGGCCGCCTCCGTGGTACCGCCCTCACACACCCTGCGCCAGGTCTCGTCCACGCAGGACCCGGCCGGGGTGACCATCCCCAGCCCGGTCACCGCGATCTGTCGCCCCGTCACTGACGTGCCGCGCCCGCAGATGCCGGCAGGGCGCCGATCCGGTTGTCGATCAGTTCTGCCAACTCGCGCAGTGCCGACCCCTTGCCGACGTCCTCACCCGTGATCCTCACCGCGAACTGCTCCTGCACGATCGCGGAGAGCTCGGCCACCGCCAGAGAATCCAGCTCCATGTCGGCCAAGGTGGCATCGGGGCGGATCATCTCCGGCTCCACCTGAAACGTCTCGTCCAGGATGCCTGCCAGCGTGTCGTAAACGGTGCTCGTCATCGTTCGCCTTCCACTCGGAGCCGGCGTGATGATCATGGTCCGTGGAGAGCCGCTCCGCCTGCTAGAAAGGGATCGCGGCGGCCGCCTACGACGTTGACGGGTGTCCGCTTCCTCGTTATCCGGGCTGTGCCCCAGCCACCTTCGAGCGGCGTCGGCACCCTCTCCCGGCATGCTCTGAACCGACCGACCCCGTACGGCCGTAATGAGGAACGGAACACTTATGGAGCAGCGCGACATCACCACCCGAACGATCCGCACGCGCGGGCTGGTCTTCGAGGCCGAGACCCTCAAGAGTCCTTCTCCGCGCGTCGCCCCCGTTTTGGCCGTCCGGGCGGGCGGCGAGGGCGAATCCACCATCCGCCCGCAGGCGGAGGCCCTGCTGCCGTTGGCCGACGTCATCGGCGTGCGCATCGCCGGTGTGTCCAACCCCGGCTTCCTTCCCCCGCATTGTTGCGTGGGTGATGTGGCGGACGGCTTCGCCGCGGTCCTGGACGAGCTCGACGTACCCCGGGTGAACGTCCTCGGCACCTCCCACGCGGGAGAGATGGCGTACCGCTTCGCGACCGCTCACCCCGACCGAACCGATCGCGTCGTCCTCACCGGCGCGACCGGCCACCGCCCTCACCTGCCCCCCGGTTCCACCGCCGCCAGCATCGCTGCCCGGGTGCAAGACCCGGAGCAGGACGTGGCCGACGAAGTCATCTCCCAGGTGCTGTGCCTGGATCCGGACCGGCCCATTCGCGGACGCACGGCTCTGAAGTGGATCCTCAAAGACCTCTTCCACAGTGCGGACAAGGACCACCTTCGCCAGTGGACCGACTGCATGCAGATGCTGTGCGAGGCGCCCCCGCCCACCGGATTGACGGTTCCCCTCCTCATGGTCACCGGAGAGCACGACATCGCCATCCTCCCCGGCGACAGCCGCGCGCTGGCCACGATGTCGAGCCAGGCCGTGCTCGCCACGGTGCGAGAGGGCGACCACTGGTTCTTCCTCACCCACACCCGTGAACACCTCGACATGACGTGCAGGTTCCTTCTCGACGAGCCGCTGGATCACCTGCCCTACCTCGCCTCGCTCGAATACTTCCCCCAGCCGCGCGTCTCCGATCCGCTACCCGCCGCCTACGCCCCATGACCAGGTCCGCGATCAGCCGCCGTTCGCCGGGCTTGGACGAGACCGAGCTTCTTGGAAAGGTTGCCGCAGTCACCGGCGCAGCCTCGGGAATCCGACGTGCGCTCGCGGTCGAGCTGGCAGGCCGCGGCGCTGCTCTCGCCGTCTGTGACGTCGATGCCGCTGGTCTCGCCGAGACCGTCGCGAGGTGCCAGAGTCTTCGGCCTCATCAGCATCCCGACGCAGTCCGCCTACGCGGCCAAGTTCGCTGTCCGCGGTTTCACCGACGCGCTGCGCATGGAGTTGGAGGTGGCCGGACACCCGGTCTCGTGCACGACCGTGCACCCTGGCGGAATCAAGACCGACATCGTCAAGAACGGCCGTTCCTAGCTCACCAGCAGCCAGGCGGCCGCGGACAGGGACAAGGCCCACAGCGGCTTCCAGCGGACGGCGCGCACCACCCCGGAGAAGGCCGCCCGCACGATCCTCGGGACCGTGCGGGCGAACCAGCGCCGCGTTCTCGTCGGGCCCGACGCCTACGCGATCGACTTCATCTCCCGCCTGCCGGCAGGGTTCTGCCAGCGGATCGTCAGGGTCGGAGCCACGCTCCGGCTCAAGCCCTGAGACCGGATCCGAACAGGAAGACCGGAGCGACCTGCTGGAGGCGTTCGAGGACGAGTAGCGACAGGCCGCGTTGGCTCGACGCGTCGCTTGCGGGGCCGGACCGCTCACGGCAGACAGGCTGCTGACCACCAGGACTGGGATACGCCGTAGGAGCATGTCAACCTAACAACGTCCCTGATCGGACGGGGATCCTGCTAGTCCGGATCTTGCTGCGCGTTGCGCGTGGGTGGGGCGGGGAGAGTGGGAACGTTCGGCGACTGCCGCCCGCCGGGGGGACGCCGACATCGACGTGACCGGACCGCTCCCGCCGGAGGGTGGCACCGCGGGATGACGCCGGACGCGGCCTGGCCGACAAGGCGTACGTCCCGGGCGATCCGCCGCCACCTGCGTCGGCGGGGGATCCGGGTGGTGATCCCGCAGCCTGCGGACCAGGCCGCCAACCGCGAGCGGCTCGGCCGGCACGGCGGGCGCCCGTTCATGTGCCGCCCACAGCCGCGCGCTGAGGGCTGCTCACCGACTACCCGTGGGGGAGCTCTCGCCCCCGGCCGGCTTGATCGCGTGGAGGATGCGCATGCCCCGGGGGCCCGCAGCAGCGTGCTGGACCTGCAGGCCGGCGCGCCGGGCTTCGCCGCTCAGCCAGTCCGAAGCCAGTCGCAGTTTGGGGTAGCTGCCGACCTGGAGACGCCACTCCCCCTCCGAGCGGGTGTGGAGCAGGTCGTGGACCATGACCGTGTCGTCGTCGACGTACTCCAGGAAGCAGGTGAGCAGTTGATCCTCGGTGGAGCGTACGGGGAGGAACCGGTCATCGCCGCGGAGCTCCCCGGTGAGGTCGCGGAAGGTCACCACGAGGTGTCCACCGGGGCGTAGGGCACACGCCACGCTGTCCAGGAGGGAGCGGACGTCGCCGCGGCTGGGCAGGTGGGTCAAGGTGTCGCCCATGCACACGATCGCGGCCGCGGTGCCTGATCCGGCAACGTGGGGGAGGGCATCCAGGATGTCGGCGCGCACGGTGCGTACGGCGCCCGCGAAGCCGGCGGTCTCGGCATGCCCGACGAGTTCGTCGAGCAGGGCCCGGCTGAGGTCCACGGCCGTGACGGTGGAGAAGCCGAGGCGTGCCAGAGCCAGGGTCTGCGGGCCGGGCCCGGATCCGAGGTCGATGGCAGCGTCCCCGTCCGCCAGGGGCCGTACTCCAAGCCCTTGAAGGAGCGCGGCCTGGTCGCGGGCGACCGAGTGAATGTCGCTGCCGAGCATCCACGTGTAGTGCGTGGCGAGCAGCCGGTCGTAGTGCGCATGGGCGGTGGTCATGGGGGTCGTCTCCCTTGGTCGGCGTGCCGGTGGCGCGTGGCAAGTGCGGCGGCTCGGTGAAAGGGGCTACAGGGAATCCAGGTTCACAGCATCGGCCATTGCCCGGTAGCCGGCGTCGTTGGGGTGGAGTCCGTCCTTGCTGGCGTAGGCGGGGAGCAGCTGTTCGGGGTTGAGGGGATCGGCGAGGACGCGGTCGAAGTCCACGACGGCTTCGTACGCGCCGCTGGTGCGGATCCACTGGTTGAGCGCGGCGCGGGTCTCGGCGGGGGTTCCGCTCTCCAGGCCCTTGCCGGGCGGAAGCGTCGCGCCGATGACCGTGACCCCCCGGGCGTGGGCAGCGCGGATCAGCGCGCGGTGGCCCTCGATCAACTCGGCGGCCGTCACGCGCCTGTTCGTGGTGGTGCAGGCGTTCGCGGCGGTCTCGCCCATGAGGATGTCGTTGGTTCCCTCCAGCACGATCACAGTGCCCACTCGGGTCTGGTCGAGGACATCGTGGCGGAACCGGGTCGTGGCCTTCTCACCGAAGCACGCGGAGTCGCTCAGTACTCGGTTGCCGCCGATGCCGGCGTTGAGGACCGGGCGCTGACGCCCCTCGGCCGACAGGCGGCGGGAGAGCTGGTCGGGATAGCGGTTGTCGGCTCCGGGCGTCGAGGCTGCGCCGTCGGTGAGGGAGTCGCCGAAGGCGACGACCGCGTCCCGCCGCCCTCCCGCCGGCTTCGCGGCGACGTCGACGCCTTCGAGGAAGTACCAGGACGAGCTCTCCTGCACGAACGCGTCCGCGCTCACGTCTGCGCGGTGGTCGCCGTCGGCCCGGTACGCGGTCTCCATCGCCACGTTGTGGAAGGTGGCAGGGCCCGAGGGACCGTTGAAGAACAGAGTGACGCTGAGCCGGTCACCCGCCTTCACCGGCAGTCGTACCGGGTCGCTGGCCGGTCGCGCCCCGGGCCGGATCGAGGGAGAGGCGGAACCGTCGAAGGTCAGCGTGCGGACGGTCCCGGGTCGGACAGAGGCGCCCCCGGTGGATATGCCGACCGTGGCACCGGTCAGTCGCAGCGGGGTCGTTCCGAAGGCGTGGGACAGGCGTACGCGCAGGTCGGAACCGGCAGTGCCCACTCTCACGGTCTGACGTACGGATTGGTTGTGGAAGCCCGCCTCCGCCCAGGTCGGGTACCAGCTCTGGGAGGGACGTTGGACGGCCGTGCTCCAGCCGGCCGCCCACTGGTGTGCTCGCGGCGAGGCGGTGGCCGTGTGCGCGAACGCTGGGGTGGCGATCAGGAGAGTGGCCAAGGTGGCGGCAGCCAGAGGCAGGCGTGGGAAAGCGCGCATCGTGTGCTCTTTCGTTGTGGTTGGCAGGGCAGGGCAGGGCAGGGCAGGGCAGGGCAGGGCAGGACGGGGCAGGACGGGCTACGGTGCAGCGGCGGGCCGGTGGTTCGCGGCGCGGTTCAGGCAGCCGCATGGTCGACGCGGCAGCCCCGTGTCCGACGCCTCGTCTCGGCACGGCCTGAGCCGTGTCGTGCGGGTGTCATGCAGTGAGACCCAGGGCAAGGGTGGCCGTGACAGGAGCGAGATAGAGCAGGGGGAAGGCGACGGTCTTGTACGAACGGGCCCGCAACACGGTGACGACAGCGCCGAGGAAATAGAGCACCAGGCCCGCCCCGGCGAGCACCCCGACCGCCGGCAGGGCCAACCCGATCAGCAGGCCGGCCGCGCCGGCGAGCTTGGCCAGGGCGAGCGGGGTCCACCAGGGTCGGGGCACCTCGTACTGCACGAGGGGTTCCACGACGAATTGGGCTCTGCGCATCAGGGACAGGCCGGAGAAGCCGACCCAGACAGCGGTCAGAACGGTGACGACGACGGTGATGGACATGCGGATACTCCAAAGTTCGCTGGGCGCGAGGCGTGTGGGGCGAGCGAGGTTTCAGGCCGGGACCGGGGTGTTCCACCGGTCGAGTGCCGCGTAGGCGGGCTGCCAGTACTGGTCGTACGCGCGCCGTGCGGATGGGGGCAGGGCCGAGAGCAGCGCCGTGGACGTCCGAGGGTCGGCTCCGTCGAGAAGCCACGGGAGTATTTCCGCAGCGTCCGTTCCGATCCGCTGGGTGTGCACTCGGCCGAAGCGCGTCCACTGGTCCGGCGTGAGGAACGCCTTGGCCAGCGGGAGGGCGGCCTCCTCTTCGTGGCGGAGGTGCCCGGCCAGGCCTGTCACAAAGGAGTCGAGGAGATGGCCGAGCAGGTCCGCGCCACTGCCCGAGCCTGTCCGGGCGGCGGCCGCCACCTCGTCGACAGCGTGCACGAGCGGATCGAGGGCGGCGTGCTCGGCTTCCATCGCCTCAAGCAGGGCCAGCTCGCTGGACCGCCCCGCGAGGGCATCGCGCAAGACCGGCCACAACGCCTCGTCCTCGGCCGCGTGGTGGGCGTGCAGGGCCTTCTTCAGAAGGGCCCAGCCCGCCGATCGGGTAGGGCAGTTGCAAGGCTCGCGGACGGGCCGACCGGCGGCTTGCGCGAGATACCGCAGTTCGCGCCGGAGCGCCTCGTGCATCGCATACATCGCCGTCGGGTCGCAGGTGGACGAGTCGTTCATCGTGTCCCTCCTGGATCGTCCGGCCGGGCGGGTGCCGGCAGTTCCCAGGCTCACGCACCCGGTCATCCCCATCAAGATCGGATCGCTTATCGTCCGATCACCTCCGGGTTATCTCACACCGGCCAGGAGGGACGAACGGGTGCCTGGCACGGTGGAAATACGTGACATCGAGATCTTCCTGACCTTGACCGAGGAAATGCACTTCGGCCGTACTGCGGTCCGGTTGCACGTGTCCCAGGCCAGGGTCAGCCAGGCCATCAAGGAACAGGAACGCCGCATCGGCGGTGTGTTGTTCGATCGCTCCGCCCGTCGCAACGTTCGCCTGACCCCTCTGGGGGAGCAACTGCGGGACGACCTGCGGCCGGTCTACGCCGGTCTGCTTCACAGCCTGCAGAGAGCCAGGATGGCCGCCCGCGGCGTGGCCGCTGTGCTCCGCATCGGCATGGTGAACACCAACGGCCACGACCTCAAGCCGTTCTGGGCGGCCTTCCGCTCCCGCCATCCCCACTGCGAACTACGGATGCGCCACAGCGCATCCCAGGACCCCTTCGGACCGCTACGCCGAGGGGATCCGGATGTGCTGATCGCCTGGTTTCCGATGGACGAGGCCGACCTCACCACCGGCCCCGTGCTGTTTTCCGAACCGCAGGTACTCGGCGTGGGCGTTCACCATCCCTTGGCCGGGCGGGACTCGGCGTCGCTGGAGCACCTGGCCGACTTCGGGGTGCTGTCACCGGCGACGCCCGTGCCCGCTCCCTGGGAGAACGCCTTCCAACCGAAGAGGAACGGTCCCTACGGTGGGGCCTGGTATGGCGCACCGAGACGGAGAACGACCTCATGCGCGGTCTCGTACAAACGGCGCGGAGTGTGGGTACGGCGCGTCTGTGAACGCTGTCAGCCGGAGTCGGTCTGTCGGTCGCCGAGTTGGCGGGCGGTGTCGGGGTGGCATGACCTGCATGTGGCGCCCCGTTGTCGAAGCCGTTCAGGACGAGGTAGGGCCGTGGCTTCGAGCCGCAGACCCTTCCTCGTCAGCTGCGCGCTGTGTGAGGCGTGCCGGCCGGGATGCTCGTACCGTGTGCTGCCCGGAGCGGACCCGCATCGGCGCAGCACCCAGGCCGAACAGGGCGATCGCCATGATCAGCACCAGCACTTGCCAGGAGGCGAAAAGGGCGAGCGCCGCGCCCGAGGCGATGGAGATCACCTGGACCAGTCCGAGCACCGAGTACCCCGCCAGGGCTCGACGACCGGTCGACTCCTCGGGACCGTAGATCTGCAGAGCACTGGCGAAGGCGATCAGGATGAGAGGCAATCCGGCACCGACGCCCACGAAGGCGGCCATGGCCGTCGGCAGACTGGGCACGAGGAGGATCGAGTAGCCGACCGCCGCCACCAGCACGCCCGTTCTGGCCAGAGCCGGGGGACTGAGAGCCCTGATCCGCTGGAACCGCGTCATGACGAACGCGGCCGAGGCCTGGACGGTGACGAAGACACCGACGAGACTCGCATCGCGGCCCAGGGCGTCGGCGATCAGGAAGCCGAGGGTCTGCGCGAAGCCCTGAACCAGGTGGACACCCAGTACCAGGAGTACGACGGTTCGCAGACGTCGGTCCGTGAGCAGCGCACGGGCTCCTTCGCCGAAGCCCTGCGGTGGGGCGGAACCGGTTCCCTTCGGTTCGGACGTTGCGCACCGGCTGAACAGGATCGCCGCTGCGGTGAACGAGGCGATGTCCATCAGGACCACGGCCTGTATTCCAGTGAGGGCGTAGAGCCCCGCTCCCGCGGCCGGCGCTGCGATCCGCATCAGCTCCGTGAGCGCCCGGAACTCCACGTTGACGGGAACGGCCAGTTCGGGCGGCACGGTCTCCTTGAGGTAGGCCGTGAGCGCAGCCGAGACCACCGTGCCGATGAGGCCGTACAGGAAGGCGACGGCATAGATGATCCAGACGCCGCCCGCGCTGTGGACAAGCAGCAGGGCGGGAGTGACCGCGGCGCCGGCCAGATTGGCCGCGATGAGCCACCTCCGGGGTGGGTGCGCGTCGATCCATCGCGCGGTCACCGGCCCCGTCAGACTCCCCGTACCGAGCGCGAGGATGACGACGCCCGCAGCCGAACTGCTGCCGGTGAGCTCCTTCGCCCAGATGGCCAGGGTGACGAGGAGGGCCATGTCCCCGAAGACGGAGACCGTCTGGGCGACGAGCGGAAGGCGGACCTTGCGAACGCGCAGGAGGCCGATGAGCCCGGTCTGCTGGGTCACAGCCTTCACCGGGTGGCACCGTCCCGGCGGGCCATGCGGCCGACCGCCGCAGCCGGAGCAGCGGGCTCATCGTCGGGGACGCCGCCCGGCCGGGGCAGGGCAAGGAGCTGTACAGCGGCGCCGAGCACCTTCTGAGCCCGGCGGAACTCTTGCAGGGACGCCCTGTCCGCAGGGGTGAGGGTGAAGCACCGGATCAGCTCGTCCTTGACGATCGTCGGGAACGACCGCAGGGCCTCTGGCGCTTCATCACCGGCACCCCGCGTCGCCACTCGCCGCCCGTCCCCTCGCCGTCACCCGATAAGCCCGACGAGCCACCCTACGCCCGGCAAAGGAGGATCGTCTTGCGGGTGATCCCATGCGCCGCGAACCAGGCGCGGACGATGTGCATGAACGCGATCGCGGTGGCGGCCACGACCGTGCATGCGCCAAGGTGCAGGACGCCGAAGTCCGCCGCCGTTGGGGATCCGGCCGACTCTCTTCACATCGATATGGACCATGTGGCCGGGCCGGCGGGCGATGATCTTGCGCGGCTCGCGGCTCGCGGCTCGCGGCTCGCGGCTCGCGGCTCGCGGCTTGAGTCGCCGTTCGAGTCGATGCACTTGCGGCGGTTCAGCCCGAGGGCGAGCCGGCAGCAGACCACTTCTTTGTGCGCCGCAGGGTGTCGATCCGAGCGACGAAGCCGGCATCGGTCGCAGTCGGCCGGCGGTGAGGAGCTGATGAGCGATCCAGTAGGCCGAGCTCCCCATTTTGTAGGCGGCGGTTGACCCACCCGGATGCGTACGCGCGAGAGATGCCCGTCTCGGCGGCCACGTGCGCGATGGGTCGGGTATGGCAGCGTTCGACCAGCCGGCGGCGCCCTTCGGGGGACAGCGGCGCGTTGCGATGGACCATCCGCGTCAGCGTGCGCCGGGGTGCATCGCCGCTGTCGTGTCCGCGGCGACGGTGAGCGGGTCGGTGAGCGGTCGGTCGAGCAGCTGCACGAGGTCGGGGTTGGTGTTGCTGAGGAACCCATGTCGGACACCGCTCGCAATCGAGGCGAGCATCGGCGGCTGGAACGGCAACAGGGTGCCATCGGTGAGCAGCCGCTTGCGGTACTTGCCGAGTCCGATTGCCCGGTGAGCGACGCCAAGGCGTTCGGCAACCTCGGTGACGGTGATCGGTTCACCGACCAGCTCATGGGTCTTCCCCGCGTGCGCGGTCGGGTTGCCGGCGACGATGGCTGCGGCTGCGGCCAGGTCAGCCCGCGCCACTGCGGAGAGTGCACCCTTGTCGAACGCTGATTCCAGGCCATCGGGTGTCCAGGTCAGCAGCGCACCGAACAGCTCCGCGTAGAGCCCGTTGCGTAGGATCGTCCACACGAGTCCGCTGGCCTTGACCATCTGCTCAGTGGCCCGGTGGGCGAGCGCGAACCCGAGGTGATCACCGGCCCCGGTCAGGCTGGTGTAGATCACGTGGGCGACGCCGTCGCGGCTCGCAGCGTCAAGAACGGCCCGGTGACGAGCAACGACCTGGTCGTCCTCGGCGTACCCCGCCGACACCAAGACCAGCGTGGAAACTCCAGTGAGGTCGAGGGTCGCAAGGTCATCGAAGTCGAGGCGGCGCTGTCCGTCGACGGGCGATCGACTCCCGCCCACTGCGGGCGCATCGCGCTTGGCCAGCTCTTGAAGTGTGAGGGAAGCGAGCTGTCCGTTGGCGCCGGTCACCATGATCATTTTGGCTCTGTCTCCTACCGTGGTTCTCTTCGGTAACTACGGTGAGATCTTCAACCGGCCGCGGTCGGCTCACAAGGAGGCAGTTTCGTGTCAGTGACGCACACCGATGTAACCGCTGGAGCCGCCGAGCTCGAGCCGTGCGGCCAGCCGGACCACCCGGACTGCGGGATCCGGGACGTCCTCGACCGGGTCGGGGACAAGTGGTCGGTCCTTGTCATTGTCGAACTCGCCAACGGGCCGCGGCGCTTTCGGCAACTCCAGCGCGCCATCGATGGGATCTCCCAGCGGATGCTGACACTGACGGTGCGACGCCTTGAGCGAGATGGGCTGGTCCTTCGGACCGTGTATCCGACCGTGCCTGCTCAGGTCGACTACCGACTCACGGAGACCGGCGCGAGCCTCACCCACCTCGTCAAGGCGCTTGCGGACTGGTCATTGGAGCACCGAGACGGCATCGCCCGTGCCCGCCGGGCCTACGACAACCAGCACCCCGAGAACGAGATCCGATGACTTTCGGGCATTGGCGCCGCTGAGCCTTTCCGCTGTCGGGCGATCACCACCCGCCTCTGTATCGACTGTGGTTCACCGATGGCGGAACTGTCGATGAACTTGGGGCGGTCGAGATCAGCTACGCCGATCGGGTCCGAGGTGTTGATGAGCGCCGGTTCACCCAGCTTGGGTCGCGGGATGCGGGTGGGAGGAACTGGGGGGAACGGTGTAAATCGTGACTGGCTGCGAGCGAGTCGAGTCGAAGGCGCCTGACGGGCGAAAGGCCAGGTCAGGCGCCCTACTTCGTGCCTCTAGAAGAAGCCGAGACGCTTCGGGGAGTACGAGACCAGGAGGTTCTTCGTCTGCTGGTAGTGCTCCAGCATCATCTTGTGGGTTTCGCGGCCGATGCCGGACTGCTTGTAGCCGCCGAAGGCGGCGTGGGCCGGGTAGGCGTGGTAGCAGTTCGTCCAGACCCGGCCCGCCTGGATCGCGCGGCCGGCGCGGTAGGCCGTGTTGATGTCGCGGGTCCAGACACCCGCGCCCAGACCGTACGCCGTGTCGTTGGCGATCCGTACGGCGTCGTCGAAGTCCTGGAACGAGGTCACCGACACCACCGGGCCGAAGATCTCCTCCTGGAAGATCCGCATGCGGTTGTCGCCCTCGAAGATGGTCGGCTGGACGTAGTAGCCCCCGGCCAGGTCGCCGCCGTGGTCGATGCGCCCGCCGCCCGTGAGGACCTTCGCGCCCTCCCGCTGGCCGATCTCCACGTACGACAGGACCTTCTTCAGCTGCTCCTCGGAGGCCTGCGCGCCGATCATCGTGTCCGTGTCCAACGGGTGCCCCGGCACGATCAGTTCGGTGCGGGCCACGGCCGCGTCGAGGAAGTCCCCGTACCGGCCCCGCTCGATCAGCGCGCGCGACGGGCTGGTGCACACCTCGCCCTGATTGAGCGCGAACATGGCGAAGCCCTCCAGGGCCTTGTCGCGCAGGTCGTCGTCCGTCGACCAGATGTCGTCGAAGAAGAGGTTCGGGCTCTTGCCGCCGAGCTCCAGGGTGACCGGCTTCAGGTGCTCGGCCGCGTACTGCATGATCAGCCGCCCGGTCGCGGTCTCGCCGGTGAAGGCGATCTTCGCCACGCGCGGGCTGGACGCGAGCGGTTTGCCGGCCTCCTCACCGAAGCCGTTGACGATGTTCACCACGCCCGCCGGCAGCAGGTCGGACACCAGGCTCAGCCAGTAGTGGACGGAGGCCGGGGTCTGTTCGGCCGGCTTCAGGACCACGGTGTTGCCGGCGGCCAGGGCCGGGGCGAGCTTCCACACGGCCATCAGGATCGGGAAGTTCCACGGGATGATCTGGCCGACCACGCCCAGCGGCTCGTGGAAGTGGTAGGCGACCGTGTCCTCGTCGATCTGGCTGAGCGCCCCCTCCTGCGCGCGCAGCGCCCCCGCGAAGTAGCGGAACTGGTCGATCGCGAGGGGGATGTCGGCGGCCAGCGTCTCGCGGATCGGCTTGCCGTTCTCCCAGCTCTCGGCGAGGGCGAGGGACTCCAGGTTCTGCTCCATCCGGTCCGCGATCCGCAGCAGGAGCGTCGACCGCTCGGTGATGGAGGTCCGCCCCCACGCGGGCGCGGCCGCGTGCGCCGCGTCCAGCGCCCGCTCCACGTCCTCGGCGCTGCCGCGCGCGACCTCGGTGAAGGGCTGACCGTTGACGGGGGAGGGGTTCTCGAAGTACCGGCCGCGGGCGGGCTCGACGTACTCGCCGCCGATGAAGTGGTCGTAGCGGGACGCGTACGACATGAGCGATCCCTCGGTACCGGGCGCAGCGTAACGGGCCATGGTGTCCTCCCCTTTGCCGGGCGCCGGCCACCGTCGGACGGCGCTCGAACGGAGGCTAGGAGCGGGCAGGTTGCGGATACGTTGCACGCGGCCCAGGGCGCCGTGCCGCCACCGCCACGCCGTCCCCTCGCGCACCGAGCTCATGGTCCAGGGCGCGTACGCGGGCCAGCGCGGCCGACCGGTCCGCCGGAGGCAGCGCCGCCGCCAGCGCCCGCCACGCCTCCAGGTCGTCCGCGCCCCACGGGCTGCACACCCAGTCGGTCAGCAGACCGGCATCGGCCCGGGCGATCACGGCCGCCCGCGCCTGGTCCTCGATCCGCCGGCGCAGCCGGACGATGCCGGGAGCCGTGGAGGCGGGCAGCAGCGGCCCCGGGTAGTGGTGCAGCGCCGCGGAGACCGCTCCGGCGGCCAACTGCCGGGTCAACGCGGTGAAATCGGCGGCCAGCGGACCGGCCGCGCGGTAGGGCCGCGAGAGCGGCGCCGCGGGCCCGAGCAGGGCGCGCAGCCGGGACACCTCGGCGCGCAACGTCACCGGTGACACCGACTCGTCCTCGTACAGGGCGATGGCCAGCTCCTCGCCCGACAAGCCCTCGGGATGGTGCGCGAGCAGGGCCATGATCTCGCTGTGCCGCCGGCCGAGCCTGATCCTGCGCCCGCTCGTGACCAGCAGCGCCTCGTCCTGGCCGAGCGCCGTCAGGCTGTCCCGGGAGGCCGGCGGGCCGGGGGCGAGCAGCGTCAGCTGGGCCTCCGCCGCCCGGGCCACCGCCTGCACGAAGGCGAGGGAGTGGGGGTGGGCGAGGCCGTCACCGCCGGTGATGTCCACCGCGCCCAGCACCCTGCCCGTCCGCGGATCGCGCACCGGGGCCGCCGCACAGGTCCACGGGTGCACCCGGCGGCTGAAGTGCTCGGCCCCGAAGACCTGCACCGGCTCGCCCACCGCGACCGCCGTGCCCGGCGCGTTGGTGCCCATCGCCGTCTCCGCCCAGCGCGCACCCGGCACGAAACCGAGCCGCTCCGCCCGCCGCAGCGTGCCCGGTTCGCCCTCCACCCACAGCAGGCTGCCCCGCGCGTCACACACCGCCAGGAGATGCGCCCCGTGCGCGGCGAACGCCCCGACGAGGTCCCGGAACAGCGGCATCGCCCGGGCCAGCGGGTGCTCCTCGCGGTACGACCGCAGCTCCGCCTCCGCAAGCTCCACCCGGGGTGCGCACTCCGGGCTGAGCCGGGCCCGCGCGCACCGCCGCCAGGACCGCGCGATGACCGCCCGGACCGGTGCCTCGACCCGCCCGTCGCGCGTGAACGCGGCGTGCGCCCGCCGCAGTTCGCGCGTGCGCAGGGCCGGATCGGCCCCGCCCGGCAGCGCCACCGACGGATCGCCCATGTCACCCTCCCGTCGTGCCGCGGTACCCGGAGCGCTCCATCGTCGTACCGGCTGCGGGCCCCGGCAAGCCGTACGTCGGCCACCGCCTCCGCGCCACGTCGGCCGGGCAGTGGCAGAACCTCACTCGACGGGACCGGCCTCCAGCGCCGAGGCCGGGTCCGGGGCCGACGGGCCCGCCGGGACCCACCGGTCCGCCTCGCGGCGGTACGGCCACCAGCGCCCCTCCCGGCCCAGCCGGAGCTGGCGGCCGCTGCCCGCCTCCGTCCATCGGGCGCGGACCCGGCGGAGAACCGGAGCCTCCTCGTCCGCCCAGGCAGCGGCCAGGGCCGCACGGGCGCGGGCCAGCGTCGTCCGGTCCGGCGTCCAGTCCTCCTCCAGCGCCGCCAGGCCAGGGGCCGCACCGAAGCCCCAGGCGAGTACGGCCAGGCGCATGTCGGCCCGGCTGCGTCCGGTAGCCGCGGCCAGGCGGGAGCGGACCCGGACGTCATCGGCCTCGCGCGTGAGGCGTACGGCGTCTTCGGCAAGCGTGAGCGGGGCCGGCGCGATGCGGTCGGCGTGGCCCGGAGCCAGAGCCTCCGCCAGCAGCCGGTACGCCTCCGTCGCGGCTGCCTGTGCAAGGAACTCCACGGCGTCCACGTCGAGTTCCGGCTCCGCTTCGCCCTCGGTGTCCAGGGTCGGCGGCTGCCCCGGCGCGTCCGGCAGCCGGGGCAGCGGGGGCAGCGGGGGGAGCGGGGGGAGCGGGGGGAGCGCCACCTGCGCCTCGTACGCCTGCGCCGCCGGCACACCCGCGTCGGCGGGCGGCACCCGGGGAGCCTCCGCGCCCGCCGTGCTCCGCTCCTCCAGCTCGTCCACCAGCTCCCGCTCGCCCCGGCCGCGCAGGAGCAGCAGCACGAACGGGTCCTGGTCCAGCAGCCGGGCCACCTGGTAGCAGAGCGCGGCCGTGTGCGGGCAGTGGTCCCACTCGCCGCAGTCGCAGCGCGGATCGAGGTCCCCGATGCCGGGGAGCGGGTCCACCCCGGCGGCCGCCGCGTCCTCGGCCAGCTCGGGCGGCACCTCCCGGTCCAGCAGCGCCGCGATGTACCCCGACTCCGCGGCCGCCAGACCCAGCAGCCGGTCCCATTCCGCCTCCGTGAACTCCTGCACGAGTACGTCCGTCCGGTGTGCCGTGCCGTCCCGGTCGCGCACCACGGCCGTGAGCCCGCCGGGGCGCACCGAGACCGCGCCCACCGCGCCCGAGCGCGCGTACCGGCGCCCCTGCCTGACCTGCTCCCCGTCGAGCGCGCTGTCCTCCAGGGTGCGCAGCCAGGCGTGGCCCCACCAGGTGCGGGCGAAGGAGCGGCCGGGGGCGGGCGGGAGCGCCGGGAACGTCCTCTCGTGCCTCTCGTGCCTCTCGTGCCTCGCGTGTCTCGCGTGCGAGTCGTCCGAGGCCGAGTCGTGCTTGTCGTACGGGTCGCGGGTGTTCATCGCTCACTCCCCGTGGGGCGCGCGGAGCGCCACGAGTTCGGCCAGTTCGGCGTCGGTCAGTTCGGTCAGCGCGCCCTCGCCGCCCGCGAGGACGGAGTCGGCGAGCGCGCGTTTGCGCTCCAGGAGCCGGGCGATGCGGTCCTCGACGGTGCCTTCGGCGATGATCCGGTGGACCTGTACGGGCTGGGTCTGGCCGATGCGGTAGGCGCGGTCGGTGGCCTGTTCCTCGACGGCCGGGTTCCACCAGCGGTCGAAGTGGATGACGTGCCCGGCCCGGGTGAGGTTCAGGCCGGTTCCCGCCGCCTTCAGGGACAGCAGGAAGACGGGGACCTCGCCCGCCTGGAACCGGTCGACCAGCTCCTCGCGGCGCGGCACCGGCGTCCCGCCGTGCAGCAGCTGCGAGGTGATCCCGCGGCCGGCGAGGTGCTTCTCCAGGATCCTGGCCATCGCCACGTACTGGGTGAAGACGAGGACCGAGCCGCCCTCCGCCAGGATCGTGTCGAGGAGTTCGTCGAGGAGCTCCAGCTTGCCGGAGCGGGCGGCGGCGTCGGCGGTTCCCCGGTCTCCGCGTTCCCCGGAGCCGTGCTCGCCGAGGAAGTGGGCCGGGTGGTTGCAGATCTGTTTGAGGGAGGTCAGCAGTTTGACGACGAGACCGCGCCGCTCCATCCCGTCCGCCTCCGAGATGGCGGCGAGCGTCTCGCGTACGACGGCCTCGTAGAGCGCGGTCTGTTCGCGGCTGAGGGACACGGTGTGGTCGGTCTCGGTCTTGGGCGGCAGCTCGGGCGCGATGCCGGGGTCGGACTTCTTGCGCCGCAGCAGGAACGGCCGTACGAGCGCGGACAGTCGGGCCGCCGCCTGCGGGTCGCGGCCGCTCTCGACGGGTTCGGCGTAGCGGGATCGGAAGGTACCGAGGCGGCCGAGGAGCCCGGGCGTGGTCCAGTCGAGGACGGCCCACAGCTCGGACAGGTTGTTCTCGACGGGGGTGCCGGTCAGGGCCACGCGGGCGCGGGCCGGGATGGTGCGCAGGGCCTTGGCCGTGGAGGAATGCGGGTTCTTGACGTGCTGGGCCTCGTCGGCGACGACCATGCCCCAGGAGGTGGCGGCGAGTACGGGCGCGTCCAGGCGCATCGTGCCGTACGTGGTGAGCACGAAGCCCCCGGCGGAACCGGCGGAACCGGCGGGACCAGTGGGTTCGGCGGGACCGGTCAGGCCCGCGAGGCTGCGGCCGGGACCGTGGAAGCGGCGCACGGGCGTGCCGGGCGCGAACCGCTCGATCTCCCGCTGCCAGTTGCCCAGCAGCGAGGCCGGGCACACCACCAGGGTGGGCCCGGCGGTGGCGGGGTCCTCCCGGTTGCGGTGCAGGTGGAGCGCGATGAGGGTGACGGTCTTGCCGAGGCCCATGTCGTCGGCGAGGCAGGCGCCGAGGCCCAGCGAGGTCATCCGGGCCAGCCAGCGCAGGCCGCGCAGTTGGTAGTCGCGCAGGGTGGCCCGCAGCTCGGGCGGTGCGGCGAGTTCGTCGTCGGCCCGTGGATCGGCGGTGAGCCGCGCACGCAGCCGCTCCATCGCACCGGTGGCCTCCACGTCGACCCGCTTGCCCCCGATCTCCGCCGACCCGGTGAGTACGGCGGCCAGCGCGTCCGCGGCCGTGACGTCGAGGTCCTGGCGGGCGCGCGCCCGGCGGGCTTCGGCCGGGTCGATCAGGACCCACTGGTCGCGCAGCCGGACCAGGGGCCGCTTCGCCTCGGCGAGGTGGTCGAGCTCGGCGCGGGTGAGGTCGCCCTGGTCTCCGAGGGCATGGCGCCAGCTGAAGGAGAGCAGGGACCCGGGGGAGAGCAGACCGGACGGGAGGTCGGGTCCCACGGAGTCAGGGGAGCCCACGACGGCGCGGGCGCTCAGGTCGCGGGCGAGTCCGCGCGGCCAGTGCACCTGGACCCCCTCGGCGGCCAACGCGGCGGCGGCCTCGCCGAGCAGCTCCACGACCTCCTCGTCGGCGAGCCCGACGGCGTCCGGCACGGCCGCGCCGAGCAGCGGGGTCAGCGCGGGCCACAGCCGGGCGGCGCGGCGCAGGGCGCGGAGGGCGTCCATCCGGGCGCCGGGCGGGAAGGCGGTCGCGGCGGCTCCGGATCCGGCCCAGACGTCCGCGGCATCGGCGACCACGGCGGAGTCGGCCAGGCCGTGCATCTGGAGGACCGCGCGGAAGGCGGGAGCGCCGGCTGTGCGGGCCCGGCCGTTCCCGCCCTGGTCGCGGGCTGCGTCCGGGGTTCGGCCGAGGGCCTGGTCGAGGCTCTGGTCGAGCTCGATCCGCAGGGAGATCCGTACCCCGGCGTCATGGCCGGCGGCCACCTCGGCGGCCCAGTCGCGCAGCTCGGGATGGAGGCGCGGTGGCCGGGCGGCGAAGGCGGGTCCGCCGGCGGCCTCGGCGGCGGCGGGGGAGCGGGGGAGGGTGTCGGCGACGGCATCGAGGAAGGCGCGCAGCAGCGGCTCCGGGGTGGGCAGCCGGGGCGGCCCGTCCGCGTCCAGCGGGACGCAGTGGGCGCCGGGTGGCATGGCGGCGGCCAGTTCCCGGACCTCGTCGAGGTCGGCCGCGTCCAACGGGCCGATCCGCCAGGCGTCGTGGCCGGCGGGGCTCAGCCCGGGCAGGAGCCGGCCCTGCGCGACGAACCGCAGGGCCAGCAGCGCGGCGGCGCCCCAGAACGCCGCGCCGGAGGGTGCGGAGGTGCCGGAGGTGCCGGTGCGGCTGGTGTCGCCGGTCGCGGCGCCGGCTGCCGACGCCGCGGCGGCCCGGGCCCGCGTGAGCAGGGGCAGGGCCTCGGCCACGGGCAGCACGAGCGCGGTCACGGGGGTCCGGCCCAGGTCGGGGGTGACCACGGTGAGTTCCTCGACGCTGCCGGCACCGGGCTCGGCACCGACACCGGCACGGGACTCGGCACGGAGGCGGGCAGCGTCGACCGACTCCCCGTCCAGCGGCCAGAGGGCGATCCGGCCGGTGCGGGCCGGGTCGCCGGGGAGGAAGACGGCGGAGTGGTGGAAGTGGCCGGAGAGCTCGGAGCGACGCACGCATTCCTCAAAGTTGACTACCGGGGGCGAGGCGGCCGAGAGTACCCCACCGCAGTGGCTCGGCGGCGGGGGCGGGCCGCGAACCAGCCGACTCTGAAGACCGTTGGGGTGTCGGGGGAACGCGTGGTCGTGGCGGCGCGTTGAGGGGGTAGTGGTCGACGGCAGAAGGAGGTGTCCGCAGATGTCCACGAGCGGAAAGATCGCGGTTGCCGGAGTCGTGGCAGCCATCGTGTTGTTCTGGACGGTGGGGTTCTGGGCCGGTCTGCTGGTCCTGATCGGTGTGCCGGCTGCGGCGTACCTCCTGCTCGACTCCTCCCAGCGGCGTCGTCTGCGGGGCATGTCCAGGAAGCAGATCGGCCGCTGACGGCGGCAGCAGTAGCAGTAGCGGTAACGGCAGCGGCAGCGATACGGACACCAGCACGGGCTCCGAGTACGGTGCGGAGCCCGGCAGGTGCGGCCGCGGCGCGGACGTTTCGGGGTGGCCCGCCCTGGCGGCGGGATCAGGCGGCGTCGCTCGCCGCGGCCGGCGCGAGGTTCGATTCGAGCAGCATCTGCGAGGCGTGGTCCACGAGGTGCCGGAGCACCTGCACGTAGGTCCCGTCGCCGCCCAGTTCGTCCAGGATGCGGTGCGCCTCGGCGCGGAAGCCGTCGATCTCCGCCCGGTAGCGGTCGAGGGCAGTGGGTGTCCGCAGGAGGCGCGCGAGTTCCGCCCTGGCCGGAATCGAGCGTCCGGCGGCGGAGCACAGCCCCAGCACGTGCTCGCGGGAAGCGGGTGAGGCGTCCTCGATCACGGAAGCGAGGAGGTAGGTCACCGTGCCGTTGAGCAGGTCCTCGTCACGACCGGACAGGATGTCTTCCTGGTCGTTGAAAATCTGCCACAGGATGCCGAAGACATAGCCGAATTCACGCCACAGCTCCACCTTCTCGGCGGTCGTTCCCGAGAATATCGCGGCCATTGCCGTGATCATTCCGAAAGGTGCGCCGGATTTGCCGCGATACGTCTCGATCACCGATTTCCGCGAGGCGCTGCAGATGTCCCCGCACATGTCGTCGATCTGGCCGTCGACGCCAATGATCCACCCGTTCAGGATCTCCGTTATCAGCGCGCTGCGCGCCTCCTCCGGAAGTTCCTGCGACAGGATGATCTGAATGGGGAGCGCGTTACCCGTGATGACGGAGGCGAGTAACGCCTCGTTCTCGGTCAGTTCGCCGGAGATGGACGCGCCGTCCGCGTCGGCCAGGTCGTCGAGGTAGCAGGCCGAGGTCCACCACAGCAGGTGCACGGCGGACAGCGGGATGGCGGGCCCGGGACTACCCGTCTCTATGGCGTGCGTGAGCAGCGGCAGCACCGAGAGGGGATGTCTCAGTTTCCTTTGCCTCAAGAGCTTGGCCACTGTGTTCCGTGTGGTGACCGCCAGCGGGCCGAGCCGCTCCAGGGCGGTTTCGATCTCCGCATCGATGTCCTGCGCGACTTCCCGGTGCAGGTCCAGGTACGACATGGAATTCAAGAGCGGCCTCCGTCGTGGAATGGGCTGAAGGGGTGAGGTGCACACCCTTTGAGCCGCGTGACTGGCCGATTCGATCATTCCGGAGGGAGGGGATCCAGAGCAATTTTCGGCCCGTCTGGCCGATTCTTTTCGATTGTGCGTCATTGGTGCCGGTGGCGCCGCCGTGCCCGGCGTCGGCGAACTGCCCGGTAATGGCCGTGGATGAAGACCGTCGCCCACTTCGGCTGCCGCGATTCACCCCGTGGCCCGAACTCGGCCACGCGTCCTTTCGGATCGGGGACCGGAGTTCCGCACACCGGGTCCGGTCCCACCAGGTGGACATCCGGACGACTTCACGCCGGGCGGACCGCGACCCGGTCCAGTGCCGTCAGCAGCTCGGGCAGGCCGGGATCCCCCTCCTGGGGGACGGCGAGCACCTCGCTCGGCTCCTCGTCCAGCAGGACGAAGGCAGTGTCGCCGGTACGCCCCACCAGCGACCAGCCCGGCCCGTCCACCCGCAGGGTCCGAGCCCCCTCGCCGGCGAAGGAGGACCGCACCCGGCCCGGCGGCGGCGGGGTCCGCGTGTACTCCACGGCCTCCTCCAGCGCCCGGGCGAGCCCGGGGTGCGCGGCGGCGGCCGCCCCGCCGTCCGTGGCCACGCGCTCGCGCCAGTCCGACCACTCCCGCGCGATCTGGTCCGCGCCCATGCGGCGCTGCACCGGCCCCCACGCCTCCGCGGAGGGCGGCGCCAGCGGCACCCGCCCCGTGCCGTCCGCACCCTGCTCCGGATCGTGCGGCTCGGGGATCCCCGCCGCCGCCACCGACAGCTCCAGCGGCCAGCCCGCCAGCGAGACCACGATCGACCGCTCGTCGGGGGACAGGTCGTACTCCATCCCGCAGTCCCAGGAGGCGATGGCCGTGGCCACGAGCGAGACGTCGTCCACGACGACCGTCCAGCGCGCGCCCTCCTCGTCCTGGCCGAGCACCAGCCCGTACCCGTCCCCGCCCGGGGCCACGCCCAGCAGGGAGCAGGCCTCGGGGAAGTCGTCGCCCAGGATGCTGGGGAACTGCGCGGGCGTCAGCAGTACGGCGGTCAGCACGTACAGGGAGCCGCCACCCTCGTCGTCGGACACCTGGCCTCCTGGTAGCTCTTTCGTCGGCGCACCTTAACCAGCGGGTAACCCGTGCGTCGAGAGCTGGCGGGCGTCGATTTCCAAGGCTGCTACCTGCACGTAGAGTTGGGAACCCGCCACAGAAAGGGACACCCGGTGCAGCGTTACGACCGGCTGAGGGAAATCCTCCGTCTCGACCCCGACAAGGACTTCCTCGCCATCTACCGGCTCACCGCCACCTACGAGTTCCCCTGGGACTTCACCCGGGCCCTGGAACTCGCCCTCTTCCGGACATATGCCGTGCCCAGCATCGGCGGTCTGCTGGCCGAGACCGCCGAGTTCACCGACCGGACGCAGAAGCGGTACGACGACACGGCGCTGCTCCTCGACGCGGTCGTCGAGCACGGCTTCGAGAGCGACACCGCGCGCACCGCGATCCGCCGCGTCAACCAGATGCACCGCAGCTACGACATCTCCAACGAGGACATGCGCTACGTCCTGTCCACCTTCGTGGTGATCCCGACGCGCTGGCTCGACGCCTACGGCTGGCGCGCGCTGACCCACCACGAGCGCCGGGCCTGCGCGAACTACTACGCCACCCTCGGCCGCCACTTGGGCATCACGGACATCCCGGACTCCTACGAGGAGTTCGAGGACACCCTGAACGCCTATGAGGAGGCCCACTTCGGCTGGGACGAGGGAGCCCGCAAGGTCGCCGACTCCACGCTCGACCTGATGGCCTCCTGGTACCCGGCGCCGCTCGCACCCGCCGTGCGCCGCGGGAGCCTCGCCCTCCTCGACGAGCCGCTGCTGCGTGCCTTCCGGTACGAGGCGCCGCGCCCCCGGGTCCGGCAGCTGGTCCGGGGCGCCCTGCGGCTGCGCGGCCGCGCGGTGCGACTGCTGCCGCCGCGCCGGGACCCGCACTACGCCCGCCAGAACCCGGAGATCAAGGGCTACCCCGACGGCTACGACGTCGGTGAGCTCGGGACGTTCCCGGTGCCGGGCTCGGGCGGCTGCCCCGTTCCGCACCCCCGCCGGCCCGCCGGAGCGGAGGCACAGCCTCCGGCCTGATTCCGGGGGCGTCCGCGGATCCCGGGCGCGACGGCGACGTACGAACGCATGTCACGGGTGGTGCACGGCCAGCACCAGGAAGCGGTCGTCCTCGTCGGCGTACGAGGTCATCTCCCAGCCCGAACCCGCCAGCAGCGGCGCGAGGTTGTGCTCGGCCCGCATGTCCTCCGGGGTCAGCTCGCGGCCGTGGCGAGCGGCGAGGGCCGCTCGCCCGATCGGGTGAAAGAGCGCGAGCCGGCCGCCGGGGCGGACCACCCGGGCGAGCTCGCGCAGGTTCGCTCCGGGGTCGGGCAGGTGGGCGATGAGCCCGGCGGCGAACACCGCGTCCAGCACCCCGTCGCGCAACGGCAGCCGGGCCACGTCGGCGAGCAGCAGGGCGCCCTCGGCACCCCGTCCGGCCCGCTGCGCGGCGGCCAGCATCTGCGGGGTGAGGTCGGCGCCGAGCACCGTTCCGGCGGGTCCCACGGCGGCCCGCAGCGCGGTCATGGCCCGGCCGGTGCCGCAGCCCGCGTCGAGCACGCGGTCCCCGGGCCGCAGCCCGAACTCGGCCACGGCGGTGGTGAACGCGGGCCCGTCGCCCGGGAACTTGCGGTCCCAGTCGGCGGCGCGCGCCCCGAAGAACTCCTGCACGTGTGTGTGGTCTTCGCTCATGCGCCCATGATCCCGCACCGGCGTGCGCCCGCGTGCCCGCGTGCCTGCGGACCGTGCGCAAGGTGGCACGTGGTGTGATCGAAGATGAACGTAGCTCTGTCATATTCCAGCAGTTCCAGCGTCTTTCGAAATGCGCCCCCTGTTCGCGCTCTCACCCGGACTAGCGTCCGGTGGCCATGGGACACCTGGGACATCTGGACCACGCCGCCTACGGGTGGCTCACACCCGTGCTGTCATACGTGATGGCATCGATCGGCGCCGCCCTCGGGCTGCGCTGCACCGTCCGCGCGCTCGCCGCGACGGGCGCCTCCCGCCGCAACTGGCTCCTCACCGCGGCCTCCGCCATCGGCACCGGCATCTGGACGATGCACTTCGTCGCGATGCTCGGCTTCGAGGTCAACGGCACCGAGATCCACTACAACGTGCCGCTCACCATCCTCAGCCTGCTCGTCGCCATGCTGGTCGTCGGCGCCGGGGTCTTCGCCGTCGGCTACGGCAAGGACCGCGGCCGCTCGCTCGTCCTCGGCGGTCTCACCACCGGACTGGGCGTCGCCAGCATGCACTACCTGGGCATGGCGGCTCTGCGCCTGCACGGCGAGGTCTCCTACGATCCGCTCACCGTGGGCCTCTCCGTCGCCATCGCCGTGATCGCGGCCACCGCGGCCCTGTGGGCGGCGCTCAACATCAAGTCACCGGTGGCCGTCGCCGTCGCCTCGCTCGTCATGGGCGCCGCGGTCAGCAGCATGCACTACACCGGGATGATGGCCGTCGCGGTCAGCGTCAGCCCCTCGGACGCGGACCTTCCCGGCGCCACCGCCATGCAGTTCATCTTCCCGCTCGCCGTCGGCCTGGGCTCCTACCTGTTCATCACCGCCGCCTTCGTCGCGCTCTCCCCGACGGCCGACGAACGGGCCGCGTCCGCTTCGGCCGCCCGGCATCTCGGGGAGCACACCGTGACCGCGCACTGAGCCCGCCCGGTTCCCGTACTCCCGCCCGGCCCCACCGCCGCTGCACCCGCACCGAACCGCCACCGCACCCGTAGGCACCGCCCGGAACGAGGAGCCCATGCGAACACCCCGCAGAAAACCGGAAGCAGCGGCGCCGCGGCTGCCCGCGCCCCCGGCACGCGGCCGCCGGGCCCACGCCGGACCGCCGGCCGAGGAATCGGCGGAACACCGGTCCCACCAGCCCCTCCCGGGCGCTCAGGCCGCCCCGCCCGCCCGCGGATTCCGGCTGCGGCTGCGCCCCGCCACCGTTCGCGCGAAGATCGTCTCGCTGCTGATGGTCCCGGTCGTCTCGCTCCTCGCCCTCTGGGGCTTCGCCACCGTCACCACCGCCCAGGACATCGCCCGCCTCAGCCGCATCCACCAGGCCGACGCCGAGATACGCACGCCCGTCGCCGCCGCCGTCACCGAACTCCAGGCCGAGCGGCGGGCCGCCGTCCGCCTCCTCGCCGACCCCGCCGCCGACCCGGGCGCCCTGGACCAGCAGGCCCGCAGCACCGACACCGCCGTCCGGCGGCTGCGGCTCGGCGACCGCCACACCGTCGCCGACTCCGGCGACTACCGCTCCGACATCGTGGTCCGCCTGGGCGCGTTCGTCGTCGCCGCCGAGGCCCTGGAATCGGCCCGCAAGGACATCACCGACCGCCGCGCCACCCCCGAGGCGGCCTACGAGATCTACACCCGCGTGGTCGACTCCGCCTTCGCCGTGGGCGGCGCCCTGACCGGCGGCGAGGACGCCGAACTCGGCCCCGACGCCCGGGTCCTGCTCGAATTCGCCCGCGCAGGGGAACTCCTGTCGCGCGAGGACGCCTTGCTCGCCGTACCGGGCCCGCGCAGCGCCGAAACGCTTCGGCAGCTGACCGGCACCATCGAGACCCGCCGTGCGCTCACCGACTCCGCGGCCCGCGACCTCCCCGCCGCCCAGCAGGCCGCATGGGAGTCCGTCGCCAAGAGCGCCGCCTACGCCGACCTCACCGGCGCCGAGGACCGGGCCCTGGCCGCGGGCACCTCCAAGGACGGCCGCGGGGCGCCCGCCGGCTGGGAGGCCGCCCAGACCGGCATCGGTGCCTCGATGCGGGAGATCGAGGAAGCGGCGCACGCCGCTGCCGCCGAGCGGGCCGACCCGCTCGCCGAAGGCGGGCTCAGCCCGGCCGGCGCCGCCGTCCTGCTGGGCCTGGCGGCCGTCGCCGCCTCGCTCGTCATCTCCGTACGGATCGGCCGCGCGCTGGTCGTGGAACTCGTCTCGCTGCGCAACACGGCCCTGGAGATCGCCCACCGCAAACTCCCGCAGGCGATGGAACGGCTGCGCGCCGGCGAGGACATCGACGTCACCGCCGAGACCCCGCCCGGACCGCCCGCCGACGACGAGATCACCCAGGTCGGCGAGGCGCTCGGCACCGTCCACCGGGCCGCGCTGAGCGCCGCCGTCGAGCGGGCGGAGCTGGCCAGCGGGGTCTCCGGCGTCTTCGTCAACCTCGCCCGCCGCAGCCAGGTCCTCGTGCACAAGCAGCTCACCCTGCTCGACTCGATGGAACGGCGCGCGGACGACCCGAACGAACTCGGCGACCTCTTCCGCCTCGACCACCTCACCACACGGATGCGCCGGCACGCCGAAAGCCTGATCATCCTGTCGGGTGCGGCCCCGGGGCGCGCCTGGCGGATGCCCGTCCCCCTCACGAACGTCGTACGGGCCGCGGTCTCCGAGATCGAGGAGTACCCGCGCATCGAGGTCCGCCAGCTCGCCGAGGCCGCCGTGGTCGGGGGCGCCGTCGCCGACCTCACCCACCTGCTCGCCGAACTCATCGAGAACGCCGCACAGTTCTCCCCTCCGCACACCAAGGTCCGGGTCAGCGGCGAACCCGTCGGCGCCGGCTACGTCCTGGAGGTCGAGGACCGCGGGCTCGGCATGGGCCGCGAATCCCTCGGCGACGCCAACCGGCGCATCGAGCAGTCCGAGGCGCTCGACCTCTTCGACAGCGACCGGCTCGGGCTCTTCGTGGTCAGCCGACTCGCCGCCCGCCACGGGGTGAAGGTGCACCTGCGGACGTCGCCCTACGGCGGCACCACCGCGGTGGTGCTCCTGCCGAACTCGATGCTCCAGGGCGCGCTCACGGTCGGCGCCCCCGGTTCAGCCTCGGCCCCAGCTCCCGGCCCAGGCACCGCCCCCGGCCACGAGCGGTCGGCCGCGGCGCCGCCACCGGAGTCGCCGGCGCAGGCGGAGGCCCCGCCCGCCATGACCGTCGTACGGGAGGACGCGCGCGGCTCGGCGGTACGGGAGGACCCGCGCGGCATCTCGGCCGCGGAGCCGACCCCCGCGCCCGAGGAGCCGCGCCCGGCCCCGGTGGCAGCGCTGCGGCCGCGCGCTCCCGGCGGCGCGGCCGCCCGTGGCCAGGCGGCGTCGACCCCTTCCGGAGCCTCTGGCGCCTCTGCCGCCTCTGTCCGCTCGGGCCTGTCGGCTCCTTCAGCTCCTTCAGCCCCTTCAGCCCCTTCGGCCTCGGTGACGGAGCTGCCGCGGCGGGTGCGCCAGGCCAGCCTCGTCCCGCAACTCCGCGAGGCCCCCGCCCCGAAGGCCCCGGCCGGGGTCCGCCTTCCCGAGGACCCGCCGGGCCGCAGTCCGGAGCAGGCCCGGGACCGGATGGCGGCGTACCGGGCCGGCTGGGTCCGCGGCGCCCAGGAGAACTCCCCCCACGCAGGCAGCGAAGGAGAACTGAGATGATCGAACACCAGAGGATCGACCTCGACGGCGTGCGCAGGTCCGGCGAGCTGGACTGGCTGCTGGACGACATGGTGCGCCGGGTCCGAGAGGTCCGGCACGCCGTGGTCCTCTCCAACGACGGGCTGGCGGTCGGCGCCTCCAGCGCCCTCAGCCGGGAGGACGCCGAGCACCTCGCGGCGGTGGCCTCCGGCTTCCACAGCCTGGCCAAGGGCGCGGGCCGGCATTTCCACGCCGGGGGCGTGCGCCAGACGATGGTCGAGATGGACGAGGGCTTCCTCTTCGTGGCGGCCGCCGGAGACGGCTCCTGTCTCGCCGTGCTCAGCGCCGCCAGTGCCGACATCGGCCTGATCGCCTACGAGATGGCCCGGCTGGTGAAGAGGGTCGGCGAGCACCTCTACACGCCGCCCCGGTTCGCGGCGCGGCCGCCGGCCGCCGGCTGAGGGCGGCGGTCCGCGACATGGACGGCCAGTGGTACGACGCCGACGCGGGCCCGCTCGTCCGCCCGTACGCCATGACCGGCGGGCGTACGAAGCCGGGACCCCACGGGGTGCGCTTCGACCTGATCGCCCTGGTCGTGGTGGACCCGGAGGGCACGGACGAGGCGGCCGAGTCGTTGCTCGGCCCCGAACACCGGGCGTTGCTCGGACTCTGCCGGGCCGAGACCCAGTCGGTGGCGGAGCTCGCCGCCGACGCCGACCTGCCCGTGGGGGTGGTGCGGGTCCTCCTCGGGGACCTGCTGGAGGGCGGGCACGTCAAGGTGAGCCGGCCGGTGCCGCCGGCGCAGCTGCCGGACGAGCGGATTCTGCGTGAAGTCATCGAGGGATTGCGAGCGCTTTGATGGGACAGCATGACAACGGACCTGCCGGACCGGTCCCGGGCCCGGACATTGATGTGGACGTGGACACGGACATGGACCCCGGGGAGGACGCCGAACTGGCTTCCCTCGCGCTGAAGATCCTCGTGGCGGGCGGCTTCGGCGTCGGGAAGACCACGCTGGTGGGCGCGGTGAGCGAGATCCGGCCGCTGCGGACGGAGGAGCTGCTGAGCGAGGCGGGCGAACTGGTCGACGACACGGGCGGCGTGGCGCAGAAGACGACGACGACCGTGGCCATGGACTTCGGGCGGATCACCATCCGGTCCGGGCTGTCGCTCTACCTGTTCGGCACTCCGGGGCAGGACCGGTTCTGGTTCCTGTGGGACGAGCTGTCGCAGGGCGCGCTCGGCGCGGTGGTGCTCGCCGACACGCGGCGGCTGGAGGACTGCTTCCCGGCGGTGGACTACTTCGAGCACCGGCGCATCCCCTTCGTGGTGGCCGTCAACTGCTTCACGGACGCGCGACGGTACGGGGCGCACGACGTGTCGCGGGCGCTGGACCTGGACCAGGGGACGCCGGTGGTGCTGTGTGACGCGAGGGACAAGGACTCGGGGAAGGAAGTGCTGATCAGACTGGTCGAGTACGCCGGGCGGGTGCACACCGCCCGGCTGCTCGACTCGGTGGAGCCGCAGGCCGATTCCGTGTGAACGGAGTCCGTGTGAACGGGGTCCGTGGGAACCGGCCGGCTGGTCGACCCGTGGGGCCGGTCAGTCCGCGATTGCGGCGAGGGCGATCACCTTGTCGATCGGGACCCGGACGAGGAGTTCGCTCGGGACGGCATTGCGGCGGCCGAAGGACTCGGCGCGCTCCTCGCCCATGTAGCGGGCGCCGATCCGCGTCGCCCAGGTGAGCAACGCGTCCGCGTCGTCGTCGTATCCGCTGATCTCGGCGCGGCCCTGGAGCACGACGTACGAGAAGGGCGGCTGGTCGTCGTCCACGCAGAGCGCGACCCGGCCGTCACGGGCCAGGTTGCGCCCCTTGACGGTGTCCTTGCCGGTGTTGAACACGAAGGAATCTCCGTCGAGTACGAACCAGATGGGAGCGATGTGCGGGCTCCCGTCCTCGCGGACGGTGGAGAGCTTTCCGGTGCGGGTGGAGTGCGAGACGAACGCCCGCCATTCCTCTTGAGTCATCTTCTTCGCCATGGGGACATCCTCCTTGCCCCAAAGGCGCTGGTGGGGAAGGCTTGCGGCACGAGTACGAGGGGTGGGGCGCGGCCGGGCCGGCCGTGTCAACGGGGAGGGGCTGGGAATGGCACTGGACAAGCAACTGGACTGGCTGCTGGACGACCTGACGCGCAGGGTGCAGCAGGTGCGGCATGCGGTGGTGCTGTCCAACGACGGCCTGGTGACGGGGGCGAGCGCGGGACTGGCGCGGGAGGACGCCGAGCACCTGGCGGCCGTCGCGGCCGGTCTGCAGAGCCTGGCGAAGGGGTCCGGGCGGCATTTCAGGGCCGGTGAGGTCCGCCAGACGATGATCGAGTACGACGAGGGGGTCCTCTTCGTCATGGCGGCGGGCGCGGGGAGCTGCCTGTGCGTGCTGAGCGCGGCCGAGGCGGACATCGGCCAGGTCGCTTACGAGATGACGCTGCTGGTCAATCGGGTGGGCGAGCACCTGGGCGTCGCGGAGCGGCGCATCACCGGCGGCTGACTCCTGCGGGGGTGGGGGCGGGGGCGCTCCGGAGAGTTATCCACAGGCGGCGCGGATGTCGTAGCGCTGGGTTACGGTCTTCACACAGAGTAATCACTGCTCGTGGGGGAGGACCGTGATGATGCAGATGGGGACCGTGCTGCGGGACGTCGAGGTGGCCGTGCGGCGCGCGGGGAGCGAGGCGGCTGCCGAACCGGGCGGCGCAGCCGATGTGCTGGTGGGCGGCGTGCAGGCCGCGGGGGAACTGGGGCTGGCCCGTGGCGAGTTCGCCAGGGCCGTCCAGCTGGGGATGGTGCGGGCGGCGCGGCCGACCGCGGGCGGGGCCGCGCGCTACGCACGGGCGGAGCTGGACCGGGCCAGGTCGGCGGCGGGCGGAGCGGACGCACTGCGCGAGCGGGTCGAGGCCGTGGCCGGAGCGGAGGCGGGAGCCGGGGTGCTGGGGATCGGCCCGAGCCGGTTCACCCGCCTCGCGCGCTGCGGACACGTCACCCCGGTCGGCTACCGGATCAACCGGTACCGGGCCGTGGTGTGGCTCTATCTGGCCGCGGAACTACGGGCCTTCGCGGCACGTGAGCCCGGGATGCTGCGCGGGACCGCGCCCGAGGCGGACCGGGAGCTGATGGCGGCCAAGGAGGACCTGCGCCCGCGCAGGTGGCGAGGGCGGCACGTCGGGCTGCTGCTGAGACGTACCGCCGACCCCTGGGAGCGCGCCGCCGTACTGGCCTCCGTGCTCCCGGAGGAGGAGCTGCGGGCGGCCGTGCCGGACCCGGGGGAGCGGATCGTCCTGGCCGCGCTCGCACCGCCCCCGCCCTACGGGCATCCGCAGGTCCCGGCGTCGGCGGCGGTCGCGCTGCGGCTGCTGAAGGCCGGGCCGCCGGAGGAGGTCCACTGGTACCGCACCAGCCTGGACTTCGCCCTGACGGGGGCTCGGGGTCAGTCGAAGTCGACGGGGGAGAGGGGGCCGACGTAGACCCAGGCCCCGGCCTCGCGCGAGAAGCTGCTGTGCTCGTGCAGCGAGCCGGTGTGCCGGCCCTCGCGGTAGTGGGCGCGGAACTCCACCGAGCCCTCCGTCTCGAACATCCCGCCGCGCTCGGTGGCGAGGATCTCCAGCCGCTCCCAGCGCTGCCCCGGGTCCAGGTCGAGATGGGCGGGACGGGTCGAGGGGTGCCAGGAGCGCAGCAGGTAGGTGGTGTCGCCGACGGCGAAGGCGCTGAACCGGGAGCGCATCAGCCGCTCGGCGGTGGGTGCCTGCTGGGCACCGGAGTGGAAGCGGCCGCAGCACTCCGGGTACGCGGCGGGCAGCCCGCAGGGGCAGGGGAGGGCGGAGGTGGGCATGGGCGTGCTCAGTTCTTCGGGGCGGGCTCGGACGGCCGGGCCGGATCGGCCGGCTTGGCGGGGTACGGACGGAAGAGGCCCTCCTGGACCACGGAGACCAGCAGCTTGCCCTCCACGTCGTAGATGCGGCCCCGGGCGAGACCGCGGCCGCCGTGCGCGATGGGTGACTCCTGGTCGTACAGGAACCACTCGTCCGCCCGGAACGGCCGGTGGAACCACATGGCGTGGTCGAGCGAGGCCATGTCGAAACCGCGCATGCCCCACAGGGGCTCCACGGGGATGCGCACGGCATCGAGGAGGGTCATGTCGCTGGCGTAGGTGAGAGCGCAGGTGTGCACGAGCGGGTCGTCGCCCAGCGGGCCGACCGCGCGCATCCACACCGCGCTGCGGGGGTCGGCGCCCTTGAGCTCCTCCGGAGTCCAGCGGAGCCGGTTCACGTACCGGATGTCGAAGGGCTGGCGGCGGGCCATCCGCTCCAGCGCCTCCGGCAGCGCGCCGAGGTGCTCGCGGATCTCGTCCGCGACCTTGGGGAGCGTGTCCGGGTGGGGGAAGTGGTGAGGAGGCAGCTGGTGCTCGATGCTGCCCTCCTCCGGATGATGGAAGGAGGCGGTGAGATTGAAGATCGTCTTGCCCTGCTGGACCGCGGTGACCCGGCGCGTGGTGAAGGACCGCCCGTCGCGCACCCGCTCCACCTGGTACACGATCGGCACCCCGGGGATGCCGGGGCGCAGGAAGTACGCGTGCAACGAGTGCACCGGGCGGTCGCTCTCGACGGTGCGGCCCGCCGCCACCAGCGCCTGGCCGGCGACCTGGCCGCCGAAGACGCGCTGGAGGGACTCCTGGGGGCTGGCGCCACGGAAGATGTTGACCTCGATCTGCTCCAGATCGAGCAGATCGACCAGTCTCTCGGCGGGGTTCGTCATCAGAGGATCTCCACTGTCGGGTCCGGGCGGGCCGGCGGAATGCCGGAGCAGGTCAGAGGGCGCCGAGCTCGCCGACCGAGGTGACCCGGATGACGGCCCGGCCCTCCTCGTCCGAGGCCGCGAGGTCGACCTCGGCGCTGATGCCCCAGCCATGGTCGCCGTTGGGGTCGGCGAAGGTCTGGCGGACGCGCCACAGGCCGTGCGCCGGGTCCTCCTCGATCTGCAGCAGCTTGGGGCCGCGCGCGTCGGGGCCGGTGCCCAGGTCGTCGTACTCGTCCCAGTACCCGTCCATGGCATCGCCCCAGGCGTCGGCGTCCCAGCCGGACTCGGCATCCAGCTCGCCCAGCACGTTGACGTGGTCGAGGGCGGCCAGCTCCACCCGGCGGAACATCGCGTTGCGGACCAGGACGCGGAAGGCGCGCGCGTTCGCGGTGACCGGCTTGACCTGGTCGGCCTTCTCCTGGGCCTGCTCCGCCGTCTCCACCTCCGGGTTCGCCAGCTGCTCCCACTCGTCGAGCAGGCTGGAGTCGACCTGGCGGACCAGTTCGCCGAGCCATTCGATCAGGTCCTGGAGGTCCTCGGACTTGAGGTCGTCGGGGATGGTGTGGTCGAGCGCCTTGAACGCGCTGGCCAGGTAGCGCAGCACGATGCCCTCGGTGCGGGCCAGCTCGTAGAAGGAGGTGAACTCGGTGAAGGTCATCGCGCGTTCGTACATGTCGCGGATGATCGACTTCGGGGAGACGGGGTGGTCGCGCACCCACGGGTGGCTCTTGGCGTACACGTCGTAGGCGTGGAGGAGCAGCTCTTCGAGCGGCTTGGGATAGGTGACGTCCTGGAGCCTCTCCATCCGCTCCTCGTACTCGATGCCGTCGGCCTTCATCTGGCCGACCTGGATGCCGCGTTCCTTGTTCTGCTGGGCGGCCAGGATCTGGCGCGGGTCGTCCAGCGTGGACTCCACCACGGACACCATGTCCAGGGCGTAGGAGGGGGACTCCGGGTCCAGCAGGTCGAAGGAGGCCAGCGCGAAGGTGGACAGCGGCTGGTTGAGCGCGAAGTCCTGCTGGAGGTCGACAGTGAGCCGGATGGTGCGGCCCTCGGCGTCCGGGGTGTCGAGCTTCTCGACCACACCGCCGTCCAGCAGCGAGCGGTAGATCGCGATGGCCCGGCGGATGTGCCGGATCTGGGCCTTGCGCGGCTCGTGGTTGTCCTCGAGGAGGTGGCGCATCGCCTTGAAGGCATCGCCCGGCCGGGCGATGACCGACAGCAGCATGATGTTGGTGACCTTGAAGCGCGAGGTCAGCGGCTCCGGGTCGGCGGCGATGAGCTTCTCGAAGGTGGTGTCCGACCAGGCGACGAAGCCCTCCGGGGCCTTCTTGCGCACCACCTTGCGGCGCTTCTTCGGGTCGTCGCCCGCCTTCGCGAGGGCCTTCTCGTTCTCGATGACGTGTTCGGGCGCCTGTGCGACCACGTAGCCCGCCGTGTCGAAGCCGGCCCGGCCGGCGCGGCCGGCGATCTGGTGGAACTCGCGGGCACGCAGCGTCCGGACCCGGTTGCCGTCGTACTTGGTGAGCGCGGTGAACAGCACCGTACGGATCGGGACGTTGACGCCGACCCCGAGGGTGTCCGTACCGCAGATGACCTTCAGCAGACCGGCCTGGGCGAGCTTCTCCACCAGGCGGCGGTACTTGGGCAGCATGCCGGCGTGGTGCACGCCGATCCCGTGCCGGACGTAGCGGGAGAGGTTCTGGCCGAACTTGGTGGTGAAGCGGAAATTGCCGATCAGGTCCTGGATCTTGTCCTTCTCCTCGCGGGTGCACATGTTGATGCTCATGAGCGACTGCGCCCGCTCGACCGCCTGGGCCTGGGTGAAGTGCACGATGTAGACCGGAGCCTGCCGGGTCTCCAGCAGCTCGGTGATCGTGTCGGTGATCGGCGTGGTGACGTACTCGTAGGACAGCGGGACGGGCCGGGTCGCGGAGCGGACCACGGAGGTGGGCCGGCCCGTGCGCCGGGTCAGGTCCTCCTCGAACCGCTTCATGTCGCCGAGGGTCGCCGACATCAGGACGAACTGTGCCTGCGGCAGCTCCAGCAGCGGGATCTGCCAGGCCCAGCCGCGGTCCGGCTCGGCATAGAAGTGGAACTCGTCCATCACGACCTGGCCGATGTCGGCGTGCTTGCCGTCGCGCAGGGCGATGGAGGCCAGCACCTCGGCGGTGCAGCAGATCACCGGGGCGTCCGCGTTCACGGAGGCGTCGCCGGTCAGCATGCCGACGTTCTCGGTGCCGAAGAGCTTGCACAGGTCGAAGAACTTCTCCGACACCAGGGCCTTGATCGGGGCGGTGTAGAAGGTGACCTTGTCCTGGGCCAGGGCCGTGAAGTGCGCGCCGGCCGCGACGAGGCTCTTGCCGGAGCCCGTCGGGGTGGACAGGATCACGTTCGCCCCGGAGACGACCTCGATCAGCGCCTCCTCCTGAGCCGGGTACAGGGTGATGCCCTGGTCCTCCGCCCACGAGGAGAAAGCCTCGAAGAGGGCGTCGGGGTCGGCGTTCGGCGGGAGCTGATCAATGAGGGTCACACCCCCCATCTTGCCTGGCTTCCCCCCGGATCAGGGAACCGGCGGACGGGAGGAAGATCATCGACGGTACGCTGTGCCGTCGATGGGGCCCGAACGAAACAGTCGACGGGGCCCGACCACAACACCACCGGGGCGGGAAACGACCATGATGGGTCCGGCGCACTCACTGTCCGGGGCAGCGGCCTGGCTGGGGGTGGGTGCGGCGACCGCGGCGGCCGGACACCCCATGCCGTGGCCGGTCCTCGTCGTCGGCGCGCTCATCTGCGCCGGGGCGGCCCTGGCCCCCGACCTCGACCACAAGTCGGCGACGATCTCGCGCGCCTTCGGCCCGCTCTCCCGGGGCCTGTGCGAGGTGGTCGACAAGATCTCCTACGCCGTCTACAAGTCCACCCGCTCCAAGAAGGACGCCCGCCGCACCGGCGGCCACCGCACCCTGACGCACACGTGGCTCTGGGCCGTCCTGATCGGCGGCGGCGCCTCCGCGCTCGCCGTCACCGCCGACCGCTGGGGCGTGCTCGCCCTGCTCTTCGTGCACCTGGTGCTGGCGGTCGAAGGCCTGCTGTGGCGGGCGGCCCGGATGTCCAGCGACGTCCTGGTCTGGCTGCTCGGCGCGACCAGCGCGTGGATCCTGGCCGGGGTGCTCGACCAGCCCGGCAACGGCGCGGACTGGCTGTTCACCGGCCCGGGCCAGGAGTACCTCTGGCTCGGCCTGCCGATCGTGCTCGGCGCCCTGGTCCACGACATCGGCGACGCGCTGACCGTCTCCGGCTGCCCGGTCCTGTGGCCCCTGCCGATCGCCGGCAAGCGCTGGTACCCGATCGGCCCGCCGAAGATGATGCGCTTCCGCGCCGGCAGCTGGGTGGAGCTCAAGGTCCTCATGCCGGTCTTCGTCCTGCTGGGCGGCTTCGGCGGCGCCTCCGCCCTCGGGTTCATCTAGCCCCCTTTGGCGCCCCCCTTCCGGCCGGCGCCGGCAGCTCCTTAATTCACTGGCGCGCTTCGGGCGGCAGCGGAATGATCCGGGACGTCCGGGCCGCCCAGTGAGGGAGCTGTGATGACCGTTTTCGCGTCCGAGACCGCTGGATCCCCGCCGGAGGTCCGCGTTGCGGGCGGGGCGCTGCGCGGCACCCGGGAGGAGGGTGTGGCGGTCTTCCGCGGCATCCCCTTCGCCGAGCCGCCGGTCGGCCCGTTGCGGTTCGCCGCGCCGCGGCCCGTACGGGGATGGCACGGCGTGCGGCCGGCGGTGTCGTACGGCCCGCCGCCACCGCAGGGCGGCCACTTCGGCATGGACGCGCGGGCACGGGACGCGGCGGGCGACGACTGGCTCACGGTCAACGTCTGGTCGCCCGAGCCGGGCCCGGGCGCGGCGCTGCCCGTGATGGTGTGGATCCAGGGCGGCGCTTACTCGATCGGCATGTCGGGTCTCCCCGAGTACGACGGCGGCCGCCTGGCGCGTGACGGCGGTGTCGTCGTGGTGACGTTCAACTACCGCGTCGGTCTGGAGGGGTTCGGACAGATCGAGGGGGCGCCCGCCAACCGGGGCCTGCTGGACCAGGTCGCCGCCCTGGAATGGGTGCGCGACAACATCCGCGCCTTCGGCGGTGACCCGGGCCGCGTCACGGTCTTCGGCCAGTCGGCGGGCGCCGGATCGGTCGCCGCGCTGTCGGCGATGCCGCGTGCGGCCGGGCTCTTCCGCCGCGCCGTCGCGCAGAGCGTGCAGGGCACCTACTTCTCGCCGGAGCTCGCCGCCGACATCGCAGCCGCCTGCGCCGCCGAGCTGGGACTGCGCCCCACGCTCGCCGATCTCTCCGGGGTTGACCCCGCCCGGCTGTCCGCCGCCGGTGACGCGGTCGGCGCCAAGATGGACCAGTGGGCGGACCGCTGGGGCCCTGTCGCGCACCGGGCGGTCCCGTTCTCGCCGGTCGTCGGAGACGAGTCCCTCCCGGTCACGCCGTGGCAGGCCCTGGCCGATGGCGCCGGCCGGGACATCGACCTCCTCGTCGGCCACACCCGCGACGAAGTACGGCTGCTCACCGCCCTCGACGGACTGCTCGGCCAGGTCACCGCGGAGCAGGCGGAGACCGCCCTGCACGTCTTCGGGCCGGGCCGGGACGCCGCACGCCGCTACCGCGAGGCCCTTCCGGCCGCGGGCCCGGACGAGCTGTACGAGCTGGTCGGCTCCGACTGGCTGTTCCGCATGCCGTCCCTCCACCTAGCCCAGGCCCAGACCGCCGCCGGCGGCCGTGCCCACGTCTACGAGCTGACCTGGTCCGCCCCGGGCATGGGCGGCGCCCTCGGCGCCTGCCACGGCCTCGACGTGCCGCTGGTCTTCGGCAACCTGGAGCGCGGCCAGCCCGCGGTGCTGATCGGCGAGAGCCCGTTCCCGGAGGCGGAGGAGCTGTCCGCGCGCATGCGGGCCGCCTGGACGGCCTTCGCCGCCCACGGCGACCCCGGCTGGCCCGCGTACGGCAGCGGACAGCGCCTCGTACGGCTCTTCGGCTCCCGGCCGGACCTGGCCGCCTACCCGGAGGAGGCCTCCCGCCGGATCTGGCAGGACCACGCCTTCCCCGCCCTGCCGCTGCTCGGCACCTAGCCCGCCGGACCGCCAGCCCGCCGGACCGCCAGGCCGCGACCGTTCCCGCTGGTCAGCGGCGTGCCTTGGTCTTTCAGCTGATCGAATTCAGCGCCCATGGTCGGGAAAGCGCATTGTGCGCAGGGGTGTTGACGGATTGGGTTGCCAGGGTCAGGACGGTGGGGAAGGAAGCGAATGACAGGCATGCTCGACGGCTGTACACCCTGGCCCGAGGAGTTCGTCGACCGCTACTGGGCGGCCGGGCACTGGCGCGGCAACACGCTGGACAACCTGCTGCGCGACTGGGCCCTGCAGTACGGACCGCGGACCGCCCTCGTGCACGGAGCCACCCGCATCACCTACGCGAACCTGAACCGGCGCGTGGACCGCATGGCCGCCGGATTCCGGCTGCGCGGCCTCCGCCCCGGGCAACGGGTCGTCGTCCAGCTGCCGAACGTTCCCGAGTTCGTCATCACGGTCTTCGCGCTGATGCGCGCCGGCATGTTCCCCGTCCTGTGCCCGGTCGGGCACCGCGCGTCCGAGGTGTCCCCGATCGCGTGGGTCACCCAGGCCGTCGGCTACGTCGGTCCCTCGGCGTACCGGGGCTTCGACCACACGGCGATGGCCGCGGACATCGCGGCCGGAGGGCCCTTCCTGCGGCGGGTGTTCCCCCTGGAAGCGCCGGGTGACTCGTCCCCGTACGGCGGCTTCACGACCGACCCGTCGGGCTGCCACTACTTCCCGCTGCGTTCCCTCGACTCCCCGCCCGACCGGCCGCTCGCGCAGAGCGCCGACCAGGTGGCGTTGTTCCTGCTCTCCGGCGATGGCACCGAGGCGCCCGAGCTCATCGCGCGCACCCACAACGACTACGTCTACCAGGCGCGGGCCGCCGCCGAACTGGTCTCGCTCACCGAGGACGACGTGTACCTCGCCGCGCTGCCCGCCGCGTCCCACTTCGCCTTCGGCTGCCCCGGCATCGTCGGCACCCTCTCCGTCGGCGCCACCGTCGTGCTGACCGAGGACCCGGAACCGGCGGAAAGCCTTCCGCTCATCGAGCGGGAGCGGGTCACCCTCACCTCGCTGGTGCCCGCCGTCGCCCGGCGCTGGCTCGACGCGCTGCCCACGGTCCGGGCCGACGTGAGCAGTCTGCGTCTCGTGCAGATCGGCGACGGGCCCCTGGACCGGGCCACCGCCGAACGGCTGGGCCCCGAACTGGGCTGTCGCCTCCAGCAGGTCTTCGGCAAGGCCGAGGGGCCGCTCACCCTCACCCGGCCCGACGATCCGGACGAGACCGTGCTCACCACGCAGGGCCGCCCGCTCTCGCCCGACGACGAGATCCGCCTCGTCGACGCCGACGGCGAGGACGTGCCCGACGGGGAGCCCGGCGAACTCCTCGCCCGGGGCCCCTACACCCCGCGGGGCTACTACCGGGCGCCCGGCCGCAACGCGCGCTCCTTCACCGCCGACGGATACTTCCGCACCGGCGATCTCGCGCGGCGCACCCCGGAAGGCAACCTCGTGGTGACCGGCCGCCTCCAGGACGTGCGGCGGCGGGCCGACCGCGCGGAGCCGTCCGGCCCGTGACGGGCCGGACGGCCGCACAGCCGCCGGCCCGGGTCACCCGTGCCAGGACCGCCACAGCGCCGCGTACGCCCCGTCGGCCGCGACCAGCTCGTCGTGCGAGCCGAGTTCGCTGATCCGGCCGGCCTCGACCACCGCGATCACGTCCGCGTCGTGCGCGGTGTGCAGCCGGTGGGCGATGGCGATGACCGTGCGCCCGTCCAGCACCCGGGCGAGCGAACGCTCCAGGTGCCGCGCCGCACGCGGGTCCAGCAGCGAGGTGGCCTCGTCCAGCACCAGCGTGTGCGGGTCCGCCAGCACCAGCCGGGCCAGCGCGATCTGCTGCGCCTGCGCCGGGGTCAGCGCCGTACCCCCGGAGCCGACCTCGGTGTCCAGACCGGCCTCAAGGGCCCGCGCCCAGCCGTCCGCGTCGACCGCGCCCAGCGCCGCCCACAGTTCGGCGTCCCCGGCGCCCGTCCGCGCGAGGCGGAGGTTGTCGCGCAGCGAGCCCACGAACACGTGGTGCTCCTGGTTGACCAGCGCCACGTGCTCGCGCACCCGCTCCGCGGGCATCCGCGACAGCCGCGCCCCGCCGAGGGTGACCTCGCCGGTCCGGGGCGCGTAGATGCCCGCGAGCAGCCGTCCCAGGGTGGACTTGCCGGCGCCCGAGGGCCCGACGAGCGCCATCCGGGTGCCCGGCGGTACGGACATCGACACCTGGTGCAGGACGTCCACGCCCTCCCGGTAGCCGAAGTGGACCTCCTCGGCGCGGACGTCCCGGCCCTCGGGAGCCACCTTCGCGTCCCCGGCGTCCGGCTCGATCTCCCGTACGCCCACCAGCCGGCCCAGGGAGACCTGGGCGATCTGCAGCTCGTCGTACCAGCGCAGGATCAGACCGATCGGATCGACGAGCATCTGCGCCAGCAGCGCGCCCGTGGTCAGCTGCCCCACCGACATCCAGCCCTGCAGCACGCAGTAGCCGCCGATCATCAGCACCGAGCCGAGGATCGTCACGTAGGTGACGTTGATGACGGGGAAGAGGACCGTCCGCAGGAACAGCGTGTACCGCTCCCACGCCGTCCACTCCTTGATCCGCCGCTCCGACAGCGCGATCCGCTCGGGCCCGAGGCGGTGCGCCTCGACCGTGCGGCCCGCGTCCACCGTCTCGGTGAGAACGGCCGCGACCGCCGCGTAGCCGGCGGCTTCCGAGCGGTACGCCGACGGCGCGCGCCGGAAGTACCAGCGGCAGCCGATCACCAGCACCGGCAGCGCCACCAGCGCGGCCAGCGCCAGCGGCGGCGCGGTCACCGCGAGCGCGCCGAACAGCAGCCCGGCCCACACCACGCCGATCGCCAGCTGCGGGACGGCCTCGCGCATGGCGTTCGCCAGCCGGTCGATGTCGGTGGTGATCCGCGACAGCAGGTCACCGGTGCCGGCCCGTTCCAGCACGCCGGGCGGCAGTCCCACCGACCGTACGAGGAAGTCCTCGCGCAGGTCGGCCAGCATCTCCTCGCCCAGCATCGCCCCGCGCAGCCGGACCAGCCGGACGAAGAACGTCTGGACGGCGAGCGCCAGCGCGAACAACAGGGCCACGCGCCCCAGATGGAGCTCGCGCGCCCCCTGTGCCAGATCGTCCACGACCCGGCCCAGCAGGTACGGGCCGACCATGGAGGCGATCACCGCGACCGCGTTGACGGTCACCAGCACCACGAAGGCCCGCCGGTGGCGCCCGAACAGGCCGCGCACATAGCCCCGTACGGTCGCCGAATTGCCCACGGGCAGGGTCGCGGCCGACTGGGGGGCCGCCGGATCGTACTCCGGCGGCGCCAAGCCGATCATGCGGATTCCTCGATCTCTGTGAGTGCTTCTTCCAGCTCTGTCAGTTCCAGCCGGGCGAGGGGCCGCTGCTGCTCCTCGTCCGTCTCGCGGGTGACCACGGCCCGGTACAGCGGCTCACGGTGCAGCAGTTCGCGGTGCGTGCCGACCGCCGCCACCGTGCCCCCGTCGATGAGCACGACCCGGTCCGCGCGGTCCAGCAGCAGCGGCGAAGAGGCCAGTACCACCGTGGTGCGGCCGGCGCGCAGGGCCGCGACCCCGTCCGCGATCCGCGCCTCGGTGTGCGAGTCGACCGCGGAGGTCGGCTCGTCCAGCACCAGCACCTCCGGGTCGGTGACCAGGGACCGCGCCAGCGCCAGACGCTGACGCTGCCCGCCGGACAGCGAGCGGCCGCGCTCGGTGATCCGCGCGTCCATCGGGTCGTCGACCCCGTCCGGCGCCGACTGCAGCAGTGCGTCCAGCACGTCCGCGCACTGGGCGGCCGCCAGGGCCGCGCCGGTGTCGACCGCGCCGGAGGCCGGTACGTCGAACAGCTCCCGCAGGGTCCCGGACAGCAGCACCGGATCCTTGTCCTGTACGAGGACCAGCGTGCGCGCGGTGTCCAGCGCGAGCTCGTCCAGCGCGACGCCGCCGAGGAGCACCGACGGACCGTCGCCCGCCGCGTCGTCCTTCCCGTCGTCGTCCATGGGGTGGCCGCCGAGGCGTTCGGCGAGCCGGCCCGCCAGGTCCGGGTCCCCGCACACGACGGCGGTGAACCGGCCCGCGGGGGCCAGCAGCCCGGTCTGCGGGTCGTACAGGTCCCCGCCGGCGGCCGGTGCCTCCACCGCCCCGGTCCCGGCCCCGCCCTTGCCGGCGGCTTCGGCTTCGCCCGAGGCTTCGGCCTCGGCGGGACGCTCGGCGGCGTCCGTACGGGTCAGCGACAGCACCCGGGCGGCCCGCTTGGCGGAGGGGCGCGAGAAGGAGTAGGCCATGGCGATCTCCTCGAAGTGCCGCAGGGGATACAGCAGCGTCGCCACTGCGCTGAACGCCGCGACGAGTTCACCCACGGCGATGCGCCCGTCCACCACGAGCGTGGCGCCGTACCAGACCACCGTGATCAGCAGAGCGCCCGGAAGCAGCACCTGGATCGCGGAGATCAGCGCCCACATCCGGGCACTGCGCACGGCGGCCTTGCGGACCTCCTGCGAGGCCTCGCGGTAGCGGCCGAGGAACAGCTCCTCACCGCCGATGCCGCGCAGCACGCGCAGCCCGGCCACGGTGTCGGAGGCCAGCTCGGTGGCCTTGCCCGCCTTCTCCCGCTGGATGTCGGCGCGCTTGGTGGCGCGCGGCAGCAGCGGCAGCGCGGCCAGGGCGATCAGCGGTACGCCGATGGCCACGACCACGCCCAGCTCGGGTGCGTAGAACAGCAGCCCGACGCAGACGAGGACGACGGCGAAGACGGCGGCGAGGAAGCGGGAGACCGCCTCGACGAACCAGCCGATCTTCTCGACGTCGCCCGTGGACACCGCGACCACCTCGCCCGCCGCGACCCGGCGGGTCAGGGCCGAGCCCAGTTCGGCCGTCTTGCGCGCGAGCAGCTGCTGCACGCGTGCGGCGGCGGTGATCCAGTTGGTGACGGCCGTGCGGTGCAGCATGGCGTCGCCGACCGAGATGGCGACGCCGATCAGCAGGAGCAGCGCGCCGACGAGCAGCAGCCGGTTCGCGTCGCGTTCGACGACCGCGTCGACGCCCAGTCCCACGGCGTACGGCAGCCCCGCGATGCCGGAGAAGTGCAGCATTCCCCAGCACAGGCTCTTGAGCTGTCCGCCCAGCTGACCGCGCCCCAGCCACAGGAGGAAACGGGGGCCTGAGCGAGCGTCGGGTACCCCTGGATCCGGATACGGAAGATCGCTGATCTGCATGACGCCCCATGACTGGTCGAGTGGTCCAAACCGTGCAAGGTTCGCCTTCCGGACCGGCCCGGGGCAATCGATTTTCCGTCGGCGGAGGCCTCCCGCGACCAGGTCTGCGGACCCGTGGACGGCGTCGTGCCTGCCCAGGGGGGTCGCGCGCCCCGGCGTTCACGGGCGGGTGGCGTGCTCCAGTTCGATCAGCGCCGAATGATAACTCCGCCCCGTCGCCCGGTCCATGCCCACCTCGCACATCCGGTTCGCCGACAGGTGCGCGTCGAAGGCCCGCGCCGTCACCTCCGCCGCCTCGCGCGCCGTGGCCGAGGCCGTCAGCTCCGGGTGGAGCATCCCCCGGTCGCCCGCGAAGGCGCAGCAGCCCGCATTGTCCGGGACCACCACCTCCTCGGCGCAGGCCCCGGCCACCGCCCGCAGCTGCGCCTCGTCGCCCAAGTGCCGCATCGAACAGGTGGGGTGGACCACGGCCGAGTCGACCGTGCGCCGGACCTCCAGGTGCGGCAGCAGTTCCTCCGCGGCCCACACGACCGAGTCGAGGATCCGCAGCTCCGCGTGGAGCGCCCGGTTGTCCTCCGTCAGGTACGGGACCACCTCCTGCGCGATGCCCAGCGTGCAGGAGGAGGCGTCGACGACCAGCGGCAGCCGTCCGCCGGCCGTCCAGCCCCAGGCCGCCTCGACGATCCGGTTGGCCATCACCCGGTTCCCGGCGTCGTAGCCCTTGGAGTGCCAGATGGTCGCGCAGCAGGTTCCCCTCACGTCGCGGGGGATCCAGACGGGCTTGCCGGCGCGCTCTGACACGGCCACCACGGCCTCCGGCAGGGAGGGCCCGGGACGGCCCCCGGATCCGCCGAAGATCCGGTTGACGCAGGCCGGGTAGTACACCGCCGTGGCGCCCACCCGGCGGGTCGCTGGCAGGTTCCGCGCGGCGGCGCCGGGGATCTGCGGCAGCCACCGCGGCAGCAGGTCCGGTCGTACGGCCTTCCGCGCGGCCCCCGTGACCGCTTCGAGCGCCCGGTCCCCGACCCGACGGGAGAGGTGGTCGGCGGCGGCCACCGTCAGCCGGGCGGCGGCCTCGACGGTCCGGAACCGCCGGGCGGCCAGCGCGGCGGCGGCCTCCTCGCGCGCGCTGTGCCGGCGGTGGCGGAAGTCCTTCATCAGCGCCCCGGTGTCGATGCCGACCGGGCAGGCCAGCCTGCAGGTGGAGTCGCCCGCGCAGGTGTCCACCGCGTCATAGCCGTAGGCGCCGAGGAGCCCGTCGAGCACGGGGGAGCCGGGCGGCTGGCGCACCATCTCGCGGCGCAGCACGATCCGCTGGCGCGGAGTGGTCGTCAGGTCTCCGCTGGGGCAGGTCGGTTCGCAGAAGCCGCACTCGATGCAGGGGTCGGCCACCGCCTCCACCTGCGGAATGGTCTTCAGGCCGCGCAGATGGGCCCGCGGGTCGCGGTCGAGGAGGATGCGCGGGGCGAGCACCCCGTCCGGGTCGACGACGCGTTTGGTGCGCCACATCAGCCCGGCCGCCCGGGCGCCCCATTCCAGTTCCAGGAAGGGGGCCATGTTGCGCCCGGTGGAGTGTTCGGCCTTCAGGGACCCGTCGAAGCGTTCCACGGTGAGCCGGCAGAAGGCCTCCATGAAGGCCCCGTACCGCTCGACGTCGGCCGGGTCGGCGGCGTCGAAGGCGAGCAGGAAGTGCAGGTTCCCGTGGGCGGCGTGGCCGGCGACGGCGGCGTCGAAGCCGTGCTCCGCCTGGAGTGCGAGGAGCGCCTCGCAGGCTTCGGCCAGCCGGGAGGGCGGTACCGCGAAGTCCTCGGTGATCAGGGTGGTGCCGGGGGCGCGGGCTCCGCCGACGGCCGTGACGAAGGCCTTGCGGGCCGTCCAGTAGCCGCCCACGGTCTTCGGGTCACTGGTGAAGGCGTTGGTGACCGAGGCCACCGGGGTGATCAGGTCGAGTCCGGCGAGGGCCCGCGTGGCCCGGCGCTCGCAGGCGGCCCGGCCGGCCTCGTCGGGGGCCCGGAACTCCACGAGCAGGGCGGTCGTGTCCCCGGGCAGGTCCGCCCAGTCGGCGGGAACGCCCGCGACGCTGACCGAGGCGCGCAGGGTGTTGCCGTCCATCAGCTCCACGGCGACGGCGCCCGCCTCGTTGAAGACGGGCACGGCCGCGGCGGCGGCGGGCAGCGAGGGGAAGAACAGCAGGGCGGAGCAGACCTCGCGGTCGAGGGGGAGGGTGTCGAAGACGACCTCGGAGATGAAGCCGAGGGTGCCCTCCGAGCCGACCATCAGCCCCCGCAGGATCTCGACGGGGGTGTGGCCGTCGAGGTAGGCGTCGAGGCGGTAGCCGGTGGTGTTCTTGATCTCGTACTTGGCGCGGATCCGGGCGACCAGTGCGGGGTCGGCCTCGATCTCCTTCTTGATCTCCATCAGCCCGTGGCACAGGGTCGGTTCGGCGCGCGCCAGCTCCTCGTCGGCCAGCGGGTCGGCGGTGTCCACGACGGTGCCGCCGGGCAGTACGACGGTGAGGGAGGAGAGCGTGCGGTAGGAGTTGCGCGTGGTGCCCGCGGTCATGCCGGAGGCGTTGTTGGCGACGACCCCGCCGAGGGTGCAGGCGAGGGCGCTGGCCGGGTCGGGGCCGAGGATCCGGCCGTGCCGGGCGAGGGCGGCGTTGGCCCGCACCACGGTGGTGCCGGGCCGGATCCGGGCCCGCCGGCCCTCCTCCAGCACCTCGATCCCGGCCCAGTGACGGCGTACGTCGACGAGGATGTCCTCGCCCTGGGCCTGGCCGTTGAGCGAGGTGCCGGCGGCGCGGAAGACGACCTCGCGCCCGCGGCCGCGGGCGTACGAGAGCACTGCGGAGACGTCGTCGATGTCCTCGGCGATCACCACGACCTGGGGCACGAACCGGTAGGGGGAGGCGTCGGAGGCGTAGCGGACCAGGTCGGCGACCTTCCACAGCACCTTCTCGGCGCCCAGCAGCCCGGTCAGCTCGCCGCGCAGCGGCTCCGGGGTGCCGGCGGCCCGGTGGGCGGGGACCCGGTCGGGGGAGGGGCCGCCGATGCCGCGCGGGCGCAGGGTCCCCGGGTCCGGTTCCAGCAGCGGCATGTGTGACCCCTCGCCTCATCGAGGCCCACGGGTGGCCTACTCAGCAGGTGCGCTCCGCCGGCGCGTCCGACAGGGCGTTCAGCAGGCCGCCGAGCACGTCGCGCTGGTCGGCGGTCAACGGTGCCAGGATCTCCTCTGCCGCATCGGTTCGCGCGTTGCGCAGACGGCGCAGCGTGGCGCGGCCGGTGTCGGTGAGCTCGATCCGGATGACGCGCCGGTTCGCCGGGTCGGGCGCGCGGCGCACGCACTCGGCCGCCTCCAGGCCGTCGACGAGGGTGGTCACGGCGCGCGGGACGACTTCCAGGCGCGCGGCGAGGTCCGCCATCCGGGGCGGTCGCTCGCCCTCGTAGTGCGAGACGAGGCGCAGCAGCCGACTCTGGGCGGGAGTGATCCCGAGCGGCTCCATGTGGCGCTTCTGGATCCGGTGGAGCCTGCGCGTCAGGCGCAGGAGCTGTTCGGCGAGGAGGCGATCGGTGTCGGAGGCGGAGCTCATGCGGGAACAATATCAGGATGCAGTTCATTGTGAGCATAGGTAACAATGACCTATGCTCCAATGGCCCCGACCTTGCCGAAGGGGACTCCGCGAAGACCTCGACCCTGACTCCCGACCCCTGAGAGGGCGCCCATGCCGCACGACGAACCGAAGTGGATCCCATCGAAAGACCCCCTCGATCCGGCCCGCCCCGCCCCGGCGGAACAGCCGCGGGAGCTGCGCCGCATCGTGACGCTCTTCCGGCCCTACCGGGGCCGGCTCGCCGCCGTCGGCCTGCTCGTCGGCGCCTCCTCGCTGGTCGGTGTCGCCTCGCCGTTCCTGCTGCGGGAGATCCTCGACGTCGCGATCCCGCAGGGCCGTACCGGGCTGCTCAGCCTGCTCGCGCTGGGCATGATCCTCACCGCCGTCGTCACCAGCGTCTTCGGCGTGCTCCAGACCTTCATCTCCACCACCGTCGGCCAGCGCGTCATGCACGACCTGCGCACCGCCGTCTACGCGCAGCTGCAGCGGATGCCTCTGGCCTTCTTCACCCGGACCCGCACCGGCGAGGTGCAGTCCCGCATCGCCAACGACATCGGCGGCATGCAGGCCACCGTGACCTCCACCGCGACCTCGCTCGTCTCGAACCTGACGGCCGTCATCGCCTCCGTCGTCGCCATGCTGGCGCTCGACTGGCGCCTCACCCTCGTCTCGCTGCTCCTGCTCCCCCTCTTCGTCTGGATCAGCCGGCGGGTCGGCCACGAGCGCAAGAGGATCACCACGAAGCGGCAGAAGCAGATGGCCACCATGGCGGCGACCGTCACCGAGTCGCTCTCGGTGAGCGGCATCCTGCTGGGCCGCACCATGGGCCGTTCCGAGTCGCTCACCTCCGCCTTCGCCGAGGAGTCCGAGAAGCTCGTCGGCCTCGAAGTGCGTTCCAGCATGGCCGGCCGCTGGCGGATGTCCACGATCGGCATCGTCATGGCGGCGATGCCCGCGCTCATCTACTGGGCCGCCGGCCTGGCCCTCCAGACGGGCGCCCCCTCGCTCTCCGTCGGTACCCTCGTCGCCTTCGTCACCCTCCAGCAGGGCCTCTTCCGGCCCGCCGTGAGCCTGCTGTCGACCGGTGTGCAGATACAGACCTCGCTCGCGCTGTTCGCCCGCATCTTCGAGTACCTCGACCTGCCGGTGGACATCACCGAGCGCGCCGATCCGGTGCGCCTGGACCGCGCCAAGGGCGAGGTCACGCTGGAGGACGTGCACTTCGCGTACGACACCAAGAGCGGCCCGACCCTCACGGGGATCGACATCACGGTCCCGGCCGGCGGCTCCCTCGCCGTGGTCGGTCCGACCGGATCCGGCAAGAGCACCCTCAGCTACCTCGTGCCCCGGCTCTACGACGTGACCGGCGGACGGGTCGCCCTCGACGGGGTGGACGTGCGCGACCTCGACTTCGACTCGCTGGCCCGTTCCATCGGCGTGGTCTCCCAGGAGACGTACCTCTTCCACGCCTCGGTCGCGGACAACCTGCGCTTCGCCAAGCCGGACGCCACCGACGAGGAGATCACCGAAGCGGCCCGCGCGGCGCAGATCCACGACCACATCTCGTCGCTGCCCGACGGGTACGACACCCTGGTCGGCGAGCGCGGATACCGGTTCTCCGGAGGCGAGAAGCAGCGGCTGGCCATCGCCCGCACCATCCTGCGCGACCCGCCGGTGCTGATCCTCGACGAGGCGACCAGCGCCCTGGACACCCGTACCGAACACGCCGTTCAGCAGGCCATCGACCACCTCTCCGCCGGCCGCACCACCATCACCATCGCGCACCGCCTCTCCACCGTCCGCGACGCCGACCAGATCGTGGTCCTGGACGCGGGCCGCATCGCCGAGCGCGGTACGCACGAGGAGCTGCTGAAGGCGGACGGCCGGTACGCCGCCCTGGTCCGCCGGGACCGGGATGCCGCGCTGGCGCCCGAGCCGCCCGAGGGTCTCCAGCTCGCTCCGGTGAACGTGTGACCGTATGACCGGCGCACAGGCAGGCTGCCGGAAATATGATGATTCGCGGGTTAGCGTTGCCGCATGCGTCATGAGTACCTGCCGCCGCAGCGCCGTTCCCGGCTCACCCGCCGGGGCCGGCTGGCGCTCTTCCTCGGCACGCTGCTGGCCCTCGGTGCCGCAGTCCTGATCCCGCTGTTCAGGGAGGGGGAAGCGCCGGAGAAGCCACGCCAGTTGGTGATCCCCGAAGGGTGGCGCGCCCCACAGGTGTACGCCGCCATCGACCGCGAGCTGAAGCTCCCGCCGGGATCCGCGAAGTCGGCGGTGGCCACTGCCGGACTGGCCCTGCCCGCGGAGGCGAAGGGCAACCCCGAGGGCTACCTCTTCCCGGCGACCTACCCGGTGACCTCGAAGTCCACCCCGGCCACCATCCTCGCCCACATGGTGCGGACGGCGAACGAGAAGCTCGCCACCAGGGCCGTCGCGGACGGCGGCAAGGCCCACGGGATGACCCCGTACCAGACGGCCACCCTGGCCAGCATCATCGAGGCGGAGGCGGAGGGTCGCGCCGACATGGGCAAGGTCGCACGCGTGGTGCACAACCGGCTGGCGAAGTCGATGCCGCTGCAGATGGACTCCACCATCAACTACGCGCTGAACCGCAGCACCGTGGACACCAAGCTGAGCGACACCCGCATCGACAGCCCCTTCAACACGTACGAGCGCCAGGGCCTGCCGCCCACCCCGATCGACAGCCCGGGCCTGGAGGCCATGGCGGCCGCGGTCGCGCCGACGCCCGGCGACTGGCTGTTCTTCGTCACCGTGAAGCCGGGGGACACCCGCTTCTCGACGACCTACGACGAGCACAAGAAGCACGTGGCGGATTTCAACCGGACCCGCGCCCACGCGGGTTCCCGTGCGGGTCAGGGTGGTGCCCCCGGGAAATGAGGGGCGCCGTTCCCGAGATCGGCGCCGTTCCCGAGACCGGAGCCGTCCCCGGGACCGGACGAGGGCGGTCGGGTCAGGCCGCGGGCGCGCCCACCCGTTCGCGCGCCAATAGCCGGCGGATCTCGCGGACCGCGGCCCCGCCCGCACGGTTGGCGCCGATGGTCGACGCCGACGGGCCGTAGCCGACCAGGTGGATCCGCTCGTCGCGCACGGCCGTGGTCCCCTCGACCCGGATGCCGCCGCCCGGCTCGCGCAGGCGCAGCGGGGCCAGGTGGTCGACGGCCGCGCGGAACCCGGTGGCCCACAGGATGACGTCCGCGTCCACGCGGCTCCCGTCCGCCCACACGGCGCCGCCGGCGGTGATCCGGTCGAAGACGGGCCGGCGGTCCAGGACCCCCGAGGCCAGGCCGGCCCGGACGGCCTCGTTCAGCGGGAGCCCGGTCACGCTGACCACGCTCTGCGGCGGCAGCCCCCGGCGCACCCGCTCGTCCACCAGGGCCACCGCGGCCCGGCCCTCGGCCTCGCCGAAGCCGCCGTCGCGGAAGACCGGGGGCCGCCGGGTCACCCAGGTGGTCTCCGCCGCCACCTCGGCGATCTCCAGGAGGTGCTGCACGGCCGATGTGCCGCCGCCCACGACGATCACCCGCGCCCCCGCGAACTCCTGCGGCCCCGGGTAGTTCGCCGTGTGCAGCTGCCGGCCCCGGAAGGTCTCCTGGCCGGCGTAGCGCGGCCAGAACGGCCGGTCCCAGGTCCCCGTGGCGTTGATCAGGGCCCGGGCCGACCAGACCCCGGCCGAGGTCTCGACGCGCAGCCGGCCGCCGTCCCCCTCGCGCACGGCCGAGACGTCCACGGGACGCCGTACGCGCAGGTCGAAACGGTCCTCGTAGGCGCCGAAGTACTCCCCGATCACCTCGGACGAGGGCCGCAGCGGGTCGGCGCCGACCAGCTCCATGCCGGGCAGGGCGTGCATCCCGTGGACCCTGCCGTAGGTGAGCGAGGGCCAGCGGAACTGCCAGGCCCCGCCCGGGCGCGGCGCATGGTCCAGGACCACGTGGTCGAGCCCCGCCCGCGTCAGGTGGTAGGCGCTGGACAGGCCCGCCTGCCCGGCGCCGACGACCACCACGTCCGCCACGTCCACCGTGTCCACGTCCCGCGTCACATCGTTCACGGTTCTACCAACGGGCGGGGGTCGCGGGATCTTCCCCGCCGGCCGTCGCAGGCCGCCGTCCTACGGCGCCAACAGCCCGCGCGCGGCCAGTTCCGGGGTCACCCCCTCGCCGAACCAGTAGGCCTCCTCCAGGTGCGGATAGCCCGACAGCACGAAGTTCTCGATCCCGAGCGCGTGGTACTCCTCGATCCGGTCCGCGACGTCGCCGTGGCTGCCGACCAGCGCCGTGCCGGCCCCGCCCCGGACCAGTCCGACCCCCGCCCACAGGTTCGGCGAGATCTCCAGCTTGTCCCGCGAACCGCCGTGCAGGGCGAGCATCCGCTGCTGGCCCACCGACTCGCTCGCGCCCAGCAGCGACTGCGCCCTGGCGATGTCCGCCTCGTCCAGATCGGCCAGCAGCCGGTCCGCCGCACCCCAGGCCTCCTTCGCGGAATCCCGCGAGATCGTGTGCAGCCGGATGCCGAAGCGGACCGTCCGCCCGCGCTCCTCGGCCAGCGAGCGGATCCAGTCGATCTTCTCCTTCACCTGCTGCGGAGGCTCCCCCCAGGTCAGGTACACATCGGCGTGCTCGGCGGCGACGGGCCCCGCGGCCGCCGAGGAACCGCCGAAGAAGATCTCCGGCAGCGGGTCGGGCGGCAGCGCGGTCAGCCCGCCGTCGATCCGGTAGTGCTCGCCGTGGAAGTCGTACGGCTCCCCGCGCCAAGCCCCCCGTACGACGGACAGGAACTCGGCGGTCCGCTCGTACCGGCGGTCGTGGTCGAGGTGGTCCCCGAACCGCCGCTGCTCCGCCGAGTCGCCGCCCGTCACCACATTGAGCAGGAGCCGGCCCCGGGTGATCCGCTGGTAGGTCGCGGCCATCTGCGCGGCGAGCGTCGGCGAGATCACGCCGGGCCGGAAGGCGACCAGGAACTTCAGCCGCTCGGTGTGCTGCGAGAGCGCCACGGTGGTCAGCCAGGCGTCCTCGCACCAGGTCCCGGTGGGGGTCAGCACCGCCTCGAAGCCGAGCCGTTCCGCCGCCTTGGCGATCTGCGCGAGGTACTCGATGTCCGGTTCGCGCACCCCGGGCGCGGCCGTGTTGTGGGCGTAGGCGTGCCGGTCGACCAGGGTGCGGCCATCGCCGCCGGTCGGCAGGAACCAGTGCAGACGGACCGTCATCAGGAGGCCTTCCCGTACGAGCGCGGGGCGGTGGTGGAGGGCGGCAGGGTGCCGTTGAAGCGGGTGTCGACGAAGTCCTTGAAGACGACCTTGCCGGGGATCAGCTTCAGCTCGGTGAAGGTGTCGGCGATCTTCTGCTCGGAGACCACGGCCGCGTCGTCCACGGCGACCGGGACCCGGGTTCCGTTGCTGCGCTTGACCGCGTCGAAGGCGACCTCGTAGGGCAGGCCGGTCTCCTTCGCCCAGACCTTCGCCCACTCCTCCGGGTGCGCGAACACCCAGTCCTGGGCGCGCTGGAGCCGGGTCAGGTAGTCGCCGATGGCCTTGCTCTTCGCCGGATCCTCCAGGGCGGCGGGCGCCGCCACCTGGAAGCCCAGACCGTTGACCGCGCCCTCGCCCGAGACCAGGACGCGGGCGCCGGTGCGCAGCACCTGGGAGGTGTACGGGTCCCAGACCGCCCAGGCGTCGACCGCGCCGCTGTTGAAGGCGGCCAGCGCGTCGGCGGGCTGGAGGAAGTTGACGGTGACGTCGGAGGGCTTCAGACCGGCCTGTTCGAGGGACGCGATCAGCTGGAAGTGCGCCGAACTGCCCTGTGCCACGGCGATCTTCTTGCCGCGCAGTTCGGCGGGGTTCTGGAGGGCCGAGCCCTTCGGGACGAGGATCGCCTCGCCCGCGGAGGAGCCGTGCGTGGCCGCGACCACGGTGATCTTCGACTTGGCGGCCGCCGCGAAGACCGGCGGGGTGTTGCCCACGCCACCGATGTCCACGGCCTTGGCGTTGACGGCCTCCAGCAGCGGCGGACCGGAGGTGAAGGTCGACCACTTGATCGTGTAGTCGAGCTTGTCCAGCTCACCGGCGGCCCGCAGCAGCGATTCGTAACCGCCCTTCTGGTCGCCGACGTTGAGCGTGACCGCGGTGTCCTTGCCGCCCTTCCCCTCCTGGCCGGCCGCGCCCGTGTCGGCCGCGGAGTTCCCGCCGCAGGCGGAGAGGGCCAGGGACAGCGGGACGAGGGCGGCGAGCAGGGGCAGCGTATGGCGTCTCATGGGTGTCTCTTCGTTCTCTTGAAGGGGAGGAAAGGTGTTCAGCCGACGCCGAGTTCGGCGAGCAGGCGGGAGCGCAGCGCCGCGAATCCCGCATCGCCGACCTCACGCGGCCGCTCCAGCGGGACACGGGTGTCATATGAGATCCGGCCCTCGCTCATCACGAGGATGCGGTCGGCCAGCAGCACGGCCTCGTCCACGTCGTGCGTGACCAGCAGCACCGCGCAGCCGCGCCGCTGCCACAGCCGGGCCACCAGCTGCTGGGCCTTGATCCGGGTCAGGGCGTCGAGGGCGCCGAACGGCTCGTCCAGCAGCAGCAGATCGGGTTCGCGCACCAGCGCCCGGGCGAGCGAGGCCCGCTGTGCCTCGCCGCCCGACAGGGTCTTGGGCCAGGCGTCCGTACGGTGTTCCAGCCCGACCTCGGCCAGGGCCCGTTCGGCGCGCTCGCGGTCCGGCCGCCCGGGCAGGCCGAGCAGGACGTTGCGCCAGACCCGCTTCCAGGGCATCAGGCGGGGCGCCTGGAAGGCCACGGCCCGCCGCTCCGGCACCAGCACCTCGCCCTCGATCTCCCGGTCCAGGCCCGCCAGTACGCGCAGGAGCGTGGACTTGCCGCAGCCACTGCGGCCCAGGAGCACGGTGAACTCCCCGGCCCGCAGGGTCAGATCGAGCCCGTCGATGACGGCCCGGCCGTCGAAGGACCGGGTCAGTGCGGCGACCCGGACGGCCGTACCGGGCTCGGTGGCTACTGCCCCGTGAACGTCGGTCGCCATTGCAGCAGCAGCCTTTCGAGAGTGCGGACGACGAGGTCGGCGGTCAGGCCGAGGAAGGCGTAGACGACGAGGCAGACGACGATCACGTCGGTACGGAAGAACTCGCGCGCCTGGTTCATCAGGAAGCCGATCCCGGCATCGGCATTGATGGACTCGCCGAAGACCAGGGCCAGCCAGGCGGTGGCGAGCGAGTAGCGCAGCCCGGTCATGAAGCCGGGCAGTGCCCCCGGCAGCACCACGTGCCGCACCAGCCCCCAGCGGCCGAGCCCCAGGGCGCCGCCCGCCTCGATGAGTTGCTCGTCCACGCCGCGGATCCCCGCGTACACGTTCAGGTAGAGGTGGAAGGCCGTGCCGAGTGCGATCAGCGCGACCTTGGGGGCCTCCCCGATGCCCATCCAGATGATGAACAGCGGGATGAGGCCGACCCACGGAACCGTGCGCAGCATCTGCACGCTCGCGTCGATCAGGTCCTCGCCGAGCCGGGAGAGCCCCGACAGCAGCGCGAGCACCGTTCCCGCCGTACCGCCGATCAGCAGCCCGATCGCGACGCGCTGCAGGGACACGGCCATCGCGCCGGGCAGCGTCCCGTCCGCGATCAGGTCCGCTCCGGCGGAGGCGATGGTCGACGGCGGCGCGAGGGTGTCGGCCGGAAGCCACCCGAGACTGCTGGCGACTTGCCACAGGATGAGCAGCAGCAGGGGGCCGGCGGTCCGGCGGATCCAGCGCGGCACGGGCCGCCGCCGCGCGGAGGTCGGCACGACGGCGACCAGAGCCGATGGTGATTCAGGGGATATGTCGGGCGCGGGCGGCGCAGGGCTGAGGCTGATGGTCATGGGGGCTCCACGGAAGGCGAGGCAAGGAGGCGGGGCGCACGCGGCGGGGCCGTACCCGCATCCGTACGCACCGGTACCGGTACGGCGGGACGGGGTCCGGCTACGGAACCGAGAGGGTCGGCGGAACCGGGAGGATCAGCCGAACCGGCGGGTTCGCGGCATGCGGGAGAAGAGCGCGGAGCGCTCGTGACACTTCGGGGAAAAGGGCGTCAGCAGCCGCGGCGACACGCGGCGGAGGCCACCCGCAGCAGGTCGATGTGACCGCGCGTGGTGAGCATGGCTGAACGCAACATGCGGCGAAACGTAGCCACCCGGCCGGGCGGGGGTCAATGGCGTCTCGCCAGCTGGACTCGCCGTCTCCGATATCGGGACACCGGTGTGCGCGTCCGTCAGTTTCCGCCCGGTTCGGGGCCGGTTGCGCGCAGCGTCGCCAGGACCGGCCCGACCGGCTGCAGGGTGAGGCCGGGGAACACCCCGGCCCGTCCGCTCCCGCTGTCCAGGTGGAACCGCTGCCCCAGCACGGCCAGTACGAGCGCGGCCTCCACCAGCGCGAACCGCGCCCCCAGGCAGGCCCGCGGGCCCCCGCCGAAGGGGAACCAGGCGTGCTCGGGCACCGGATGGGGAGCGTCCGCGTCCCACCGCTCGGGGCGGAAGGCCTCCGGGTCCGGGAACCACCGCGCGTCCCGGTGCATCGACCAGGGGCTGGTCCACACCGCCGTTCCCGCCGGAACCGCCCGCCCGCCGATGGTCGCGCCCGGCGCGGCCACCGCCGAGATCAGCCAGATCGGCGGATAGATCCGCAGCGCCTCCTTGACCACCTGCTGCGTCCAGGGCAGCCGCGCGTAGTCGTCGTACGTCGGCAGCCGCCCGCCGAGCACCCGGTCCAGCTCCTCCGTCAGCCGGGCCCGCGCGTCGGGGGCGCCCGACAGCAGCTGCCAGGCCCAGGTCAAGGTGGTCGACGTGGTCTCGTGGCCGCCGATGTAGAGGGTGATGGACTCGTCCCGCAGCTCCTTGCGGGAGAGCGGCCGGCCGTCCTCGTCGCGGGCCGCGAGCAGCCGGCTCAGCAGGTCGTCCCGCTCCGCGCCGGCGGCCGAGGCCGCCTCGTGCTCCCGTATGACGTGCTCGATCTCCCGGTCGAGGACCGCCACGGCCTCCCGCATCCGGCGCCGCCCGGGAGTGCGCACCCACGGCGGCAGGAACAGCGTCAGCCCCCGGAACTCCGCACCCAGCTCCCGCTGCGCCGTGGCCATCGCCGCGCTGATGGGCGCCTCCCGGCCGGCCGCGTCGCTCCCGAACAGCGTGCGCACCGCGATCCGCTGGGTGAGCCCGGCCATCTCCCGGTGCACGTCGATGCGTTCGCCCTCGCGCCAGCCGCCGGCCAGCGCGTCCGCGCACTGCACCATCGTGGCGGCGTACGAGCGCACCTGCCGCGGTCGCACGGCGGGCTGGACCAGTGCCCGCTTGCGCCGCCAGTCGTCCCCGGAGGCGACGACCACCCCGTCGCCCAGCAACTGGTGGAAGGCCCAGCCCAGTTCCATCGGCTTGAAGGTGGACTCGACGGCGCCCAGCAGTTCACCGGCGTGCTCGGGCCGGGAGACCAGCACGTTGCGCTGCGGGCCGAGGGCCCACGGCACCCAGTCGCCGTAGTCGTCGCGCAGGGACTCGAAGAAGGCCAGTGGATCGCGGGCGAAGGCGGGCAGGTTCCCGAGCAGGGGCCACCGGCGGGGGCCGCCGTTCCGGGTGCCCGGGGGCAGGGTCGCGGTCACGCAGGCATGGTGACAGCAGCCCCCACAGGGCACCAGAGGCGTGACCCCGCCGTTCGTCCGTCCCCGTCCCCGTCCCCGTTCCCGTCCCCCGCTCCCGCCCGCGCCGGACAGGCCGTCGGTCCGTCAGGCCGTCCGGCGCGCCGTCAGCCAGTCGTGCGCCGCGTCCGCGGTGAACTGAGGGCGTCCGCCACGGAAGAGGAGTCCGGCCGAGGCGAAGGCCGGGTCGTCCGCGATGTCCGTCGCGTACGGGATCACGATGCAGCCCATGCCCGCGGCGTGGGCGGCCAGCGCTCCCGGCGCCGCGTCCTCGACGACCACGCAGTCGGCGGGCCGCGCACCCAGTCGGCGGGCCGCCTCCAGGAACACGTCCGGAGCGGGCTTGCCGTGCGCGACCTCCTCGGCGGAGACCACCGTGGTCAGCAGCGCGTCCAGTCCGGTGCCCGCGAGGACGGCGTCGATCGCCTCGAGCGAGGAACCGGAGGCCACCGCCATCGGCACCCCTTCGGCGTACAGCCGCTCGACGAACTTCCGCATCTGCGGGAAGACCTCGGTCCGGGTGCGGGCCAGCTCCAGGTAGGCCGCGTTCTGCTCGGCGAGCAGCTGCTCGACCGGAGCCTGGATCCCGTACCGCTCCTTGAGGATCTCCAGCGTCTCCATGGTGCCGATGCCGATGAAACGCGCGTGCTGTTCCCACGTGAAATCGGGGACTCCGTGCCGCTCCAAGGTGCGGCGCCCGGATTCGTAGTAGTTCGGTTCGCTGTCCACGAGGGTGCCGTCGAGATCGAATATGACGGAAATCATCCGCTATGCCCGTCCTACCGCTTGTGTCCTGTCCCAGTCATCCTGTCAGGTCGCGCGGACGTTCCTCCCCACGGCTTCGACCAGCGGCAGCAGCCGGTGCGGGACCCGCTCGCGCAGCGCCACCTCCGTCCGCGTGCGGACCACGCCGGGCAGCTGGATCAGCCGCTGGATCACGTCCTCCAGGTGCGCGTTGTCGCGGGCCGCCACGCGGGTCAGCAGGTCCCCGCCGCCGGTGATCGAGAAGGCCTCGATGATCTCCGGTACGGCGGCCAGCGCGTCCCCCACGTCGTCCAGGTGTCCCTGGGTGACCTCGATGTGGACGAAGGCCAGCACCGGGTGGCCCAGCGCGGCGGGGGAGAGGACCGGCCCGGTCCCCGTGATCACGCCGGTGCGCTCCAGCCGGTCCAGCCGGGCCTGCAGGGTCCCGCGTGCGACGCCGAGGATCCGGGCGTACTCGCGGACGCTGGTGCGCGGCTGCTCGATCAGCAGACGCAGGATTCGGGTGTCGAGCTCGTCCACCGCCATGCCGCGACTGTACCAATGGCCCAGGTCAGCGCGATCGTTCCCGGCCAGGAGCGGGCCCGGTGTGCAGCGGGGGCTGCCCCCGGTAGGCGAGGCCCACCACCAGTACCGCTGCGGCCGTCGGCAGCAGGAGCCAGCCCACCGTGCAGCCGGCCCGGATCAGCAGCGCCCCGAGGACCCCGCCGGCGAACATCGCGAGGACGGACAGGCCGCGCAGTTTCCAGCCGGCCGTCCCGTATCCGTAGACGGCATCGCGCCCCATGGCGGAGCCGCCGAGGAAGGCGGTCATGGACCGGGTGACCAGCGTGGTCGGCACACCCGGCACGTTCGCCCGCATGATCGTGGTGTTGCGCATGCCCATCGCCAGCGCCAGGACCGCCATCACCGCCAGGTGCCGAGGGGTCGGCGATCCGTAGTGCGGCACCAGCCCCCAGGCGGCGGCCGCGGCGGCCAGGATCAGTCCGGCCTCGACGATGAGGCCCATGACGAACCAGCGCCGCCCGTGGGTCTCCGTCACGGACTCCAGGTGGGAGCCGCAGATCACCCCGAGGACGAACGCGGCCAGCGAGATCCCGGCGGGCAGCGTCGGCAGGTTGCCCGCCTGCGCGGCACCGAAGGCCAGGAACAGCACGTTGCCGGTCTGCATCGCCGTGAAGGCGGGCCCGAGCGCGAGCAGGCTCACCGCCTCGACCACCCCGGTCACCGCGGTCAGGGCGACCATCAGCGCCGGCATGTGCGGCGGGAGCTGCGAACCGGCCGTCCGCGCGGCCCTCCGCTTCTCGTCCATGACGCCCGACAGTGACACGCCCGCCCGGATCCCCCGGCGCCGACATGCCGGAAGGCATAGGGTCCGAGGGGTGAGCGACCTGTTGCTGGTGAGGCACGGAGAAACATCCTGGAGCGCCGGCGGACGGCACACCGGACGCACCGACGTCCCGCTGAACGCGGGCGGGATCGAGGAGGCCATCTCGCTGGCCCCCTACTTCCGGGACCGGCACCCGGCCCTGGTGCTGACCAGCCCGCTGCACCGGGCCGTCGCCACGGCCGAACTCGCCGGACTCACCGGCGCCGTCACCGACCCCGACCTGTACGAGTGGGACTACGGCGGCTACGAGGGCATCACCACCCGGGAGATCCGGCAGACCACCCCGGACTGGTCCCTGTGGACCGACGGCGTCCCGCCCGGCGACCCGGCGCACCCCGGTGAGAGCGCCGCCCAGGTCGGCGCCCGCGCGGACCGCGCGCTCGCCCGGGTCGCCCCCGTGCTCCGCGCGGACGGCGGCGACGTCGTGCTCGTCGCCCACGGCCACTTCCTGCGCGTCCTCACCGCCCGCTACCTGGGCCTGGAGCCCGCGGACGGCCGGCTCTTCCTGCTGCGCACCGGCACGGTCAGCCTGCTCTCCACGGAACACGGGCTCCCGGTCATCGCGGGCTGGAACATCCGCCCCTGACCGGCCCGTCCCGCCTCGCGCGGTGGCGGCGGGTGCGTGACCATGCGTACATGGGCCAGGACCGAACGGACGTCGAACACGAGCCGGACCACGGGGAAGAGGGGCTGAAGGCCAACGCGATCGGCTTCCTCGACGCGCTCGTCATCGGCCTGAACTCCACCTCGCCCGCCTACTCCCTGGCCGCCGTCCTCGGACCGATCGTGGCCCTGGTCGGGATCTACGCGCCGGGCGTGATGCTGGCCTCCTTCGTGCCGATGCTGCTCATCGCCGCCGCCTTCTACTACCTGAACAAGGTGGACCAGGACTGCGGGACGACCTTCTCGTGGGTCACCCGGGCCATGGGCCCCTGGGCCGGCTGGCTCGGCGGCTGGGCGATCGCCATGACGGGCGTACTGGTCATCGGCTCGCTGGCGGACGTCGCCGTCAACTTCGGCCTGCTCGCCTTCGGGCTCGACGACTGGGCGGCCAACCCCTGGATCCGGCAGTCCCTCACCGTCGCTGTGATCCTGGCCATGACCGCGATCTGCGTCATCGGCACCGAACTCTCGGCCCACCTCCAGGACGTCCTCATCCTCGCCCAGGTCTTCTTCCTGCTGGCCTTCGCCGTGGTCGCCATCTACCGGATCTACGCCGGCACCAGCACCCTCGAGGAGATCGAGCCGTCCCTCGCCTGGCTCAACCCCTTCGGCGCCGGCGGCGCCGCCCTCACCGGCGGACTGCTGCTCGGCGTGTTCATGTACTGGGGCTGGGAGTCCGCGGTCAACCTCACCGAGGAGGTCGAGAACTCCGCCACCGCGCCCGGCAAGGCCGGGATCTGGTCGACGGTCATCCTCCTCGTCACCTACCTGTCCGTGTGCTTCGCGGTCGTCGGGTACGCGGGCACCGCCTTCCTCGCCGAGAACGCGGGCGAGGAGGAGGCCATCTTCGCCGTGCTCGCCCACGAGGTCATGGGCGGCTGGGACTGGGTGGTGCTCCTCGCCGTCTGCACCTCCGCGCTCGCCTCCACGCAGACCACGATCATCCCGGCCTCGCGCACCGCCCTGTCCATGGCCCGCCGGCACGCGCTGCCGCCGCCGCTCGCGCACATCCACCACCGGTTCCGGACCCCGGACGTGAGCACCTGGTGGGTGGCCGGCATCGCCATCGGCTGGTACCTCGTCGTCAACCAGATCAGCGAGAACGCGCTCCTGGACTCCCTCACCGCGCTCTCCCTGCTGATCGCCTTCTACTACGCGCTCACGGGGCTGGCCTGCGCCGTCTACTACCGACGCCACCTCATGGAGAGCGCGCACAACCTCCTGCTCATCGGGGTCGGCCCGGTGGTCGGCGCCGGCCTGCTGACCTGGCTGCTGGTGGAGTCGATCGGCGACATGTCCGACCCGGAGAACTCGGCGAGCGGCGTCTCCTGGTTCGGGCTCGGCCCGCCGCTGGTCATCGGGATCGCGATCGCCGTCGTCGGCGTGCTCGTCATGTGCTTCTGGCGGGTACGGGACGGCAGGTTCTGGCAGGAGCGGCGGGGCGTGGTCGACCCGGCGCTCGTCCACACCAGGAAGCGCTGAGGAGTCCCGATGTCCGTGGTCCTTGGATACGACGAGTCGCCCGGCGCCGAACGGGCCCTGCACGTGGCGCTGGAGGTGGCCACCGCCTTCGGCGAGCCGCTCGTCCTCGTCTACGGCGCGGCCGCCCCGGGCGCCGCCGGCGAGGAGTACCGCGCCCACCGGGAGGCCGTGCGCCAAGTGGGCCGCAGCGCCCTCGCCCGCGCCGTCGAGGAGGCCGACGCCGCCGGTGTGCCCTCGACCGTCGAGGTGGTCGACGAGAAGCCGGCGCAGGCCCTGCTGGACGCCGCCGAGCGCCACCGCGCCCGCGTCATCATCGTCGGCAGCTGGGGCGACAGCCCGATCCGCGGCGCCCTGCTCGGCTCCACCCCGCACAAGCTCCTGCACCTGTCACCGGTGCCCGTCCTGTGCGTGCCGACCGAAGGCGGCCCGGCGCAGTGACCCCGGGCGGCCCCCGCCGCACGGGAAAGCCGGTCCGTTGGTCTGCTGATGGCCGAAGATCCCCACCGGTAACTGTGCCAATGGTCCAGTCGGCAGGGGCCCGCTTGAGCCATTGCCCCTGCGGATGCTTATCTGTGGCGTATCCATGTACTTACGGCGCCGCGCAGCGCCGGACGGCAACGAGGCCGGTTCCGGAGCGCGGCGCCTTCGCCGTGCCCGTCCACCGCCCACCACCCCCGGGCGGCGCCGGGCCGGCGCGCACCACACGAGGGGGGCGGCACACCGCCGTGAAGAGGATGTTCGTGGCTCCGGATCCGGGGCGTCTGAGATTCAGGAACGCGGCCCGCGCGGTGATCGGCGTCGCCGCCTCCGTCGCCCTCGCCGAACTGTGCGGTCTCTCCCTGAGCGCCTCCATCACCGGGGGACTGGCGGCCCTGCTCGCCCTCTTCACCGTCACCGACGCGACCGTGCGCCGCCAAGCCGTCACCACCGCCCTGCTGCCCGCCGCCGGGTTCCCGGTCCTCGCCCTCGCCACCGCCCTGCACGGGCTGACCCCCGCCCGCGACGCGGCCTTCGTGCTCGTCGTCTTCTGCGGGGTCTACGCCCGCCGCTGGGGCCCGCGCGGACACGCGCTCGGGATCTTCGCGTTCATGAACTTCTTCATCACGCAGTTCCTGCACGCCGTCCCCGCCCAGCTCCCGGAGCTGTTCGCCGCCGTGGGCCTGGCCCTGGTCGCCTCCGGCGCCGTACGGTTCCTGCTCTGGCCCATCGAGCGGCGCACCCCGCCGCCCGCCGCCCCCGCACAGCTGCCCGGCCGGGGCCTGGCCCGGCCCACCACCCGCCAGGCCTTCCAGGCCACCGCCGCCTGCGCCGTCGCCCTCGCCATCGGCCAGGTGCTCTCCGAGGACCGCTGGTACTGGGCCGTCGGCACCGCCTGGTGGATCTTCGTCAACACCGCCTCGCGCGGCGAGACCCTCGTGCGGGGCTTCCGCCGGGTGCTCGGCACCGTCATCGGCGTGGCCGCCGGCGTACTGATCGCCATCCCGCTGAACGGCGCGCCCGCGCCCACCGCCGTCCTCGTCGCCGCCTGCGTCTTCGCGATCTTCTACACGGCCGCCGTCTCCTACAGCTGGATGATCCTCGCGGTCACCCTCATGGCGGGACTGCTCTACGGCCTCCTGGGCGTACTGGACCCCGGCCTGCTCGTGCTGCGCCTGGAGGAGACGGCCGTCGGCGCGGTGTGCGCCGCCCTGGCCGTGGTCCTCGTGCTGCCGGTCACCACCCACGCCACGAACGACGCCTGGATCCAGCGCGCCCTGCACTGCGTGCACGCCGCCACCGCCCAGGCCGCCGCCCGCCTGGCCGGCTCCCCGACGGCCGACCCGGCGCCCCACGCCGCCGAGCTGGAGACCCTGCTGGCGCGGGTCCGGATGGCGCTCGCGCCGCTGGTCCACCCGCTCAGCCCGTTCCGCGCGCGCAAGGCCCGCGCCGGCCAGGTCATCGCGCTGCTGGACGACTGCGCCCGCGAGGTGCGCGGCCTGGTGGCCGTCGCGGCCGACCCGGACGCCAGCCACGACGCCCGCCTCGCCGCGGCCTGCTGGCGCGTCGAGGCGGCGGTGGAGGCGCTGACCGCCGAGGAGCGGGGCGTGAGCGGGCCCGCCACGGCCCGCGAGATCGTCGCGCACACCGCCGCCTCCGGGCCCGCGCTCGCCCACCTGCACGGCCTGGAGCGGGCCCTCGCCGAACTCGCCGCCCCGCTGGGCAGCGACCCGCGGGCGCCGTTCGTCGTCAGCGCCTGACCAGCCCCCGCGCCGGCAGCGCCAGCCCCGCCGGCAGCCGGCCGGCGGAGTGCACCACGCCGAGGGTCTGGGTGGCCCGGGTCAGCGCCACGTACAGGTCGCTGGGCTGGAAGTCGGCCGGCTCCACCACGACCACCGTGTCGAACTCCAGCCCCTTGGCCTGGCGCGGATCCAGCAGGACGACCTCCCGGGTCAGATCCGGCTCCGCGCCCTCCCGTACCCCCGGCAGGACGGCGGCCAGCGCGGCGTGCAGCGCCCGCGGCGCGATCACCGCGAGCCGCCCCTGCGCCGGCCGCTCCCGCTCCACGGCCTCCGCGACCGCCCGCGCCGGGTCCCCGGTCGCGTGCGCCCACGGCCGCACCCCGGTCGTCCGTACCGAACGCGGCGGTTCGAAGCCGGGATCGCGCTCGCGCAGCACGGCCGCCGCCACCTCCATGATCTCGGCCGGCGTGCGGTAGTTGACCCCCAGCCGGACCAGCTCCCAGCGCTCGCCCACGTACGGGGAGAGGATCCGCTCCCAGGAGCCGCAGCCCGCCTCGTCGGCGGTCTGCGCGGGATCGCCGACCAGCGTCATCGACCGGGTGGGGCAGCGCCGCATCAGCAGCCGCCACGCCATCTCCGACAGCTCCTGCGCCTCGTCCACGATCACGTGCCCGAAGGCCCAGGTGCGGTCGGCCGCCGCCCGCTCGGCGGCGCTGCGGTGGTCGGCCTCCTCCTGGCGCTCGGCCATCCGCTCGGCGTCGATGATGTCGTGGGCCGCGAGGAACTCGTTCTCCTCGTCCTCGAACTCGTACGACTGCGAGCCCTCCGACAGGTCCAGCACCCCCTGCGCGTACGCGATGCGCCGCTGCCGCTCCCGTTCCTCGGCGGCGCGCCGGGCGCTGTCGTCCTCCCCGAGCAGCTCGGCCGCCTCGTCCAGGAGCGGCACGTCGGCCGGGGTCCAGTCCGGCCGCGCCGAGGCCGCGCGCCGGACCAGCCCGGCCTCGTGCGCGGACAGGTGCGTGGGGTCCGCCAGGAAGTCGGCGACCAGTTGCTCGGGGGTGAGCGAGGGCCACAGCGAGTCGATCGCCGCGTGCACGGCGGGGCTCATCGCGATCTCCTTGCCGAGCTGGGCCACGTCGTCCGAGCCGAGCAGGTTCGGCCCGCCGTACGGATCGGCGCCCAGCCGGTCGGCGAGCTGCGCGGTGAGCGCGTCGATGATCCGGAAGGCGAAGGAGGGGCGCGCCTGGTTGTGCGGCAGCCCGGTGGCCCGGGCCCGGTCCCGCGCCTCGTACGCCATCGTGCGGTCCAGCAGCAGGGTCCCGTAGTCGTCGTGGTCGATCTCCAGCGCGGGCTCGGGGACCGTGTCGTACTCCTCCCCGGTGCCCGCCGGCACGGTCTCCGGCAGGGCCTGCCGGTCGGCCACGACCCGGGCGAGGACCTCCGCCATCGCGGCCCGGCCCTTCACCGCGGCGGCCCCGGGGCGGTCGGTGCCGGTGGCGTGCACGCCGGGGAAGAGCTCGCCGGGGGTGGCGAGCAGTACGCCCGTCTCACCGAGGGCCGGGAGCACCTCGCCGATGTATCCGAGGAAGGCCGGTCCCGGCCCGACGATCAGCACCCCGCGCTTGGCGAGCAGTTCCCGGTGGGCGTACAGCAGGTACGCGGCGCGGTGCAGCGCGACCGCGGTCTTCCCGGTGCCGGGACCGCCCTCCACGACCAGCACCCCCCGGTGCGGGGAACGGATGATCCGGTCCTGCTCGGCCTGGATGGTGCGCACGATGTCGTGCATGCGGCCGGTCCGGGCGGCGTCGAGCGCGGCGAGCAGCACGGCGTCCGCGTCGGCGCCCTCGTGCCCGGTGCGCTCCGCGTCGGTCAGGTCGAGGATCTCGTCGTGCAGGGCGGTGACCTCGCGCCCCCGGCTGCTGATGTGCCGGCGGCGGCGCAGCCCCATGGGGGTGTGGCCGGTGGCGAGGTAGAACGGGCGGGCCACCTCCGCGCGCCAGTCCAGCACCAGCGGCGTGCGTTCCGCGTCGTCCGCGCGGATTCCGATCCGGCCGATGTGGTGGTCACGGCCGTCGGAGAACTCCAGACGGCCGAAACAGAGGCCGTTCTCGCCCGCATTCAGCGCGGAAAGCAGGCCGGACTGCTCGGCGACCAGGACATCGCGTTCGAGACGCGCCTGAAACCCGCTCCCCACGTCGCGCAATGCCCCTTCGACCGCACGTTCGGCCTGGTCGCGCAGGTCGTCGAGGCGCCGATAGAGATCGGTGACGAATTGCTGCTCTTTTCGGAATTCCTCGGTTGACAATTGCACTCCCACCGCGATACAGTGTCCTCGTAAGGTTCCTTGTGGCTTCGTTTTCCATGAAGTCACGAACCAACGAATATACTCTCTCGCATCCCTCGGCAGCGAATTCCGCCGGGGGATTTTTTGCGTACGGTGGATCCCATGACCACCGCACACGGCTCCGCCGACGGAATCGTCTACCGCCTCGCCCGCCCCGAGGACGCGGGTGCCATCGAGGCCCTGGACAGCTCCTTCACCACCGCCACGGTCTTCGAGGTGGCCGCCGCCGAGGACGGCTTCGGCTTCCGGCTCCGCGAGGTCCCCGTGGACCCGCCCGTGCACAAGGTGTTCCCGCCCGAGGAGCACGACGAGCAGGGCTTCGGCGGCGCCGCGGGCCGGGACGCGGACGCGCGCACCTACGTGGCCCTCGACGGCGGCGAGGTGTGCGGCTTCGCGGCCGTCGGCTACGCCGCGTGGAACCGGCGCCTCACGATCGAGGACATCGAGGTCGCGCCCGGCCGGCGGGGCCGCGGCATCGGCCGCGCGCTCATGGAGTGCGCTGCGGAGTACGCCCGTGAACGGGGCGCGGAGCACCTGTGGTTGGAGGTCAGTTCGGTCAACGCCCCTGCCGTGCACGCCTACCGGCGGATGGGATTCGGCTTCTGCGGCCTCGACACCACGCTGTACGGCGGTACGCCCGCCGCAGGCGAGCGGGCGCTCTACATGAGCCGACCCTGCCGCTGAACCCGCGCCTGCGCCGGATCGTACGCCCCAACTCCCCTTGCCCGCAGGCCGATCGTCGAAGATCACTCAGAGGAGTGTTCCGGCCGCTCCTGCCGCACACCGCTGACCTGCGGCATGTACAACGGGTAATTGTTTACTGCACATTCATCCGGCACGTACAGGGTGGATCTGGTCGGACAGGGGGTAACCGCCCGGAATGGAAATTCTTCAACAGCGCTCCACCACCGCTCAGGTGTGGGAAGCGGCCGAGGAGTTCATCCGACTCTTCCACCGGGAGACCAAGGGCGCGGGCGATCCGCGCGCCCGGCTCGCCGCCGTCAGGGCCGAACTGGCCGGGACCGGCACCTACGTGCACACCCCCGAGGAGCTGGCCCACGGGGCGCGCGTGGCCTGGCGCAACAGCAACCGCTGCATAGGCAGGCTCTACTGGAACTCGCTGCGGGTCCGCGACCGCCGCGGGCTCACCGACGCCGACGACATCGCCGCCGAGTGCTTCGACCACCTGCGCGAGGCGACCAACGGCGGCAGGATCAGACCCACGATCACGGTCTTCGCCCCGGACGCCCCGGGCCGACCCGGCCCGCTGATCTGGAGCGAGCAGCTCATCAGGTACGCCGGGTACGGCGACCACCCCTCCATAACCGTCGGCGACGCACGCAACGCCCCGCTCACCGAGGCCCTGCTCCGGCTCGGCTGGGCCGGCGGCTCCGGCAGCCCCTTCGACCTCCTTCCGCTGGTGGTCCAGGGCGTCGACGACAAACCCCGCTGGTTCGACATGCCGGCGGACGCCGTGCTGGAGGTGCCGATCGACCACCCCGACGGCGACGGCTGGGCGGACTGGGGGCTGCGCTGGCACGCCGTACCCGCCATCTCCAACATGTGCCTGGAGATCGGCGGCATCCACTACCCGGCCGCACCCTTCAACGGCTGGTACATGGGCACCGAGATCGGCGCGCGCAACCTCGCCGACACCGACCGGTACAACCTCCTGCCGGCCGTCGCCCGCCGGCTCGGTCTGGACACCTCCAGCGAGCGCTCCCTCTGGAAGGACCGCGCGCTCGTCGAGCTCAACCGGGCGGTCCTGCACTCCTTCGACCGCGCCGGCGTCGCCATCGCCGACCACCACTCCGAGTCCCGGCGGTTCCTGTCCCACATGGAGCGGGAGGAACGCAAGGGGCGCGAGGTGGGGGCGGACTGGTCCTGGATCGTGCCGCCGATCTCCGGCTCCGCCACCCCGGTCTTCCACCGCACCTACGAGGACAACCCGAGCAGCACCACGTACGTCCACCACCCGGGCGCGCGGGAACGGGCCCAGGGACGGGATTTGGTCTAGACCTTCTGTTACCGTCAGCTCCCGACGGATCCGAGAGCGGTGAGAGGGGCCTCGCGTGGGCGGCGCTGACAGTACGGACCAATGCGGCGAACACCGGGCCTACATCGGCTCGTTCACCTCGGGGGGCGGCCGCGGCGTCACCACCGCGGCCGTGGATCCGGCGACCGGAGCGCTGACCGAGCTCTCGGTCGCCGCCACCGACGACCCCTCGTACCTCGCTCTCGCCCGGGACACCGGTGTGCTCTACGCGGTGAACGAGACCGAGGAGGGCGCGGTGACCGCCTTCCGGACGACCGCCGACGGCCTCGCCCCCCTCGGCGCGGCCTTTCGTGTCGGCGGCGCCGGCCCCACCCACCTCAGCGTGAGCGGAGGCCGACTGCTCACCGCCAACTACACCTCCGGCAGCGTCAGCAGCCTCCCGCTCGCCGTCGACGGCAGTCCGGCCGGGCCCGCCCACGTCCTCCCGCACGAGGGGAGCGGCCCCGACGCCGACCGCCAGGAGCGGCCGCACGCCCACCAGGTGCTGCCCGACCCGACCGGCCGCTGGGTGCTCAGCGTGGACCTCGGCACCGACTCGGTGCGGATCTGCGCGGCGGACCCGGCCACCGGCGCGCTGCGGGTGCACGCCGAGACCCCGCTGCGCGCCGGGACCGGGCCCCGCCACCTCGTCTTCCATCCGGAGGGCGCCGTGGTCTACGTCCTGCACGAGCTGGAGCCGCAGGTGACCGTCTGCCGCTGGAACGGGGCGTCCGGGCAACTGGAACCGGTCCGCGAGGTTCCGGTCGCCTCCACGGGCGCCTCAGGGGCCGTGCGGGCCTACCCCTCGGCGGTCGTTGCCTCGCCGGACGGGCGGTTCGTCTGGGTGGCCGTCCGCGGCGCCGATGTCATCGCCACGTTCTCCCTGGCCGGCGGACCCGAGGAGCCGCGGCTCGCCGGCGCCGTGGACTGTGGCGGCGACTGGCCGCGCGATCTCGCCGTCGACCCCTCGGGACGTCGGCTCTACGCGGCCAACGAGCGCTCCGGCGACGTCACCTGGTTCGACGTGGACCCGCTGACCGGGCGGCCGCACCGGTCCGGCTCGATGGCCGTCCCCGCGGCCACCTGCGTGGTCCTCGGCTGACACGCGTACGGGCCCCCGTAACCGGCCTCCGTACGGGACGTCCGCGCGCGTCGTCCGTACGGGGCCACGGGGAAGGCCCCCGGCGAGCCTGGAGACCAGGGTCGGCGGGGGCCTTCTCCGTCACGGACGGACGGGTCAGTGGGCAGCGGCGCCCTGGGCGATCCCGAGGGCCGCGGAGTACTGGGCGACGGCCAGCTTGCCGAGCGCCGGGTAGGCCCCGAGCACCTCGGCGGTGGCGCAGTCGGCCTCCTTGCAAGCGGTGTCCAGCAGTCCGTCGGCCGCCTCCGGGCCGATCAGGTACGGGGCGAGCGCGAGCTGCGTGGAGCCCTCGCCGCGCAGCTGCTCGGCGACGGCGGCCACCGAGCCCTCCTGGTCCAGCGCGGCCGCCTTCACGGGCACGGCGAGCCGGGCGGCGAGCAGCATGCCCGTGATCCCGGCGGCCTGCACGGCCTCCTCGCCACCGGTGGTGGCCAGGACGATGCCGTCGGCGGCGGTGGTCACGGTGAAGAGCCGGGCGCGGTCGGCGCGGGCCAGGCCGGCCTCGGACAGGCGCACGTGCAGGCCCTCGGCGAGCAGCGGGTGCGGGCCGAGCACGTCGGCCAGCTCGGCGGCGGCCGAGGAGTCCATCAGCGCCTGGCGGATCCGGCGGAGCAGATCTCCGTCCGGGCCGGCGAGCAGCGGCACGACCACGGCGTCCGGGCCGGTCGGTGCGGGCACCTCGTGGCCGGCGGCGCGGGCGAACTCCGCGCGCGCGGCACGCTCGGTCGCGACGGCGGTCAGCACGCCGGACAGGGACGGGAACTCGGAGGCGTCGTCACCGTCAAGGAAACCGATGCGGGCGTCGAGGCCCGGCAGCTCGGAGCGGCCGATGCTGATGATCTCTTCCGCCAGCTGCCGCGAGGCGGCCGAGGGGGCACCGGGCACGGCGAGCACCAGCGCGGGCGCGCCCTCGGGCGCCGCCGCGGGCTCGGGCCGGCGGTGCCGTCCGGTCTGGCGGGGTCGCGGCATTCGTACGGGCAGGCCATTTGCGGGCCCAGTGGGGGAGCTCATGGCGCCGCATGCTACTGGCTTATCGGAACAAGGTGTTCGGGCAGGGCCTTCTCAGGCGGCATCTGTCCGCATTTATCCGATGAAGGGCAGATACCGTCAACTGACCGACGGTAGGCGCCCGGCCACCCGTTGGACCAGTAGAGTGACACGGCGTGGCACCACGACCTTTGAATGAACTCGTTGAAGCAGGCTGGGCGAAGGCCCTGGAGCCCGTGTCCGGACACATCGCGGCCATGGGGAACTTCCTCCGCGGCGAGATCGCCGCGGGCCGGACCTACCTGCCGGCGGGCGCGAACGTACTGCGCGCCTTCCAGCAGCCGTTCGACGACGTCCGCGTCCTGATCGTCGGACAGGACCCCTACCCCACACCGGGGATGGCCATCGGCCTGAGCTTCGCCGTCGCGCCGGAAGTGCGCAGGCTGCCCGGCAGCCTGGAGAACATCTTCCGGGAGCTGAACTCCGACCTGGGACTTCCCCGGCCGTCCAACGGGGACCTCACCCCGTGGACCCGGCAGGGCGTGCTGCTGCTCAACCGGGCCCTGACGACGGCACCCGGAAAGCCGGCCGCGCACCGCGGCAAGGGCTGGGAGGAAGTGACCGAGCAGGCGATCCGGGCCCTCGTCGCCCGGGGCACGCCCCTGGTGTCGATCCTGTGGGGCCGCGACGCGCGCAACCTGCGGCCGCTGCTCGGAGACCTGCCCGCCCTCGAGTCGGCGCACCCCTCGCCGATGTCGGCGGACCGCGGCTTCTTCGGCTCGCGCCCGTTCAGCCGGGCGAACGACCTGCTGGCGCGCCAGGGCACGCAGCCGGTGGACTGGCGGCTTCCCTAGGCACCACGTCGCTCTGTCCGGCTGTCCGGCTTGTCCGGTCGTCCGCGTTCGGGCGCTGCCCGGCCCTGTCCGCATCCGTTCCGGGTGTGAACGGGGAAGGATGGGCGAAGGGGACCCGTCCGGCGCCCGCCGGCCGCCGTCCCGGGACGCAACGATCGGAGCACAGCCCGTGAGCACGCACCCCCGGAACCCGAACCCCGCCCCGGCCACCGGACTGCGGTGCCTGGTCACCGGCGCGGGCGGCTACATCGGCGGCCGGCTCGTCCCCGAGCTGCTCGACGCCGGACACCGCGTGCGCTGCCTGGCCCGCACCCCGGCCCACCTCAGGGACCACCCGTGGGCCGGACGGGCCGAGGTGGTCCGCGGTGACGTCACCGACGCGCAGAGCCTGCGTCCCGCCCTGCGCGACGTGGACGTCGCCTACTACCTGGTGCACTCCCTGGGAGCCGGGCGCGACTTCGAGGAGACCGACCGGCGCGCGGCCACGACCTTCGCCACCGAGGCCCGCGCTGCCGGCGTCGGCCGCATCGTCTACCTCGGCGGCCTCACCCCGCGCGGCGTACCCGAAGAGGAACTCTCCCCGCACCTGCGCTCCCGGGCCGAGGTGGGCCGGATCCTGCTCGACTCCGGCGTGCCCACGACCGTACTGCGCGCGGCCGTCGTGATCGGCTCCGGATCGGCCTCGTTCGAGATGCTCCGCTACCTCACCGAACGGCTCCCCGTGATGGTGACGCCGAGCTGGGTCGGCACCCGCGTCCAGCCCATCGCCGTACGGGACGTGCTGCGCTACCTCGTCGGCAGCGCCCGGATGCCGCAGGACGTCAGCCGGGTCTTCGACATCGGCGGCCCCGACCTCCTCACCTACCGGGACATGATGATGCGCTACGCGGTCGTCGCCGGACTGCCCCGGCGGCTCATCCTGCCCGTCCCCATGCTCACCCCGCGCCTGTCCAGCCACTGGATCGGCCTGGTCACGCCCGTGCCGGCCGCCCTCGCGCGGCCGCTCGCCGAATCGCTGAAGTACGAGGTCGTCTGCGCGGAACACGACATCCGCCAGTACGTGCCCGACGCGCCGGGAACGCCCGTCCCCTTCGACCGCGCCCTCACGCTGGCCCTGGAACGGGTCAAGGAGGCGCGCGTCACCACCCGCTGGTCCAACGCCTCACTGCCCGGCGCCCCGAGCGACCCCCTGCCCACCGACCCCGACTGGGCGGGCGGCAGCCTCTACACCGACGAGCGCGAGCAGCCCGTCCCGGCGACCCCGCAACAGCTGTGGCGGGTCATCGAAGGGGTGGGCGGGACGAACGGCTGGTACTCCTTCCCCCTGGCCTGGGCGGTACGGGGTTGGCTCGACCGGCTCGTCGGCGGGGTGGGGCTGCGCCGGGGCCGGCGCGACGCCGACCGGCTCAGGGTCGGCGACACGCTCGACTTCTGGCGGGTCGAGGAGATCGAGCGGGGACACCTCCTGCGGCTGCGCGCGGAGATGAGGCTCCCCGGACTCGCCTGGCTGGAGATGCGCGTCGAACGCGACGCCACGGGCGGCACGCTCTACCGCCAGCGGGCCCTCTTCCACCCGCGCGGCCTGGCGGGACAGCTGTACTGGTGGAGCGTCGCGCCGTTCCACGCCGTCGTCTTCGGCGGCATGGCACGGAACATCGCCCGCACCGCCGAGCAGACGGCGGAGGAACCCGCACGGGAGAGCGCCGTGGGCACGACGGGGCCCGTGGTGCATCCGGGAGGCGACGGCCGGCGGAAGTGAGGGCGGCAAGTCCGCACGCAGCCCACCCGCCGCCGCCCCGCGCGCCCGCCGGGTGGCCGATCGCCGGGAGTGGCGCCATGAACTCCGTCGTCCTGTTCACCTCCGACCTCCGCCTGCACGACCAGCCGGCCCTGCGCGCCGCCCTGGCGGCGGCCCACGACGTGGTGCCGCTGTTCGTCCGGGACCCCGCCGTGGACCGCTCGGGGTTCGCGGCGCCCAACCGGCTCGCCTTCCTCGCCGACTGCCTGGCCGACCTCGACGCCGGCCTTCGTGACCGCGGCGGCCGGCTCGTCGTGCGCACCGGGGACACGGTCGCCGAGCTGCACGCCGTGGCGCGGCAGGCCGATGCGGACGAGGTGCACATGGCCGCCGGATGCTCCCGGTTCGCCCGCGACCGCGAGGCACGGCTGAGGCACGCCCTGGAGTCCGACGGGCGCCGCCTCTACGTACACGACGGGGTGACCACGGCCGTGCCGCCCGGCGCCGTCACCCCGCAGGGATCCGACCACTTCGCCGTCTTCACCCCGTACTTCAAGCGCTGGGCCGCCGAGCCGCTGCGTACGCCCCTCGCCGCCCCTCGGGCCGTTCGGGTGGTCCGCGGGGTGCGCTCCGAGGCGCTGCCGTCGCGGGCCTCCGCGGGGGACGTGTCCGAGGGCCTCCCCGCAGGTGGGGAGCGGGAGGGCCGCCGCCGGCTCGGCAGCTGGCTGTCCCGGCTCGCCGACACCTACGAGGAACGCCACGACGACCTCGCCGGCGACGCCACCTCCCACCTGTCCGCGTACCTCCACTTCGGCGCCGTATCGGCCACCGAGGCCGTCCACCGGGCCAAGGCCCGCGGCGGCGCGGGCGCCGGCGCCTTCGTACGGCAGCTGTGCTGGCGGGACTTCCACCACCAGGTGCTCGCCGCCCGGCCGGAGACGGCCACCGCGGACTACCGGCCCCGGCACGACCACTGGCGGCGGGGCGCCGAGGCGGAGGCGGACCTGCGGGCCTGGCGGGAGGGGCGGACCGGCTACCCGGTGGTGGACGCCGCCATGCGGCAACTGGCCCACGAGGGCTGGATGCACAACCGGGGACGCCTGATCGCCGCCTCCTTCCTCACGAAGACGCTGTACGTCGACTGGCGCGAGGGCGCCCGCCACTTCCTGGACCTCCTCGTGGACGGAGACGTGGCGAACAACCAGCTCAACTGGCAGTGGGTGGCGGGGACGGGGACGGACACCCGGCCCAACCGGGTCCTCAACCCCGTCCTCCAGGGCCGGCGGTACGACCCCCACGGGGCCTACGTCCGCCGCTGGGTCCCCGAGCTCGCGGACCTGCCCGCCGGGACGATCCACGAGCCGTGGAAGCTCACCGGCCCGGAGCGGGACGCCTGCGATTACCCCGACCCGATCGTGACCCTCGCCGACGGCCTGGCCCGCTTCCGCCACGCCCGGGGGCGGGACTGACCACCCTGCCCGCGGGCCGCGCCGGAGCGCAGGACGACGCACGAACGATGCGAGTTGAAGCGCCTCCTTCCCGCGCCGGAGCCTGAGGGGGCGGGAGCGGCCGAGCTCCCGGCAGCGGTGAGGAGGCGGAGTCGTCATGAGCGCAGCAGCCGGCACGACCGGGACGCTCCCGGGCGGGGTCTCGGCCGGGGGCTCGGGCGCTCTGCGGGACCTGCTCTCGGACGAGGAGATCGGCCGCGGGATCGGGCGGGGCGACGCGGACTGCTTCGCCCTGGCCCACCGGCGCTGGGGCCGCCTCGTGCACCACCTGGCCGCCCGCACCCTCGGTGACGCCCGGGAGGCCGAGGACGTCACCCAGCAGGTCTTCCTCGCGGCGTGGGCCGGCCGCGCCGGCTACCGCCCCGAGCGCGGGCCCGTCCCCGCCTGGCTGGTCGGCATCGCCCGCCGGAAGATCGCCGACGCGCTCACCGCCCGGACGCGCCGGCTCGACCTGGCCGCCGCGGCCGGGGCGGCCCTGCCACCGGCCGCCCCGGCGCCCGACGGGTGCGAGCGGGCCCTGGACCGTCTCCTCGTCACCCGTGAACTCGCGCGTCTTCCCCGAGTCCAGCGCGAGGTACTGGCCCTCGCCTTCTACGCCGACCTGACCCAGGTCCAGATCGCCCGCCGCACGGGCCTGCCGCTGGGCACGGTCAAGAGCCATGTGCGGCGCGGACTCCAGCGGCTGCGCCGGGCCCTAAAGGGTGTCGTAGAGCCGGGAGACGAGGTCGAGCGCCTCCCGCAGACCGCCGGGGCGCAGCGTGCCGGGTCCGGGGGCGCGGCCCGCCCAGCCGGGGCCGGCGAGCAGCATCACGGGGTGCGTCCGCGCCCCCTTGACCCCGAAGGCGCTCTCGGTGACGTACCGGGCCAGTGCGTGGTCGGCGGTGGAGCGGGCCTGGGACCAGAGCACAACGGCGGCCGGTCCCGTGCGCCGCACGGCGGCGTCCAGTGCCTCGGCGGGGACGGCCGCGCCGAACATCCGGGCCGGCAGGCCGCGTTCGCCGAGCCCCGCCGCCAGCGCCTCCAGGGGCAGGGTGTGCTGCTCGGCCGGAACGCAGGCCAGCAGCACCGGGGGAGCGGCGGTCCGCCGTACCGGGGCGGGCGCCACGCGCCGCAGGGCCGTGGAGACGTGCCAGGACAGCAGGTGCTCCACCTCGACGTAACGGTCGCCGGAGGACTGCCACTTGCGCCCCACGGCGTGCAGGGTCGGCACCATCACCTCCTCCCAGACGGTGACGAGCCCGTGGCCCGCCATGAGGTCGCCCAGCAGCACGTCCAGGGCCGGGCCGTCGAGGCGTACCGCGGCGCGGGCCAGCCCCCGGCTCTCCCGGAGCACGTCCCGCTCGGCCCGCTCGTCCGGTACGTCCGGTACGGCGCCGGGGCGCACGGGCCCGGGCCGGCCCACCGGACGCGCCCCGGGTCCCCGATCCGCGACCGGGCGGGAGAGCCCGCCCCGGGCCGCCCTGGCCGCCCGGGCCGCCTCGGCGGGAGGCACGCCGGAGGCGGTGAGCCGGCACATCTCCTCCAGCATCGCGATGTCCCCGGCGGTCCAGCGACGGTGTCGCCCGTCCTCGCGCGCCGCGGGGCCGATGCCGTAGCGCTGGTCCCAGGACCGCAGCGTGGTGGGCGACACGCCGAGGTGGCGTGCCACCGCGCCCGTGGTGATGCCAAGCGTCGTCTCGGACATGTCCTCACCGTACGGCGCACGAACGATGCGGTTTCGCCGTCACCCGCCGATGGTCGCCGCGCGCACGCACAGTACGTCCGGCAGGTGCTCGGCCAGCAGCTGCCAGCTCTCGCCGTCGTCTTGGCTGGCGTACAGCTCACCGTTGCGGTTGCCGAAGTAGATGCCCGCGGGGTCCGCGTCGTCCGTGCACAGGGCGTCCCGCAGGACCGTGCCGTAGTGGTCCCCGGAGGGCAGCCCCTTCGAGAGCGGCTCCCAGCTCTCGCCGGCGTCCCGGGTGCGGAAGACCCGGCAGCGGTGCTCGGCCGGGACGCGGTCGGAGTCGGCGTTGAGCGGGAATACGTAGGCGGTGTCCGGCCGGTGCGGGTGCGCGGCCACCGCGAAGCCGAAGTCGGAGGGGAGCCCGCCGCCGATGTCGGTCCACCGGGCCCCCGCGTCGTCGCTGCGGTAGACGCCCCAGTGGTTCTGCAGGTAGAGCCGGTCGGTGTCCCCGGCGTCCTGGGCGATCTTGTGCACGCACTGGCCGTACTCGGGGTGCGGGTCCGGCAGGAACACCGCGGAGACGCCGTCGTTGGACGGGGCCCAGCTGGCGCCGCCGTCCTTCGTCCGGAACACGCCGGCCGTGGAGACGGCCACCGTCACCGCGTCCGGGTCGCGGGGATGGGTGATCACCGTGTGCAGGCCCTCACCGCCGCCGCCCGGGACCCAGTCGCCTCGGCTCGGGTGCTCCCACAGCGGGCGGACGAGCTCGAAGGACTCGCCCCGGTCCGTCGAGCGGAACAGCGCGGCCGGCTCCGTCCCCGCGTACACCACGTCCGGGGCCTCGGGCCCGGCCGGCTGGAGCTGCCAGACCCGCTCCAGCGAGGCGCCCGTGTCCTTGGGGAACTTCACGGCGGCCGTGGCGGGTTCGCGCCAGGTGGCCCCGAGGTCGTCGGAGGTGAAGACGGACGGCCCCCAGTGCGTGCTGTCCCCGCCGACCAGCAGCCGGGGTGCCGGACCCCGGCGGTCGACGGCGACCGCGTAGACGGCCTGGGCGTTGAAATGCGGCCCGTCGAACTCCCACGGCCCCTCCCCTCGCCGTCGGCCGACGAAGAGCCCCTTCCGGGTTCCCACGAGCAGCAGCACATCGGGCATGGCCGGTACCTCCGGACCTCGTCGTTCCTGCGGGGCGTTTCCTCATGAAGCGTCTTTCCGGCCAGTCTGCACCCACCCTCTGACAGCGGCCCGGCGGACGGCACCGGACCCTTCCATAGCTGATCGATACCGATCATTTACTCTCCGGAAATCATTGCTACTTGAACGTAGGCGTTTGGAATGGGTTGACTTCAAGCCACTGCACTGCTGTCATCGCCGCACGCGAGAGGACCTACGTGGCCACCGAGCACCTGTCACCGCTCGACCTCGCTTTCTGGCGGATCGAATCCGCCGCCCACCCCATGCACCTCGGCGCCCTCGCCGTCTTCTCCGCCGCCGGCGGCCCCGGCGCCGCCGAGCGCGCAGCCGCCCTGATCGCAGCCCGCTGCGCCGCCGTGCCGGGCCTGCGCCGGCGGATCCGCGACGTGCTGCTGCCGGTCGGCGCGGCCGCCTGGTCCCCGGACCCCGGTTTCGACCCGGCGCGGCACGTCTTCCTCGTGCCGACCGACGATGCGGACCCGCACACCGCCGCCGGCCCGCTGATGGCCCGGCCGCTCGACCGGGAGCTGCCGCCCTGGGAGGCCCACGTGCTGGCCGGGCCGGACCCGGACTCCTTCGCCGTGCTCTTCAAGTTCCACCACGCCCTCGCCGACGGCCTGGGCGCGCTGGCCCTGGCGGCCGCGCTCTTCGACGAGGGGCCGGCCCCTCGGACCCCGGCGCGCCCGGTCCCCGAGCAGCGGGCCGGCTCGGCCCTGCGCCGGCTCCCCGGGACCCTGGCCGCCCGGGTCCAGGACGTCGGCCAGGCCCTGGAGATCGGGGCCGCCGTGGCCCGCGCCGGGCTGCCGCTCGGGGTCCCCGCGGCCCTCACCGCGGACCCGGCCGGGCCGGGGACCCGGGCCGTCGCGGGCCTCGCCCTCGACCTGGACGAGGTGAACCTGGTCCGCAAGGCCGCCGGCGGCACCGTCAACGACGTGCTGATCTCCATGGTCGCGGGGGCGCTGCGGCGCTGGCTGGAGGAGCGGGGCGATCCCGCGCCGACCGGACCCGGCCCGCGCGCGCTGATTCCGGTGTCCCGCCGGGGCCGGCCCGGGGCCGGCGGCGGGAACCGGCTCTCGGGCTACCTGCTGCGGCTGCCGCTGGCCGAGCGCGACCCGCTGCTGCGCCTGGACCGGGTCCGTGCGGCGATGGACCGCAACAAGGACGCCGGGCCCGCGCGCGGCGCCGGGGCCGTCGCCCTGCTCGCCGACCACGTCCACCCGCTGGGCCACCGGCTCGGCGGTCCGCTGGTGGCGCAGGCCGCCCGGCTGCTCTTCGACATCCTGGTCACCAGCGTCCCGCTGCCCGGATTCACCTTCAGCCTCGGCGGCAGCCGGGTCCGCGAGGTCTACCCGCTCGCCCCGCTGGCCCGCGGCCAGTCGATGGCCGTCGCGGTGTCGACGTACAAGGGGACCGTCCACTACGGGCTGGTCGCCGACGCGGCGGCCGTCCCGGACCTGGGGGCCCTGGCGGGAGCGCTGCGCGCGGAGCTCGACGCGCTTGTACGAGAGGTCTCGTAGTACGAAGGATTTCGTAGTACGGTGAGTCTCGAACTCAGCCGCCGATCCCCGGCGCGCCCGGTGACCTCTGGAGCCCTGATGAGTGCTGCCCCCGCCGCCCCTGCCGCTTTCGCCGCCCTGTTCACCCCGTACGGCCTCCGCTCGGTCACCGTCCCGAACCGCGTGTGGATGGCGGCCATGTGCCAGTACAGCGCCGAGGCGTTCGGCCCGAACGCGGGCGTGGCGAACGACTGGCACTTCGCGCACTACGCCGCCCGCGCCGTCGGCGGCACCGGCCTGATCATCCAGGAGGCCACCGCCGTCTCCCCGGAAGGCCGGATCACCCCCTACGACCTCGGCATCTGGAACGACACCCAGGTCGCGGCGCTGCGCCGGATCACCTCCTTCCTCAAGGCCCAGGGGACCGTCCCCGGCATCCAGATCGCGCACGCCGGCCGCAAGGCCTCCACCGACCGCACCTGGAAGGGCGGCGGCGCGGTCGGACCCGAGGCGCACGGCTGGCAGCCCGTCGCCCCCAGCGCCGTCCCGTTCGGCGAGGGCAGCCACGTGCCGCACGAGCTGACGGTCGATGAGATCTCCGGGATCACCGCCCAGTTCGCGGCCGCCACCGAGCGCGCGCTCGCGGCGGGCTACGAGGTCGTCGAGATCCACGGCGCCCACGGCTACCTCATCGGGGAGTTCCTCTCCCCGCACAGCAACAAGCGCACCGACGCCTACGGCGGCTCCTTCGAGAACCGGACCCGCTTCGCCCTCGAAGTCGTGGACGCCGTACGGGCCGTGTGGCCCGAGGAGCTCCCGCTGCTCTTCCGGATCTCCGCCACCGACTGGCTGGAGGAGGACGGCTGGACCGCCGACGAGACGGTACGCCTGGCCCGGCTGCTCCAGGAACACGGCGTGGACCTCCTCGACGTCTCCACCGGCGGCCTCGCCCCCGGGGTGTCGATCCCGGTCGGCCCGGGCTACCAGGTGCCCTTCGCCGCCCGGGTCAAGGAGGAGACGACCCTCCCCGTCGCCGCCGTCGGCCTGATCACCGAACCGGAGCAGGCCGAGAAGATCCTGGCCAACGGCGAGGCCGACGCGGTCCTGCTCGCCCGTGAGCTGCTGCGCGACCCGTACTGGGCCCGCCGTGCGGCCGCCGAGCTGGGCGCGGAGATCCGTACGCCCGAGCCGTACCACCGCTCCTGGTGACGGCGGTGCGGCTCCGGCGCCCGGCGCCCCGCCCGCGGCGGAGCCGCACCCCGTTCCCGCCGATTTCCGCGAGAGCCCCGACTCCTTCGACGACTCTCGTACGATGGGGGCCCGCAGCAAGCCGAGTGAGTGGAGCAGGGACATGACGGAACGGGACGCCGGCCGTACCCTCGCCCACCCCGAAGCGGCCGAGATCCGCCTGGAGGGCGTGCTGCACGCGCTCTCCGACCCGGTCCGGCTCTCCATCGTCCTGGACCTGGCCGCCTCGGCCGCGGACCTGGCCTGCTCGTACTTCGACCTGCCGGTCACCAAGTCCACGACCACGCACCACTTCCGCGTCCTGCGGGAGAGCGGAGTCGTGCGCCAGACCTACCGGGGCACCACCAAGCTCAACGCCCTGCGCCGTGATGACCTGGAGGCCCTCTTCCCCGGCCTCCTGGACAGCGTCCTCACGGCGGCCGAGGCCGAGTCGGCGCGACTGTCCTAGAAGGTGGCGTCCCAGCGGTGGAGCAGCCCGCCGTCCGGGCCGAAGACGTCCATGCGGTAGCCGTGCGGCAGCGTGACGCCCTCGCGGAGCGTCAGGTACGCGGTGATGGACGTCGCCTGCCGCGTGAACCGGGCATGGTCCGCGTCCGGGTTGTGGGTGTGGACGACGAACAGGGGAGATGAGCCGTCCGGCCCGGGCACCTGCTCGATGCCGTACACGTCGGCGTCCCCGCCCGCCTTCCGGTAGCGCTCGGCGAGGGCCGCCGCGTCCGGGGGAGCGGCCGTACTCGTCACGGTGGGGCCCGGCGCGGGTGCGCCCGCCCGGTCGGCGCCCTCGTCCGTACACCCCGACAGCACGGCGCAGGCCGCCACGGTCACCGCGAGTACCAGCGTTCTTGCGCGCATCACCCCAGCACTCTAATGCGAGACGTCCCCTACGCGAGCCCCGCGGCGCCCAACAGCCCCGCCCAGTCCGGGATCTTGACGGAACGGCGGCCCAGGGAGCGGCCCAGATCGGACTCGGCCGTCTCGATGGCCTGCCAGCCCGGCCACTCCACCGGATGCAGCCCCGCCGCCCGCAGTGCGGCCAGCGGGTCCCCGGGCAGCTCCCGCCGGGCCAGCACCGCCGCGTCCTGGAGCAGCGAGGACACGGTCTCCTTCGCGCACGGCCGGTTCGTGCCGATCACCCCGGTCGGGCCGCGCTTGATCCAGCCCGCCACGTACTCGCCGACCGAGGCCCGGCCCGCACGGACCACCCGGCCCGCCGCGTGCGGGACCGTCCCCTTGGCGGGGTCGAACGGCAGCCCGGCCAGCGGAACGCCCTTGTACCCCACAGACCGCAGCACCAACTGCGCCTCGATGTCCTCGTGGACGCCCGTCCCGGTCACCCCGCCGAGCCCGTCCGGGGCGGTCCGCTCGAAGCGCATCCCGGTGACCCGGCCGTCGGGCCCGCCGAGGACCTCCACCGGACGCAGGTAGAACCGCAGCGCGATGTGGCGCGGCTCCACGCCCGGATCCGCCTCCGCCCAGCCGCGCAGCACCTCCAGGTTCCGCCGGGCCACCGCGGGCAGCGCCGCGGCCGCGCCCGGATCGGTGTACATGGGGTCGAGCGCCAGCTCGGCGCGGTCCGCGCGGGCGTCCACCCCCGGCAGGGTGCCCAGCTCACGCAGCTCCTTGGTGGTGAACCTGCCCTGCGAGGGGCCGCGCCGGGCCACCATCGCCACCCTGCGCACCCCGCTGTCCGCGAGCGCGCCGAGCGCCGGCTGCGGCATGTCCGTCGGCGCCAGTTCCGCCGTGCCGCGGGCCAGGATCCGGGTCACGTCCACCGCGACGTTGCCCGCTCCGACGACCACCGCCGAATCCACTCCGGGCAGGTCGAAGACCTCGTCGACGGCGTCCGGGTGGCCGCTGTACCAGGACACGAAGGCCGTCGCGGAGTGCACCCCGGCCAGTTCCTCGCCGGGGATCCCCAGCAGGCGGTCCCGCGCCGCGCCCACGCAGTACACCACCGCGTGGTACAGCTCCAGGAGCCGCTCCGTGGACAGCTCCGCCCCGCCGACCTCGACGTTCCCGAGGAAGCGGATCCGCTCGTCCTCCAGGACGGTGCGCAGGCTGCCCTGCAGCGACTTGATCTTCTCGTGGTCCGGGGCGACCCCGTAGCGTACGAGCCCGTACGGGGCGGGCAGCCGGTCCAGTACGTCGACCCGCACCCCGGGCACCTCGCGCTGCTGGACCAGCGCCTGGGCCGCGTAGACCCCGCTGGGGCCCGATCCGACGACGGCGACACGAAGCACGGCGGAGCTCCTCCCGCAGGTGGTCCCAGCATGACACCGGCCCCCTCCGCCGTCAGCCCATCGCGCGCATCCGGTGGATCTCGGCGCTCTGCGTGGCCACCACCTCGGTGGCCATCTCCTCGACCGCCACGTTGTTGCCGGCGGCCAGCACCTCGCCGGCCATCTTCACGGCGCCCTCGTGGTGGGCGGTCATCAGCTTCAGGAAGAGCCGGTCGAAATCGGCGCCCCTCGCCCCGGTCAGCTCCTCGAGCTGCTGCTCCGTCGCCATGCCCGGCATGGTGGCGTGGTCGTGGTCGTGTCCGCCGGAGCCCCCCGACGGGGCCGGATGGACGGTCAGCCACTTCTCCATCGCCCCGATTTCGGGCCGCTGGGCGGCCGAGATCCGTTCCGCCAGCCGTTTGACCCCGTCCGCCCCGGCCCGCTCGGGGGCCAGCGCACTCATGGTCAGCGCCTGCCGGTGGTGTTCGATCATCCGCTGCACGTAGGCGCGGTCGGCGGCGTTCGGGCTGTCGTCGGGCTTCGCCTTCGCGGCCTGCTCGGGGGTGAGCGTGCGCGCCTTCTCGCCGGGCCGGCCCGGGGCGACGACCACGGCCCCTCCGTCCGCGGCCCGGTCCGCCCCTTCGTCCCCGCCCTGGCAGCCGACGAGCGCCAGCAGGAGGCCGGCGGTCGCCACCGCCGCGGCGGAGCGGCGGATCAGCACGCTTGACGCCTCGCGGCCCCGGAGGTCTTTTGCCATGTCCATGAAAGGGAAGATACTGCCGGGGTCCTGGTTCCGTTCCCCCGTGAGCGGAACCGATCTGGCTCCCATCGGAGGGCACAGTGACCTCGCTACACGCAAGGAGAGTGCGGAACAGGAGGGTGGGGGTGGCCGTCGCGGCGGCCGGGCTCCTCACCACGCTCCTGGCGGCCGGACCGGCGTCGGCCACCCCCGACCCGGGTGACTTGGCGCCCGGCAGCGGCGGCCGGCAGAGCGCGAACTCCGTCGGAGGCGGGGAACTGGCTCCGGGCGACATCCCCGGTCAGGACGAGATCGTGCACAGCCGCAACATCAAGCACCTGGCCAACATCCCCAGCGCCGATCCCGCGAACATCAACTCCGACCTGGCCTTCCAGGGCCGGTACGCCTACGCGGGCAGCTACAGCGGCTTCACGATCTACGACATCGCCAATCCGAAGGCACCGAAGACCGTCTCCCAGGTGCTCTGCCCCGGCGGCCAGAACGACGTCTCCGTCCACGGGGACCTGCTCTTCCTCTCCACCGACTCCTCGCGCAGCGACGACTCCTGCAACAGCGTCTCGCAGCCCGCGACGGAGAAGTCCTCGTGGGAGGGCATCAAGATCTTCGACATCAAGGACAAGAAGAACCCCAAGTACATCAAGTCCGTCGAGACCGCCTGCGGTTCCCACACCCACACCCTGGTGCCGGGTGACAAGGACATCTACCTCTACGTCGCCTCGTACTCCCCGAACGAGGCCTTCCCCGACTGCAAGCCGCCGCACGACGGCATCTCCGTGGTGAAGGTCCCGAAGAAGGCGCCGACGAAGGCCGCGGTCGTCGCCTTCCCGATCCTCTTCCCGGACGGCGGCAACCCCGGCGGGCCCACCAACCCCGGCGTCTCCAAGACCACCGGCTGCCACGACATCACCGTGCTGCCGTCGAAGAAGCTCGCCGCCGGCGCCTGCATGGGCGACGGCATCCTCTTCGACATCAGCAAGCCCGAGCAGCCGAAGGTCATCGACCGGGTCCAGGACAACGTGAACTTCGCGTTCTGGCACTCGGCCACCTTCAACGAGCGGGCGAACAAGGTGGTGTTCACCGACGAGCTCGGCGGCGGCTCCGGGGCCACCTGCAACGAGGCCACCGGCCCCGACCGGGGCGCCGACGGGGTCTACGACATCACCGGCCGCGGTGACCAGCGCAAGCTCGTCTTCCGCAGCTACTTCAAGATCCCGCGCCACCAGGCCGACACCGAGAACTGCGTGGCCCACAACGGCTCGCTGGTCCCGGTCGGCGGCGGCCGCGACATCATGGTGCAGGCCTGGTACCAGGGCGGCGTGTCCGTATGGGAGTTCACCGACTCCGCCAAGCCCAGGGAGATCGCGTACTTCGAGCGCGGGCCGCTGACGACGGACCAGCTGGGACTGGGCGGGTCCTGGTCGGCGTACTACTACAACGGACACATCTACTCGAACGACATCGCCAAGGGCCTCGACGTGCTGCGGCTCGACGACTGGCGCACCGACAGCGCCAAGTGGGTGTGGATGGACCGGCTCAACGTGCAGAGCCAGCCCGAGTACCACTGACGCCCTGGTCCCTAGGGGTGTGAGGGAAACGTTCCGCCGGGCGGCCCGCCGTCCGGCGGAACGCCGAGCTCCCAGTCCAGCCCGTAGCGCTGGAAGAGCTCGGCCCGCAGCCGGGCCTGCGGCATCGGCGCGCCCGGCAGCAGGACCGCCACCACCGCCCCCATCAGCAGCGCCCGCAACAGCGGATAGTCCGCGTCCACGTCCGCCGAGCCGTAACGGGCGACGGTGTCCCGCAGCAGCTCCGCCAGCCGCTGCTGCTCCGGACACTGCACGAAGCCCTCGGCCGCGAGGATGCCCGCCATGTGGGTCCGCATCAGCAGCGGCTCGTCGCGGGCGAGCCCGAGGATCGCGTCGATGGCGCGCGCCAGCCGCTCCCGCCCGTCATCGGTACGGGGCTCCCGCTCCAGCGCCGCGTGCAGCGTGAGGTGCATCAGCCGGTGCACCGCGGACTGCAGCAACTGCCGTTTGCCCGGGAAGTAGTACGAGACCAGGCCGCGGGCGGCGCCCGCCCGGTCGGCGATGTCGCCGAGGGTCGTGGCCTCGTAGCCGCGCTCGGCGACGAGCTCGACCGTGGACTGGAGCAGCCGCTCCCGGGAACGTCTGCGCAATTCTTCATTGACCGATGCGCTGCGCGGGACCATGCTTACTCCTGCGTTGACTGGCTCAGAGCCAATATACTCAGCGCACGGGGTCGCCTGCTCTGGGTGAAACGGGGGATCGCCCAGAGCAGGTACCCCGCCCCTTCACCGGTCCACCGGGCCGGATCCGCGCCGACGGCCGTATCCGGCCGTCGCGAGGGCCACGACGGCCACGCCCAGCAGCCACCCGGCCAGTACGTCGGACGTCCAGTGCACCCCGAGGTAGACACGGGTGAAGCCGACCCCGAGCACCGAGACCGCGGCCACCGCCCAGGCGGCGGCCGGCGCCCACGCCGGGAGCGTACGGGCGGGAGGCGGGGGGAGCGGGCCGGAGCCCGGCCGGGGGAGCAGCCACAGGAGCATCCCGCACACCACCGTCGCCGTCATGGCGTGCCCCGACGGGTAGGCCGCGTACTGAGCCGAGTCCACCGGATCGGGCCACACCGGACGCTCCCGGCCCACCAGCGCCTTCAGCCCCTGCTGCACCGCCGTGGCCACCACGGCGGCCAGCGCCACCCGAAGGGCCCGCTCCCGGTCGCCGCGCCACCACAGCAGGACACAGGCGACGGCGGCCAGCGCCCGCATGGTCCAGGGGTCCCACACCCAGTCGGAGAGCACCCGCATGGCCTGCGTGACCCCGGGGTGGGCGACGGCGTGCGCGTGCAGGTCACCGGCGGCCCGGACGTCGAAGGAGAGCAGCGGCCGCCACCGCGCCGCGACCAGCGCCGTCAGAATCGACGCGAGGAGCACGGCGAGGATGCCCGCCCACCGAAGGGGGTTGTTCCGCATGAGTGGATCCTCGCACCGGCACACGGATCGCCGGGCCGCGGCACGGGCGGACTGCGCAGGCGCACTTCGGGGGCGGACTACGCGGGAGCACTAGGCCAGTGCGCTCAGGCCCGGCACGAAGGCCACGAGCAGCGGGATCGCCGGGACCAGCGTGGCCAGCGCCGTCAGGCGCAGCCGGCGGCCAGCCGACAGCCGGGGCGCGGCCGCGAGCAGCCGCCGCACCCGCTGCGGGACGTGCGCCTGCTGGGCGGAGGCCCCGAACACCCCCCGGTCCTCGTTGAGTCCGACGAGCGCCAGCGCGATCGTCAGCCGGCCGAACCGCCGCGAGGCCACGTCGTCGGCGGCCATCTCCACGAGCCGGTGCATCTCCGCCTCGAAGGCCGCGAAGACCGGCACCTGCGGGAAGCCCCGGGCCAACGCCCGCGAACAGTGCAGCAGCCAGTCGTGCCGGGCCGCCGCATGCCCTTGCTCGTGCGCCATGACGGCGTCCAGCTGGCTGCCCTTCAGCCGCCCCAGCGCCGCCGTGGTGACCACCAGCTGCGGGGCCGCTCCCGGCAGCCACCAGGCGTCGGGCCGCGGGCCCTCCAGGACGACGAGCCGCGCACCCGAGGGGTCCTCCCCGGGCAGCAGCGGAGCCCGCACGAGCAGTTCGCTGCCCTGCGCGCGCCGCCGGGCCCGCGCCCCCAGCACCTCACCGGTCAGCATCGCCCCGGTCCACAGCCCGCCGCCCGCCAGCGCGAGCGCGGTGGCGGCGGCCCAGGGCCCGCCGGACGCGCCCAGCGCGTAGGCGTCGACCACCCCGTGCGGGGCGGCGGCGAAGAGCCGGCCCCGGACCGCCTGCCAGGCGGCCGCGGCGCTCAGCAGCATCGACAGTCCGAAGCACAGCAGCACCGCACCGACCACGCACTGCCACGCCCACAGCGCCACGACGGGTTCTCGCTCGGGCCATCGGGCCCGGGCCAGCAGACGGGGGGCGAGCACCGCGGTCAGGGCGCCGAGCATCAGGAGAGCGGCGGGGACCATCATGTCCGCCAGCCTATGAGCGCGGGACTACCTGCCGGTACGGCCTCGGCGCATTGGTGACGCAGGACACGTCCGCGAGCCCTCACATCGTCAGCAGCATGGCCAACATGCCGATGCCCATGGCCAGTCGGCAGGCGCGGATCAGCTCGCCCGGTCCGCCCCCGCCCACGGCGGCCTGCTGCCCGGCGGGTCCGCCCGCGGTGACCAGCCGGGTGCCGCCGAGCACCACGTACCCGGAGTAGTAGAGGAGGAGCGCCCCGGTCAGCAGCGGCAGCCCGGCGCCCTGCCCGTGCTCGTGGCCGCCCCCGGAGCCCGCCGTCAGGGTCATGTAGACCATCGTCAGGGAGCCCACCAGGTGGTGCGTGTGGTGCGCGCCGCCCCGCAGCAGCCACAGGGCGTGCAGGGCCGCGCCGCAGAACACCACCGCCAGGACGGGAGCCCGCCAGCCGTCGCCCCGCGCGAGGGGCACCGCCATCAGCGCCATGCCGAACCCCATCACCGCCTCCGCGGCGGCCGCGCCGCCCGACGCGCGCACCCGCCGGAGGCAGTACGCCCCGCTCACCGCGCACAACAGGACGAGCAGCCAGGCGGACACGGAAACGGACACGGAGTCGGAAACGGAGGTGGCGGAACCGTGCACGGCGGAACCTCCCGGTTCGTCGGCGTCACGGGGAGAGATGCCCCTCTCACACGGCGCTCACGCGGACCCGGGTTACGCTCTCCCTGCCGCACCAGGCATGTCATATGCCACCGCATCGAACGGAGCGCCCGATGTCGACCGCCCAGTCTGCCGCCCTCAGTTTCCGCAGCGCCGTGGAGGCGGACATACCGGAACTGGTGGTGCTCGTCGAGTCCGCGTACCGCGGGGATGCCAGCCGGGCCGGCTGGACCACCGAGGCGGACTACCTGGACGGCCAGCGCACGGACCCGGACGGGGTCCGCGCCGTCGTCGAAAGCCCCGACAGCGTCCTGCTCGTCGTCGAGCGCGCGGGCGAGCTCGTCGCCTGCTGTCAGCTCGAACACCGCGGGGACCACGCCTACTTCGGCATGTTCGCGGTCCGCCCCGGGCTCCAGGGCGCCGGTCTCGGCAAGGAGATCCTGGCCGAGGCCGAGCGCCGCGCCCGCGAGACGTGGGGTGCGAAGGAGATGCGGATGACGGTGGTGAACGTACGGGAGGAGCTCATCGCCTACTACGTGCGCCGCGGCTACCTGCGCACCGGCGAGCTGAGCCCCTTCCCCTACGGTGACGAGCGCTTCGGCGTCCCGCTCCGCGACGACCTCGCCTTCGAACTGCTCGTCAAGCCGCTCTGACCCCCCGTCGGGGCGGCTGAACCTCAGGCGGTGAACCGGCCCGTGCTGCGGATCTCCGGGAGGTCCGTGGCCGCGCCGTTCAGCCCGAGGGCCCGCGCCAGCCGCAGCTGGTCCAGGGTGTTGACCGACAGGGCGGTCACCCGCAGCCCGGCCGCGTGCGCCGACTGGACCGTCTCCAGGGACAGCAGGTGGATGTCCGCGGCGATGGTCGCGGCGCCCACGGCCAGCGCCCGGTCCACGATGGCGCCGGTGCCGCCGCCGGGGGCCGCGTACAGGGTGGTCCGTACGCCGGGCACCAGCCGGGCCACCTCGGCGAGCACCGCCTCGTCGGCGGAGGCCACCTCCACCCGGCCGGTCAGGTCGCGGCGCAGGACCAGCTCCGCCAGCACACCGGCCGTGGCCCGGTCCCGTACGGACACCTGGAGCGGCACCCGGACCGCGTCCAGGACCTCCTCGAGGACCGGCACGCGCTCGCCCTGACCGGCGTCCAGTTCGCGCAGCTCGGCCAGGGTCAGATCGGCGACGGCCCCCGAGCCGTCGGTGGTCCGGTCCACGTCGGGGTCGTGCACGGCGACGAGGGCGCCGTCCTTGCTCAGCCGGAGATCCAGGGCGATGACGTCCATGCCGGAACGTTCCGCTCGAACGAACGACCGCAAGGTGTTCTCCGGTTCGACACCCATGACCCCGCGGTGACCGATGGTGAGGAAAGTCAAGGTTCTCTCGCTTCCGTCGACGGCGGCTCCCCGCGCGGTCGCGGTGTCCCTACCGGCCGCGCGCGATGAGGTCGCATGCTAGTGCGCCGAGGGTGCGAAGGGACCGTGCGTGCACGGCCCCGAAAGAGCGTTCAGGCCGCTTCCCGCCAGGGTTGTGCGCCCCCCGGCGGCCGGCGCCGGGCCCGTCGCGTCACCCGGGCGTGGGCGCGTCCCCGTCACCTTGACGACCTGCGGCGTCGGCCTCCGGGAGCCCTGCCAGGTCGTCGAGCAGGGCCTCGGCCAGCTCCAGTTCGGCCAGGTGCTGCCGTTCGCTCCAGCGCAGCGCGAGGGCGGGGAAGGCCCATTCCGGTACGCCGCTCGCCTGCTCCATGGCCTCCCGTACGGCGGCCAGCTCGTCCCGGGTGCGCTCCACGTGCTCGCCGACCATCGCGCGCAGCCGCTCCGGCTCGGCCAGGTGACCGAGCCAGATCCGCAGCAGCAGCCCGTGCTTGAGGACCGGCGGTCCCGCCTCGGCGGTGTCGGCGGCCCAGCCCGCCAGTGCCTCGCGGCCCGCGGCCGTGATGGCGTACCGCCGCTTGGCCCGCGCCTCCTCGGGGCCCGAGCGCGCGGAGGCCGCGTAGCCCAGTTCCTCCAGACGGCGCAGCTCCGCGTAGATCTGGCTGATGGCCGGCGACCAGTAGAAGAAGCGCAGGGAGGAGTCCGCCCACTTCTTCAGCTCGTAGCCGGTCCGCTCCCCGGGGAAGGAGAGCAGGCCGAGCACGGCCCACGCGGTCGGCGGAAGCTCTTGCTTCTTCGCTTCATGACTACTAGTCATATTACTGATTGAAGTGAGACCGGGTACGCGACGCAACCCTGGGGGCACCGTGAAATTCTCCGTGATCTTCGAGGCTCAGCTGGCCGATCCGACCGTCGAGCGGGAGCACCAGGTCATCCGCGACTGCGTCGAGCAGGCCGTGCTGGCCGAACGCATGGGCTTCGACCGGATCTGGGCGGTCGAGCACCACTCCCTGAAGTGGTACGCACACATGAGCGCTCCAGAGGTCTTTCTCAGCTGGATCGCCGCCAAGACCAGCACCATACGCATCGGGCACGGCGTCGTGTGCATGCCCTTCAACTTCAACCACCCGGTGCGGGTCGCCGAGCGGGCCGCCATGCTCGACCTGCTCTCGGGAGGGCGGCTCGACCTCGGAGCCGGGCGCGGCGGCACCGAGCAGGAGACCTCGCTGTGCGGAGTGGACCGTGACCGCACCGCGGCGGAGGTGGAGGAGGCCCTGCGGATCATCGGCAGGGCCTGGCAGGAGGAGGAGCTGGAGTACCACGGCGAGCTGATCGACATCGACCCGCACCCGATCCTGCCGCGGCCGGCGCAGACCCCGCATCCGCCGCTGTTCCTGGCGTGCAGCCGCGGCGAGACGCTGGTCCAGGCGGCCGAGCTGGGGATCGGGGCGCTGGTGATGGGCTTCGCCGGACCGGAGTCCATCGCGCGGATGCGCTCCGACTACGACGCCGCGATCGCCGGCCGGGACGGCAGCCGGTTCGTGTCCACCGTGGTCAACGACCACTTCTCCGTGCTCTGCCCGACCATCGTGCTCGACGACAGGGAGGAGGCGCGCCGGATCGGCGTCCGCGGCCAGCGCTTCTTCGCCCAGTCCATCGGCCACTGGTACGGCGGGGCGGGCGTCCCGGACGAGGCCGTGGTCGCGGGCGCCGACGAGGCCGAGGAGATGCGCAGGGCCGCAGAGCAGGTGGTGGCCCGGCTGCACGAGCTGGAGATCCCGGTCCGGCCGACCTCGACCGCCACCTTCAACGCCGATCACGCCTACGGCAGTGCCGACGACGCCATCGCGTACGTGGAACGGCTCAGGGAGGCCGGCGCCGACGAGATCATGTGCCTGATCCAGATGGGCACGGTGGAGCAGGAGGCCTGCCTGGAGACCCTGCGGCAGTGGGGGGAGAAGGTCATTCCACACTTCCGGGGCGTGTGACGTCCCCCTCCATGGTGCGCCCCGGCCCCGCCGGCCGCTGCCGCGCCGGAGGGCGGTCGATGGGCCGGAAATCGTTGGCGCGACTGGGCGGAGTGGAGAATTCCAGGCTGACGAACGGGAAGACTTCCGGTGAAGCGGGGGGTATCGCAGGATAATTTCCCGAACTACCTCTTGAACGGAAGAGCCTCGCGCGCATACGCTGCCTTGACGTGAGGTTCTCCTGTGGAGGAAGTGACATGACGGAAACTCTTGTGCCGGGTACCGGCGGGGCCGTGATAACCGCCGAGACGCGGGTGGTCGACCACCCGGCGTGGCCCGAGCTCAAGGCCGCCGTGGAGGAGATCCGCCCGTGGCAGGCCAAGGACGGGTCCATCGACTTCGAGGCCGAGGGTGCGCCCGCCCGGCACACCGCCGAGGCCGCGGTCGGCCGTGTGATCCGCGCCGTCGAGACGCTCTCCCCGCTCCTCCCGCACGCCACCGCGTACCACGAGGCGCTCATCGCCGACCTGCGCAAGTGGGCCGCCGCCGACTTCCAGGTGCCGGACTTCCTCGACTCGCTGCTGGCCTTCCACCCGGCCGCCGAGCGCGCCGACGGGCTCCAGCACCTCGTCGTCTTCCCGATGTACACGCAGAACGGCAACCCGGACCGCAATCTGGAGGCCGTCGCGCTGAAGATGGTGTGGCCCGAGTGGCTCGCCGAGCTGGAGCGCACCCGGTACGACAACCCGCTCTTCCTCGGCATCACCTTCGAGGACTTCACCGCGGGCTACGACACCCACTCCGCCGTGCTCTTCCCGGAGACCATCGCCGTGCGCGAGGCCCCCGAGCGCTTCACCTGGGGCGGCATCTTCTGTGACCGCGAGGCCGCGCGCTTCCGCAAGGTCACCTCGGCCGCGGTCGACATCCTCGGCGTCGAGCTGCCCGCCGACATCGCCGCCATGGTCACCGACCAGGAGCGCTGCGAGAAGGCCTTCGTCCTGTGGGACATGGTCCACGACCGCACCCACAGCCACGGCGACCTGCCGTTCGACCCCTTCATGATCAAGCAGCGCCAGCCGTTCTGGATGTACGGCCTGGAGGAGCTGCGCTGCGACCTCACCGCCTTCAAGGAGGCCGTGAAGCTGGAGTCCGAGGGCAACGAGCACGGCCGTGACGTGCAGTACGCCGTCCTCTTCGACCGGATGTTCCGCTTCCCGGTCTCCGGCGACCGCACCCGCAACTACGACGGCCTCGGCGGCCAGCTGCTCTTCGCGTACCTCCACAAGCACGACGTCGTGCGCTGGACGGACAACAAGCTGAAGATCGACTGGATGCGTGCCCCGCAGGTCACCAACCAGCTGTGCGCCGAGATCGAGGACCTCTACCGGGCCGGCATCGACCGCCCGAAGCTGGTGCACTGGTTCAAGGCCTACGAGCTGGTCTCGACGTACCTCGCCCCGCACCCGGGCTCCAAGTGGGCCAAGGGTCCCGACGCGCTCGACATGACGCAGCCGCCGCGCAAGCTCGTGGACGACGTGCTTCCGGACGAGTTTCCGCTCAGCATGTTCTTTGAGGCGCTCGCCAAGAAGCTCAAGGGCACCATCGCCTCGACCAAGGGCATCACGGCTCTGAACTCAGAGAACGCCGAGCGAGTCGCCGCGTGAGCGCTCGCCCACAGGAGGCTGCACGGATGAACGGCTCCGGGAACGGCAACGGAAAGCTGCACGGCGCGGTGGTGGCGGTGGCCGGGGCCGGCGGGCCCGCCGGCCGCGCCACCCTGCTCCGCCTCGCCGAGGCGGGTGCCGTGGTCGTCGCGTCCGACGCCAACCCGGCGCGGCTCGCGGAGGCCGTGGACGCGGCACGCTACGCCCACGGCGGCGCCACCATCACCGGTGACACCGTGGACCTGCTCGACCTGGCCGCCACCAAGGCCTGGGCCGAGCAGACCGAGAAGGAGTTCGGCCGGATCGACGGCCTGGTCCACCTCGTCGGCGGCTGGCGCGGCAGCAAGACCTTCACCGACGTGGACCTCGCGGACTGGGACTTCCTGGAGAAGCTCCTCATCCGCACCGTCCAGCACACCTCGCTGGCCTTCCACGACGGACTGCTGCGCAGCGACCGCGGCCGCTACGTCCTGGTCAGCCAGTCCGGCGCGCACAAGCCGGTCGCCAACAACGCCGCGTACAACGCGGGCAAGGCGGCGGCTGAAGCATGGACCCTGGCCATGGCGGACTCCTTCCGCAAGGTGGGGGGTGACGAGGGCCCGGGTGCGGCAGCTGCGATCCTGGTCATCAAGGCACTGGTGCACGACGCGATGCGCGCCGAGCGTCCCAATGCGAAGTTCGCGGGTTTCACCGACGTGAAGGAGCTGGCCGAGGCCATCGCCGGCGTCTGGGAGCGACCCGCCACCGATGTGAACGGACAGCGTCTGTGGCTCACTCCGCAACCGTGAGAACCGATGCCGGCAAGACCGACGCCCGGCGCCACCACGATCCGGCGGTGCGCGGTTTCGCGAGCGACAACTACGCGGGCGTGCACCCCGAGGTGCTCGCCGCCGTCGCCCTGGCGAACGGCGGCCACCAGGTCTCGTACGGCGAGGACGAGTACACCGAACACCTGCAGAAGATCTTCCGCAGCCACTTCGGTCCGTACGCGGAGGCCTTCCCGGTCTTCAACGGCACGGGTGCCAACGTCGTCGCCCTGCAGGCCATGACGGACCGGTGGGGCGCCGTGATCTGCGCCAAGACCGCCCACATCAACGTGGACGAGGGCGGCGCGCCGGAGCGGATGGCGGGCATCAAGCTGCTCGCCGTCCCCACTCCGGACGGCAAGCTCACCCCCGAGCTGATCGACCAGGAGGCCTGGGGCTTCGAGGACGAGCACCGGGCGATGCCGCAGGTCGTCTCCATCACGCAGAACACCGAGCTCGGCACGGTCTACACGCCGGACGAGATCCGTGCCATCTGCGAGCACGCGCACGGCCTGGGCATGAAGGTGCACCTCGACGGTGCCCGGATAGCCAACGCCGCGGCCTCGCTGGACGTGCCGATGCGCACGTTCACGAACACCGTCGGCGTGGACGTGCTGTCGTACGGCGGCACCAAGAACGGCATGATGTTCGGCGAGGCCGTGGTCGTGCTCAACCCGGACGCGGTCCGGCAGATGAAGCACATCCGCAAGATGTCGATGCAGCTCGCGTCCAAGATGCGGTTCGTGTCGGTGCAGCTGGAGGCGCTGCTCGCCAAGGACCTGTGGCTGCGCAACGCCCGGCACGCCAATGCGATGGCGCAGCGGCTGGCCGCCGGCGTGCGCGAGACGGACGGGGTGGAGATCCTCTACCCGGTCCAGGCGAACGCGGTGTTCGCGCGGCTGCCGCACGAGGTGTCGCGGCGACTGCAGAAGCGTTACCGCTTCTACTTCTGGGACGAGGCCGCGGGCGACGTCCGCTGGATGTGCGGTTTCGACACCCAGGAAGAGGACGTGGACGGCTTCCTGCAGGCCCTGAAGGAAGAGATGGCCCGCTAGCACCGAGCCGGTGTGACGACAGCAAAAATCGCATAGATATACCCTCGACCGTAAATCTATTGATCCACGGTCGGGGGTCTGTCTATGCTCCGGGGCATGCAGCTGATCCAGCAGAATCCTGACATTCATGCCTATTTGGCGTCCGACGAAGCGGTCGACCATTGGGATCCCCTCGTGCAGGAGATCTCCGAAGCCCTCTGGTCCACCACGGGCAACGCATATTCATACGCCAAGGCGGCCTTCGAGTTCGTCCGCGACGAGATCCCCCACTCGGCCGATTCCGGGGACGTGCGGGTCGCCTGGCGCGCCTCCGACGTCCTCGCCACGCGCAACGGCATCTGCTTCGCCAAGTCCCATGCCCTCGCGGCCCTGCTGCGCGCGCAGGGCATCCCGGCGGCCCTCTGCTACCAGCGGCTGACCGACGACGACGGATCGCACCCGGTCGTCCACGGCCTGGTGGCCGTCCGCCTGCCGGGCGGCGCCCGGTGGTCCCGGCTGGACCCGCGCGGCAACAAGCCCGGCGTGGACGCGCAGTTCAGCCTCGAGGATGAGCGGCTGGCCTTCCCCGTGCGGCCGGAGCTCGGCGAGATCGACTACCCCGAGCTGTACGCCGCCCCGCACCCGGCCGCGCTGGGCGCCCTTCAGGGGTCCGCCGATCGGCCGGAGTTGTGGACGAAGCTGCCGACGACCCTTTGACGTGCGGTCAATAGGAAAGTTTCCTGTCTGACATCGTTGTCAGGTTGGCATGGGCATGAGTAGATTCGGTTGCGGAATCCCCCCACGGAGACCCCCGGAATCCCGGATCCCCCACCTCCGACCGGAAGGCGCTTCATGCGATACGGAGTTCCCGCCGGGCTGGCCGCCCTTGCCCTCGGCCTGGCCGCAACCCTCGCTCCCGCCCCCGCCGCAGTCGCCGGAACACCCCGAACCGCGGCCGCACCCGCGCAGTTCGCCCACCCCGGAGTCCTCAACAGCCGCGCCCAACTGGACTTCGTACGCACGCAGGTGCAAGCCGGCCGGCAGCCGTGGAAGGCCGCCTACGAGCAGATGCTGGCGAGTAAGTACGGCTCGCTGTCGCGCACGCCCAAGCCGCGCGAGGTCGTCGAGTGCGGCTCGTACTCGAACCCGGACATCGGCTGCTCCGACGAGCGCGAGGACGCCATCGCCGCGTACAGCCACGCCCTCGCCTGGTACGTGACCCGGGACGCCAAGTACGCCCGCAAGTCCATCGAGTTGATGGACGCCTGGTCCGCGAAGATCAAGGACCACACCAACAGCAACGCACCGCTGCAGAGCGGCTGGGCCGGCTCGACCTGGCCGCGCGCCGCCGAGATCATCAAGCACACGTACACGGGCGGATGGCCGAACCAGGGGCGCTTCGCCACCATGCTGCGGGACGTCTACCTGCCCGAGGTGATCAACGGGCGGCCGAACAGCAACGGCAACTGGGAACTGATCATGATGGACGCGGCCGTCGGGATCGCCGTCCACCTCGACGACCGCGCGAGCTACGACAAGGCGATGGGCATCTACCTCGGCCGCGTCCCCGCCTACTTCTACCTCGCCTCCGACGGCGCCCAGCCCGCGTACCCGCCGCGCTCGACCGTGGACACCCGCGCCGAGCTGATCGACTACTGGCACGGCCAGAGCACCTTCGTGGACGGCCTCGCGCAGGAGACCTGCCGCGACTTCGGCCACACCGGCATGGGGATCGCCGCCGCCATGCACGTCGCCGAGACCTCACGGATCCAGGGCCGCGACCTCTACCCGCAGTTCAAGGACCGGTTCCGGCACGCGCTGGGCTTCCACGCCGCCTACGAACTCGGCGCGGCGGTGCCCTCCTGGCTCTGCGGCGGCAGCCTGACCAAGGGCCTCGGCCCGGCCACCGAGGTCGGCTACAACGCCCTGCACACCCGGCTCGGCGTCACCATGGAGAACACCCGCAGGCTCACCGAGGGACGGCGACCCGCGGGCACCGAGAACCACTTCGAGGCCTGGGAGACCCTGACCCACGCCGAAAACCCCAACTGACCGGGTTTCGCCACCGGGCGGTGACGCATGCTGACCGTATGACTTGGCAGAGACTGGCCTGGATCTGCGGTGCGGTCTGGGTGCTCACCGCTGCGGGCCTCATCGCGTACTTCGTCACGGTCGGGCTCGACCAGGCGGACAAACTGGCGAGCAGCATCGGCCTGCCCGTCACCCTGCTCGGACTGGCCGGCCAGGTGTTCTCCCTGGTCATGGCGCACCGCACCACCGCGCCGCCCGCGCCCGGTTCCGAATACGTCGGCGGGTCGAAGATCTCGGTCCGCCGGGTACGGGGCCTTTCGCGGGTGACGCTGAGGCGACTGGGCCGGAACCGGCGGACCGCCCCGGTTCCCCCGCCGGCGCCCGGCTCCCACATCGAGGGGAACCACGTCCAGGTCGACGGCGCGGGCGAGTCAGTGATCGAGGAGCGGTGACCCCCCGGCGCGGCTGGCTCGCCCGGCCGGGGCAGCAGGTCACGGTGCACGGCAACATGACGGTCGTCGAGCGGGTCGGCAGCTCCGTCGTGCAGAACTTCGACCAGCCGCCCCTCTACCACCTGGGGCCCGCCACCCGTGCCCCCCTCGACATCGACCGGGAGAAGGTGCGCGAGCATCCGAGCCAGCTGCTCAACCCCCGGTACCCACAGCCGGAGTTCGTGGGTCGGGCCGCACTGCTCGGGGACCTGCGGGAGTGGCGCGGCGCCAAGGCCGCCTCCTCGGCGCTGCTGCTCCACGGGCCGGGCGGTCAGGGAAAGTCACGCGTGGCCGAGGAGTTCGCGCGGGAGTCCGAGGACGCGGGCTGGACCGTATTCCAGGTGCGGCACGGGAGTGAGCGCATGACCCGCTCGCCCACCCACTCGCCCCTGCCGGAGGCCGACGGCGGTTCCGAAGGGCTCCTGCTGATCGTCGACTACGCCGATCGCTGGCCCGCCCGGGACCTGACCGACTTCACGACCGACTGCACGGGGCAGGGTGACCCCGCGCTGCGGATGCTGTTCATCGCCCGTGCGGCCACCGGCTGGTGGAGCACGCCGTCCAAGCACCTGTGGGATCTCGGCGCGCTGGTCGAGGAACGCGAACTGCCCGCCCTGACCGAGGAGATCGACCGCGCCACCCTGTTCGCGGCGGCCCGCGACCACTTCGGCGCGGCGCTGGGCGTCACGGCCCCGCCCCGCACGCCGCCCGAGCTGAGCGGCGACGGGTTCGCCACCGTACTGGCGGTGCACATGGCGGCGCTGGCCGAGGTGGACGCCGTGCGCCGGGGCCAGGATCCACCGCGCAGCCCGGCCGAGATCTCCACGTACCTGCTCCTGCGCGAGCAGACGTACTGGGAGCAGCTGCGGGCCGCCGGCCAGGCGTCCATCCCACCCGCCACGTTCGCCCGGACCGTGTACGCCGCCACGCTCACCGGGGCCCTGCCGTGGCCGCAGGCGCACGAGGTCCTCGCGCGCCTCGACGTCAACCCCGGCGATCCGGGCCTGGCCCTCGACGACCACGGCGTCGCCTACCCGGCACGCGAGCAGGACACCGTACTGGAACCGCTGTACCCGGACCGGCTGGGCGAGGACTTCATCGCCCTGATGCTGCCGAACGGCCCGATGCGATCCGTGCTGAGCACGGCATGGACCACGCAGGCCCCCCAGCGGCTGTTCGCCTTCGCCGACGAGCCGGCCGAGGGCCTGTCCTGGCCCAGGCGCGCGCTGATCACCCTGATCGAGACGGCCCAGCGCTGGGACCACGTCGCCGAGAGACAGCTCGTACCGCTGCTCGCCGCCCGGCCCACGCTGGTGCACCGGGCCGGATCCGCCGCGCTCTCCGCGCTCGTACGGATCCGGTCCCTGCCGCCGGAGCTCCTGGACGCGATCGAAGCGGGCCTGCCGTTCCGGAACCCGGAACTCGATGCCGGCGCCGCGGAGATCGCCCGGTACGTCACCCCGTTCCGATTACGGCGTGCGGGCGGGGACGCGGCAGCCCTGGCGGAGATCCACAGCGATCTCGCCCACCGCCTCTACACGATCGGTGCGTACGCGGCGGCCGTCACCCGGATCGAGACGTCCATCAGGCTCCTCGAGGAACTGGCCGTGCAGGGTGACCCCTACGCGGAACGACTGGCCGCCTGTCTGGACTGGGCCGGGATCATGTACGAGTTCAAGGGTGACCACGTGCGGGCCCTGGAGTGCACCCGCCAGGCTGCCGCGCTGTACCAGGAGCTGGCAGCACGCCACAAGGACCAGCCGGAGACCTACGGCAGGTTCCAGCGGCGGCTGACCTACGTCCTGGCCAATCTCGCGGGCCGGGTGCTCCTCGGTCCCGCGGAGCGCCTCGAAGTGGCGCAGGAGGCGGTCGAGGCCTGCCGCGCACTCGTCCACGGCGACTCGGTCCCGCGCGACGTGGAGCTGGCCGGCGCCCTGCACAACCTGGGCACGGCGCTGCACAGGCTGGGGCGGCACGAGGAGTCGCTGGCACCGCTGAGGGAAGCGACCGCCATCCGCCGGACGCAGGCCGCCGGGGACTTCGCCTTCTACGCCCAGTACTTGGAACAGCTGCTCGGCGTGCTCACCCGCCAGCTCGCCCTCGTGGGCCGACGGCGGGAGGCGTCCAACGCCACGCGGGAACGCGTCGGAGTCCTGCGCAGGCTGGCCGAAGCCGATCCCGGGCGCTTCGCCGGGGTACTGGCCAGGGTGGAGCGGCAGCTGGAGGATCTGGGCTGACGGGACGCGGTGACGGCGACGGCCTCCGCGACCCGGCCGGGGTCCCGGAGGCCGTCGCCGTACGGGGCGTGCGCCCGGGCGTCAGCCCGCTTCGCGGACCTGGGCCGGGGTCGGGGCGGTGCCGCCCAGGTGGGCCGGCAGCCACCAGGAGTCCTCGGGGCCGCTGGGCTTGGCCGGGTAGGCGCGCTGGGCGGCGTCCAGCAGCTCCTGCACGCGCTCGCGCAGCCGGCGCGTGATGGCGCCGGCGTACTGGTCGGCGGGGGCGTCCATCGGCTCGCCCACGCGCATCGTCACCGGGATGTGGCTGCGCTTGAGGTTCTTCGGGCGGCCCTTGGTCCACAGCCGCTGGGTGCCCCAGAGCGCCACCGGGATCAGCGGGACCCCGGCCTCCTGCGCCATCCGGGCCGCGCCCGACTTGAAGCTCTTGAGCGTGAACGACTGGGAGATCGTGGCCTCGGGGAAGACGCCGATGATCTCGCCGGACCGCAGCGAGTCCAGGGCGTGCTGGTAGGCGTCCTCACCCTGCTTGCGGTCGACGGGGATGTGCTTCATCGCGCGCATCAGCGGGCCGGACACCTTGTGCCGGAACACCGACTCCTTGGCCATGAAGCGCACCAGGCGCTTCTGCGGCCGCGCCGTCAGGCCGGCGAAGATGAAGTCGAGGTATCCGATGTGGTTCGACACCAGGACCGCACCGCCCTTGCGGGGGATGTTCTCGGTGCCCTTCATGTCGATCCGGATGTCGAGGGCACGGAAGAGTCCGTGCGCGGCGCCGATCACGGGAGGGTAGACGAGCTCAGCCATGGTGGGGAGACCCCGCTTTCTGCCTGGGGAGGTGCTCCCGGCCGGAAGTTACGGAAGCGTAGGTACGCGACCATGGGGATCGTGCCCCATACGAGGGCTGCTGGCCAGCCCAGAGGCCCGTGCCCGGGGAGATTCTCATCACGCCGGGAATGTCGCGGGTCTTCGGGGTGCTCCGATCCACGTACGCGCGTACGAGCATGACGTACGCGGACGAAGACGGCGACGGGAGCGCGGGTGCTCGGGCAGGAAGACGGCCGGGACGGTCGGGACGGCCGGCCGGGGGCCCGGCTGGGGGCCGCGGAGCTCGGAGCGGAGCCGGGGGAGCGGGCCACTCTGGTGCAGTTCTCCAGCGCCTTCTGCCAGCCCTGCCGGGCCACGCGGCGGATCCTCGCCGAGGTCGCGGCGATGGTCGAGGGGGTCGCGCACGTCGAGATCGACGCCGAGGAACGGCTGGACCTGGTGCGGGCACTCGGGATCGAGAAGACCCCGACCGTGCTCGTCCTCGACGCGGCGGGCCGGATCGTCCGGCGGGCGGCCGGGATGCCGCGCAAGGTGGACGTGATCGCCGCGCTGGGGGCCGCGGTATGACGGGCGGCGCGCGATCCGGCCCGGCGGCCGGATCCGGTTCGCGGCACCGTGCCGCGCCGCCGGGCGCGCCGGTGCGCGCGCCCGCACGCAGCGTGACGCGCCTGACATCTGCCCGATCCCGCTTGACTGTGTCCACGGAAGATCGCCAGGCTGGCGGTATGCGGTATGAACTCCTGCTCTACGGACGCGTCCATGTGGATCTCGTCCGCCACGCGAGCGCGCGCTGTCGGAATAGCTGAACGCCCCAGGCCCTCGATCTCCGACAACGCCCGCGTGTCCCGCGGCAGAAGGCAGAACCCTGATGACTGCTCCGACGGTCCCGACGGTCCAGACCGCTCCGTCCCCCCGCTCTTCCCGTTCCGCGGGTTCGCCCGGTTCCTCCGGTTCCCCGGCCGGTCCCTCCGGTTCCCCGCGTTCCCCGCGTTCCGGTGACGGCCGTCCCGGCTCGCCCGACCTCCTGCGCTCCGTCTTCCGGCAGCACGCCGCCGGAGTCGCCGTGATCACCGCCCAGGACGGCGCGCGGCCGGTGGGCTTCACCGCGACCTCGCTCAACTCGGTCTCCGCCGACCCGCCGCTGCTGTCCTTCACGATCGGCACGGGGGCCTCCAGCTGGCCCGGGGTGCGCGACAGCGAGTACCTCGGCGTCCACATACTCGGCGAGCACCAACGGGAGCTGGCCGGGCTGTTCGCCCGGAGCGGAGCCGACCGGTTCGGCGGGGCCACCGGCTGGAACCCGGGGCCGCACGGGGTCCCGGTGCTCGACGGCGTACTGGCCTGGCTGGTCTGCCGGGTGGTGGCACGGGTGCCCGCCGGTGAACATCGTGTGATCATCGCTGAGGCGGTCGCGGGGGATCCCGCGGGCGACGGCCGCCCGCTGCTGTACCACCAGGGGCGTTTCAACGCGTTGCGCGACTGAATCGTCCCTGCTTGGGAGGGTCGGGCGGCGTTGGGCAGATCACAGTTCACCAGCCTTGCGACTTGGCGGCACCCACTGTGTACTGACGAGTAACATTCCCTTCGGAGCGCGGGCCGCCCCGACCGGGATCCGCCCGACAAGGCGCCTATGCTGCCTGCATAAGGCGGTACCAGAAAAGACGATGCGGTAGGAGAGCCGGCGTGAGCCTGAGGATCGTTGTCTGTGTGAAGTACGTGCCCGACGCCACTGGCGACCGGCAGTTCACCGAGGACTTGACCGTCAACCGTGACGACGTCGACGGCCTGCTGTCGGAGCTCGACGAGTACGCCGTCGAGCAGGCGCTGCAGATCGCCGAAGAGGCCGACGACGCCGAGATCACCGTTCTGACGGTGGGCCCCGAGGACGCCAAGGACGCGCTGCGCAAGGCGCTGTCGATGGGCGCCGACAAGGCCATCCACGTCGAGGACGACGACCTGCACGGCTCCGACGTCATGGGCACCTCGCTGGTGCTCGCCAAGGCCATCGAGAAGGCCGGCTACGACCTGGTCATCACGGGCATGGCGTCGACCGACGGCACCATGGGCGTGCTCCCGGCGATCCTGGCCGAGCGCCTGGGCGTCCCGCAGGTCACCCTGCTCTCCGAGGTCAAGGTCGAGGACGGCACCGTGACCGGCCGCCGTGACGGCGACACCGCGAGCGAGCAGCTGGAGGCCTCCCTCCCCGCGCTCGTCTCGGTGACGGACCAGTCGGGCGAGGCCCGCTACCCGTCCTTCAAGGGCATCATGGCCGCCAAGAAGAAGCCGGTGGAGTCCTGGGACCTGGAGGAGCTGGAGATCGAGGCCGACGAGGTCGGTCTGGAAGGCTCCTGGACCGTGGTCGACGCCGCGGCGCAGCGCCCGGCCCGCACCGCCGGCACGATCGTCAAGGACGAGGGCGAGGGCGGCAAGCAGCTGGCCGAGTTCCTGGCCGGCCAGAAGTTCATCTAAGAGCTTCGGCCAACCCCTCCATAGCCCCCAGACACTTCGCAATCGCAGGAGAGCAGTCCCATGGCTGAAGTTCTCGTCTACGTCGACCACGTGGACGGCGCCGTCCGCAAGCCCACCCTCGAGCTGCTGACGCTGGCCCGCCGCATCGGCGAGCCCGTCGCCGTCGCCCTGGGCGCCGGTGCCGACGCCACCGCCGCGGTGCTCGCCGAGCACGGCGCGGTCAAGGTCCTCACCGCCGACGCCCCCGAGTTCACCGAGTACCTCGTCGTACCGAAGGTGGACGCGCTCCAGGCCGCGTACGAGGCCGTCTCCCCGGCCGCCGTGCTCGTCCCGTCCTCCGCCGAGGGCAAGGAGATCGCCGCGCGCCTGGCCGTCCGCATCGGCTCCGGCATCATCACCGACGCCATCGACCTGGAGGCGGGTGACGAGGGCCCGGTCGCGACGCAGTCCGCCTTCGCCGCGTCGTTCACCACCAAGTCCCGCGTCTCCAAGGGCACCCCGGTCATCACCGTGAAGCCGAACTCGGCCCCGGTCGAGGCCGCCCCGGCCGCCGGCGCCGTCGAGGCGCTCGCCGTCACCTTCGGCGCCCTGGCCACCGGTACCAAGGTCACCGCCCGCACCGCGCGCGAGTCGACCGGCCGCCCCGAGCTGACCGAGGCCGCGATCGTCGTCTCCGGCGGCCGTGGCGTCAACGGTGCCGAGAACTTCCACATCATCGAGGAGCTCGCGGACTCCCTCGGCGCGGCCGTCGGCGCCTCGCGTGCCGCCGTCGACGCCGGCTGGTACCCGCACTCCAACCAGGTCGGCCAGACCGGCAAGTCGGTCTCCCCGCAGCTGTACATCGCCTCCGGCATCTCGGGCGCGATCCAGCACCGGGCCGGCATGCAGACCTCGAAGACCATCGTCGCCATCAACAAGGACGCCGAGGCCCCGATCTTCGACCTCGTCGACTACGGCGTGGTCGGCGACCTCTTCGCGGTCGTCCCGCAGCTGACCGGCGAGATCCAGGCGCGCAAGGGCTGACCTGCGCTTCTCTTCGTAGCTTCACTTCTTCGGGGCCGTGTGGTGTTTCTCACCGCACGGCCCCGAGTCGTTCGTCCCACGCGTCGGAGGGACCATTGACGGAGCGGAACCGCGTGACTAAATTCTGCTATGCGGATCTAAGCTTCCGTGAAGCGGAAAAGAGGAGAGTGCACGATGGGTCAGCAGGAGAAGGTGGCGACGAGCCTCGCAGGCGCGGTCAGCGAGGGCATCAGCGCCTCCCTCGCGCCGGTGGACGCGGAACTCGCGCGCCACTACCCGGGCGACCCCGGCACCCGTCAGCCCATCCACACGGTCTACGTCCCCGGTGACGTCTTCGCCGCGGACACCATCCGCTCCTGGGGCGACCAGGCCCTCGCCGCGCTCGACGAGCACGCCCCGGACGCCGCCACCTTCGCCAAGGTGCTCGGCATCTCCGACGAGCTGGCCGTACCGGTCTACGACCGCGTCCGCGCCAAGCTGGCCAGTGAGCCCATCGAGGACCTCCGCGTCGACTTCGAGGACGGCTTCGGCGTCCGCTCCGACGAGGAGGAGGACCAGGCCGCGGCCCGCGCCGCCCGCCTGATCTCCGAGGCGTACTCCAACGGCACCAACGCCCCGTACATGGGCATCCGGATGAAGTGCATGGAGTCCAACGTCCGCGACCGCGGCATCCGCACCACCGACATCTTCCTGTCCGGCCTGCTCGCCCACGGCGGCCTCCCGGACAACCTGGTCCTGACCCTGCCCAAGGTCACGTACGCCGAGCAGGTCACCGCCTTCGTCAAGCTGCTGGAGGCCTTCGAGACGGCCCGCGGCCTGCGCCCGGGCCGGATCGGCTTCGAGATCCAGATCGAGACCAGCCAGTCCATCCTGGCCTCCGACGGCACCGCCACCGTCGCCCGCATGATCGAGGCCTCCAAGGGCCGCGCCACCGGCCTGCACTACGGCACCTTCGACTACAGCGCCTGCGTCGGCGTCTCCGCCGCGTACCAGTCGAGCGACCACCCCGCCGCCGACCACGCGAAGGCGATCATGCAGGTCGCGGCCGCCGGCACCGGCGTACGCGTCTCCGACGGCTCCACGAACGTGCTGCCCATCGGCACCACCGAGCACGTCCACGAGGCCTGGAAGCTGCACTACGGCCTGACCCGGCGCGCCCTCGCCCGTGCCTACTACCAGGGCTGGGACATGCACCCGGCGCACCTGCCGACCCGCTACGCGGCCGTCTTCACCTTCTACCGCGAGGGCCTGGAGGCCGCCGCCGCCCGCCTGAAGGCGTACGTCGCCAAGATCGAGGGCGACGTGATGGACGAGCCCGCCACGGCGAAGGCCCTGGCCGGCTACCTGGTCCGCGGCCTCGACTGCGGCGCGGTGGGCACCGAGGAGGTCACCGCCCTCACCGGCCTGACCCGCGCGGAACTGGACGCCTTCGCCATCCCCCGCCGCTCGGCCACCCTGACGGCCACCGCCTGAGCCTGACGCAGGCGCGGGGCCCGGCCGGAGCGTCTTCGGCCGGGCCCCGCGCGGCGTTTCACCGCGTTTCGGTCAGCCAGAGCCGCAGGGCGCCGTCGTCGCACGAGGCGGCCAGCAGACTCCCGTCGGGGGAGAAGGCCACCGAGGTGGCGCCGATCCGGCCGCCGTCCATCAGGCGTGCGAGGACCAGGCCGTTGCCGCCCCACAGCCGCAGGGCGCCGATGTCGTCCACGGTGGCGAGCAGACGACCGTTCGGCGAGAACGCCAGCCCCGCGATTCCCGGCCGGTGGCCCGACAAAAGCGCCCGCAAGGCCTCACCGGTCCGCGGGTCCCACACCGAGACGCCCGCCCCGTCCGCGTCGATGACGCTGATCCGTGTGCCGTCCGCCGTGAACGCGGCCCCGGGCCGTACCGCGCCCGGCCGCTCGGGGAACGGCGGGCAGGTGATGCCACCGCCCTCGGCGTCCCACACGAGCACCCGCTCCCCGACGACGGCGAGCAGCCTGCCGTCCGGGGAGAACCGCACCTCGGTGCCGTGGGCCGGCCGGCCGGGATCGAAGGGGCCGCCCCGCTGTGCGAACGTCGCCCGGTCGTGCAAGGTGACCGTGCCGTGGGTGTTGGTGAGTGCGACGAGCCGTCCGTCCGGTGAGTACGCCATGTGCCCGACCATCGACAGCCGGGACCGGTCCGCCGGCCCGATCGGCGGCGTCAGCCCGTGCGAGGTCCAGATGCCCGCCAGGACGCCGTCCCGGCCGAACTCCACTCCCCAGGCCGGCATCCCGACGGGAACCGCCAGGTCGGCGACCTGCTCCCAGGCGGCCGGGTCCCACACGAGCAGCCGGTCCGCGTCGCTCACCGCGAGGATCAGCGAGCCGTCCGGCGAGAACCGCACCCCGTCCAGGGCGGATTCGTTGCCCGCCGACGGCAGGAACATCGGGAGCGGCACGGCGACGCGCTCGCGCAGGAAGGCCGACAGAACCGCCGACCCGCTGGATGCCGGGGCGGGCGCGGGCTCCGGGGCCGGTCCCGCGCGGTGCAGCAGGACGGTCCGGTCGTCGCCCGCGGTGGCCAGCACCCTTCCGTCCGGGGAGAAGGCCACGGCGTTGACCGCGAGGGTGTGGCCGCCCACGGGCCGCCCGACGGGCGCGCCCGTCGCGGTGTCCCACAGCCGGACGGTCCGGTCGCCCCCGGCGGTGGCGAGCAGCCGCCCGTCGGGGGAGAAGGCCACCGCGGTGACCGCGTCGTCGTGCCCGGCCAGTTCGGGCCCGTGCTGCCGGCCGGTGGCGGTGTTCCACAACCGCGCCGTGGCGTCGTGACTGCCGGTGGCCAGCAGCCGGCCGTCCGGCGCGTACGCCAGTGCCTCCACGTTGTCGCGGTGCCCGGCCATCGCCGGGCCGAAGAGCAGGCCGGTGGCCGTGTCCCACTGCTGTACGGAGGCGAACCCGTCGGTGGCCGCCAGCAGCCGGCCGTCCGGCGCGAGGGCGAGGACCTCCGAAAACCCTCCCCAGTCCGTCAGGCACGGTCCCACCGGGCTGTCGGCGTCCAGATCCCGCACATGTACCTGGTCGCCCTCGCCGCTGACGCCGAACAGCCGTCCGTCGGCCAGGAACCGCAGCCGGCCGAGGTCCCGGCCGGGCCGGCACCGGGGGCTGGGGAGCCGCTTCCCGGACACCGGGTCCCACAGGTTCACGACGCCGTCGTCGCGGAGCACGAAGATCCGGTCGCCTACCGGGGAGAAGGCGACATGGAGGGCGGGGACGGAGGGCTCCCAGAGGTCACTGACCCGTACTGCCTCCGCCCGGCCGTCCGCGACGCTCCACAGCCGGACCGTGCCGTCGTTGCCCGCGGAGGCGAGGGTCCGGCCGTCGGGCGAGAAGGCCAGGTGCCACACCAGCCGGGTGTGTCCGACGAGCCGGTACGCGATCCGGAACTCCCCCGTGGCCGCCTCGCCCGGCGGTTCGGCCGTGCCCGGTACGGGGACCGGGGCCGGGGACGGATCCGGCGGGGCCGGGGACGGCGGGGCCGGAGCGGGAGCGCGGCGCCCGTACCCCGGGTCGAGGGCGGCGAGGTCGCGCCAGCGCCGGCGCCAGACCTCCAGCTCGGGTGCGTTGTGCGGGGGCACGGGCTGCTCCCGGCCGAAGGCGTCGTAGGCGTGGAGGATCCGGACCAAGCCCATGAGCCGGTCCAGCCGCAGCAGCCGCTTGCCGCGGAACGCGTCGCTCTGGGTGGCCACCGGGAGGCGGATCCCCGTCTGCGACCTCGCCGCGCGGGCGGCGAGATCGCGGTACGAGCGTTTGCCGCGGTCGATCCGCAGCCGGCACAAGTCCGCCGCGAACGCCGCGAGTTCATCCTCGAATAACGGTGCGTCTTCCATCAGGGGCCAGGTTAGAGCGGTACGGCACGGCTCCGCCGGACAATCCCGAACAGCGCGGAACGATCGCGGTGACGGCCGGTGTACGGCGTTGTCCGGCAGCGGTACGGGTTCGTTCGGCCCGTGCCGCGAGGCGGTCCGCGGCGCGCTGCAATCGGTGCATGACCACACCCCGGCACCCTGAATCCCGGCCTCCCGAGCCGCCCTCCGCAGAGCCTCCCCTCCTCACCCTGCACGCCGCCGTCGTGCTGCTCGGCGCCATGCTCGTCGGCTTGGTCGCCGGCGGGCTGAGTCACCTCGGCGGGCTACCGCCCGCGCTGGCCGTGCTCGGGGGGCTCGGGGCCGCCGGTGCGGCCGTTCCCGTGCTGCGGACCCTCATCCGCTGAACGGCGGGAGTTCGCCCGAACCGCGGGGGATCAGGTGGGTCGGGAGTTCGGTGCGGGTCGTGGGGAGGGCGGATCCCGACAGGCGTTGGAAGAGGCGGTCCGTGGCCACGCGGCCGAGGGTGGCCGGGTCCTGGGCCACCACCGTGATGCCGGGGCGGAGCAGGTCGGCCAGTTCGAAGTCGTCGAAGCCGACCAGGGCCACCGGGTGCTCCCGGGCCGCGAGGACCCGTACCACCGTGACCGTCACGCGGTTGTTGCCCGCGAAGACGGCCGTCACCGGATCCTGGCCCGCGAGCATGGACCTCGTCGCCGCGGCCACCCGGTCCGGGGCCGTGGAGCCGAGGGAGACCCAGGAATCGGCCACCGGCAGGCCCGCGTCGGCCATGGCGGCGCGGTAGCCGCGCAGGCGTTCCGTCGCCGTGTGGATGCGGGGGTGGTCGCCGATGAAGCCGATCCGGCGGTGGCCGCCGGCGATCAGATGGGCGACGCCGTCGCGGGCGCCGCCGAAGCTGTCCGAGAGGACGACGTCCGCATCGATCCGGCCGGCCGGGCGGTCCACGAAGACCGTGGCCACACCGGCCCGCATCTCCGGCTCCAGGTAGCGGTGGTCGTCGCCGGCCGGGATCACGATCAGACCGTCCACCCGGCGGGCGCACAGGGCGAGCGCCAACTCCCGCTCCCGGTCCGGATCCTCGGCGCTGGAGCCGTTGATGAGCAGCGCGCCGTGCGCGCGCGCCACCTCCTCCACGGCCCGGTTCAGCGGTCCGTAGAAGGGGTCGGCGAGGTCCTCCAGGATCAGGCCCACGGTGGCGGTGCGCCCCTTGCGCAGGACGCGCGCGCTGTCGTTGCGGCGGAACCCCAGGGCGTCGATGGCCTCTTGGACCCGCTTCTCCGTCTCGGGGGTGACGCCAGGCTCGCCGTTGACCACCCGTGACACCGTCTTCAGGCCGACGCCCGCCTGGGCCGCCACGTCCTTCATGGTCGGCCGGTTGCCGTAGCGGGGATCGAACGGGCGGCGGTTGTGGGGCACGGTCGTGAATCCTCCGGAGTCTCGGGCAGGGCTGTGACCTTGAGGATAAGCACTCGGCCGATAGTGAGGTTTCCGTGGCAGGGTGGTGCGGGCAAGCCACTGGGGGCTCCGGACGAGCCATGGGGAGAGGGGTAGACGTGATTGTCTGGATCAACGGCACATTCAGCGCGGGAAAGACCAGCACGGCCCGCGAACTGGCCGCAATCCTGCCGGACAGCACCCTGTTCGACCCGGAGTTCATCGGCGACGCCCTGCGCGTGCTGCTGCCGGCCAAGCGGCTTGCGAAGGTCACCGACTACCAGGACCTGCCGAGCTGGCGGCGGCTGGTGGTGGACACGGCGGCGGCGATGCTCGCGGAGCTGGGCGGGGTGCTCGTCGTACCGATGACGCTGCTGCGCCAGGAGTACCGGGACGAGATCTTCGGCGGGCTGGCGGCGCGCCGGATATCGGTGCGGCACGTGCTGCTCGCCCCTGCGGAAACGATCCTTCGCGAGCGGATCGCGACCCGTGAGGAGCCGGGGGACCCCGACCAGGTCGACCTCCGCGTCCGCCAGTGGGCCTACGACCACATCCCCGTCTACCAGCAGGCCCTCGGCTGGCTCACCGGCGACGCGCACGTCATCGACAACAGCAGCCTGACCCCGCGCGAGACGGCGCAGCGGATCGCCGAGGCCGTCCGCTCGGAGACCGCCCCGGTCTGCGACATCGTGCAGACCCCGGAACCCACGCGGGAGACCGTCGCGGCCGGGGTCCTGCTCTTCGACGAGCACGACCGGGTGCTGCTGGTGGATCCGACGTACAAGGCCGGCTGGGAGTTCCCGGGCGGCGTCGTCGAAGCGGGCGAGGCCCCCGCCCGCGCGGGCGTACGGGAGGTCGCGGAGGAGCTGGGCCTCGTACTGGACCGGGCGCCCGGCCTGCTCGTGGTCGACTGGGAGCCCCCCCAGCCGCCCGGGTACGGGGGGCTGCGCCTGCTCTTCGACGGCGGCCGCCTCTCACCGGAGGCGACGGCCCGGCTCCGGCTGCCGGGCCCCGAACTGCGGGCCTGGCGCTTCGTCACGGAGGCCGAGGCCGCCGATCTCCTCCCGCGGCACCGTCACGAACGCCTGCGCTGGGCCCTGCGCGCCCGGGAACGCGGCCGCCCCCTCTACCTGGAGGCGGGCACCCCGGTCGGCTGAGCCCGGCGCCGGGCAGCCGGGCGCCCGAGGGCGGGAACCGAGGGCGGGAAACCGAGGACGGCAGACCGAGGACGGGAGACCGAGCCGTCAGGCGGGAGTTCCGGCGGCCGCCTTGACCAGTGCGGCCGCCGTGTCCGCCGTCAGCGGATCGCCGTGGCCGAAGCAGGCGATCGACGGGGAGAGCCCGGCCAGGCGGTGGAACGAGTCGATCGCCCGGCCCCGGTCCACGTTGAACACGCCCAGCATCAGCGGGCCGACGGCGGCGATGCAGTCGCCGGTGAACAGCACGCCGTGGCGCGGGAGGTGGATCCCGATGCTGCCGTCCGTGTGGCCGGGGGCGTGGACGACGTACGCCCCGTCCCCGAAGCCCAGCGCGTCCCCGTCCTCCAGCTCCCGGTCGACCGGGGTGGGCGGGGCCTCGGGGACGGCGGTCAGGGCGTGCGCGTACAGCGGGATCTCCCAGTCGAGCAGCACCGGTTCGGGAACGGGCCGCTCTCCCCGGACCACCGGCGCGTCCAGGCGGTGCGCGAGCACGCGTGCGCCCCAGCGGGCGGCGAGCTCACCGGCCGCGCCGATGTGGTCGCCGTGGCAGTGGGTGAGGACGATCCGCTCCAGCCGCTCGGGGAGCAGCCCGAGGGAACGTATCGCCCCCTCGATCTCGGCGGCGGACCCGGCGTTGCCCGCGTCGATCAGGGTGAGGGCCTCGCCGTCCTGCCAGAGGTAGGCCTGGCCGATGGGGAAGCGGAGCATGTGGAGCCGGTCCGGAAGCACTTCTACAAGATCCATGCGTCGACCGTAGCCACGGCCGGCCGGTTCACACGGGCGACTTCACCGGTAGCGGAGTACGCCCAGGGCGCACTGCGCCCCGGGCGCACACGCACCCCTCACGGGGTCAGGCGCGCTTGGACTCCGCGTAGTTGACGAGGAAGAGGGCCTCCGCCACCGACAGGCGCTCCAGCTCCTCCGGCGACACGCTCTCGTTGACCGCGTGGATCTGCGCCTCGGGCTCGCTCAGCCCGATCAGCAGCATCTCCGCCTCCGGGTACAGCGACGTCAGCGTGTTGCACAGCGGGATCGACCCGCCCATGCCGCTGATCTGCATCTCCTGGCCGGGGTACGCGGCCTCCAGCGCCGACCGCATCGACGCGTACGCCGGGCTGTCGGTGTCCGCCTGGAACGGCTGGCCCTGGCCGACCACCTCGAGCTCGAGGCGCGCCTTCCACGGCGTGTGCGCCTCCAGGTGGGCCTGCAGCAGCTTGATGGCCTCCGCGGTGTCCACGCCCGGCGGCACGCGCAGGCTGATCAGCGCGCCGGCGCTCGCGTGCACCGAAGGCGTCGCCCCGACCACGGGCGGGCAGTCGATGCCGAGCACCGTCACGGCCGGGCGGGCCCACAGCCGGTCCGCGACCGAGCCCTCACCGATCAGCTCGACCCCGTCGAGGACCTTCGCGTCGGCACGGAAGTCCGCCTCCGGGTACTGCAGACCGTCCCACACCGCGTCCGAGGCGAGCCCGTCCACGGTCGTCGAACCGTCCGCCGCGCGCAGCGAGTCCAGTACGCGGATCAGCGCGGCCAGCGCGTCCGGGGCGGCGCCGCCGAACATCCCGGAATGCAGGTTGCCGCCCAGCGTGTCGATCTTCACCTTGAGCAGGCACATGCCGCGCAACGTGGCCGTCACCGTCGGCAGGCCGAGACGGAAGTTGCCCGCGTCACCGATGACGATGGTGTCGGCGGTCAGCAGCTCCGGGTGCGCCTCTGCGTACTGCTGGAGGCCGCCGGTGCCCTGCTCCTCGGAGCCCTCGACGATCACCTTCACGGCCACCGGGACACCGCCGTTGGCCTTCAGCGCGCGCAGCGCCAGCAGGTGCATGATGAACCCGCCCTTGCAGTCCGCCGAACCGCGCCCGTACCAGCGGCCGTCGCGCTCGGTCAGCTCGAAGGCGGGGGAGATCCAGGCCGCGTCGTCCAGCGGCGGCTGGACGTCGTAGTGCGCGTACAGCAGCACGGTCGGCGCGCCCTCGGGGCCGGGCAGGTAGCCGTAGACGGACTGGGTGCCGTCGGGGGTGTCGAGCAGCGCCACGTCCTGGAAGCCCTCGACGCGCAGGGCGTCGGCCACCCAGTTCGCGGCGGCCTCGCTCTCGCTCTTGGGGAACTGTGCCCAGTCCGCGACCGACTGGAAGGCCACCAGCTCGGTCAGCTCCTGCTTGGCGCGGGGCATCAGCGAGGCGATGGTCTCGGCGATCGGATTCTGGGACATGGGCACGCTCCTTTTGGGTGCGACGTTGTTCTCCGTGTACGCCGCCCGCATCCGCGGGGTGTGCGTATGCCGGGTACGGCGAAAAAGACAGTTCCGATCCTCGCACAGCAGGACGGCGCGTCGTCTCGCCGTAGGATTTCCCCGGCATCGGAGCAACCGGGTGATCAGGAGCGGCAACACATCGTGAGCAGCGACGACGACGTACGCGACGCAGGGGCCGGCGCAGGCGAGGGCGCGGGCCGGGGCGAGGGCGCAGACGCAGGCGTGGACGCGGGGCAGGCCGGACAGGGGGCGCTCGACGGGGCCGTCGACGAGGCGGCCGGCGAGGCACCCGACGAGGCGGCAGGGGGGAGCGGCGGGACCGGCGAAGTGTGGGACGTCGTCGTGGTCGGGGCCGGACCGGCCGGGTCTTCGGCGGCGCACGCGGCGGCGACGGCCGGGCGGCGCGTCCTGCTGCTGGAGAAGGCCGAACTGCCCCGCTACAAGACCTGTGGTGGCGGCATCATCGGCCCCTCGCGCGACGCCCTGCCCCCGGGCTTCGTCCTGCCCCTCAAGGACCGCATCCACGCGGTCACCTTTTCGATGGACGGGAAGCTGACCCGAACCCGGCGCTCGAAGCAGATGCTGTTCGGGCTCATCAACCGGCCCGAGTTCGACGCCGGCCTGGTCGCCGCCGCCGAGAAGGCCGGCGCCACCGTCCGTACGGGCACTGCCGTGGCCCGCGTCGAACAGCACGGGACCGCCGTGCCCGACCGGCGCACCGTCGCCGTCGTGCTCGCCGACGGGGAGACCGTCCTGGCCCGTGCGGTGGTCGGCGCGGACGGCAGCGCGAGCCGGATCGGCGCGCACGTCGGCGTCGAGATGGACCAGGTGGACCTCGGCCTGGAGGCGGAGATCCCCGTGCCCGAGACGGTCGCGGAGGACTGGAAGGGGCGGGTGCTGATCGACTGGGGCCCGCTGCCCGGCAGTTACGGCTGGGTCTTCCCCAAGGGCGACACCCTCACCGTCGGGGTCATCTCGGCCAAGGGCGAGGGCGCGGCGACCAAGCGCTACCTGGACGACTTCATCGCCCGGCTCGGGCTCGCCGGCTTCGAACCGGCCGTCTCCTCCGGACACCTGACCCGCTGCCGCAAGCCCGATTCGCCGCTCTCGCGCGGCCGGGTCCTGGTGGCGGGCGACGCGGCCGGGCTGCTGGAGCCGTGGACCCGGGAGGGCATCTCCTTCGCGTTGCGCTCGGGGCGGCTGGCGGGGGAGTGGGCGGTGAAGATCTCCGAGGCGCAGGACGCGGTGGACGCGCGCCGGCAGGCCCTCAACTACGCCTTCGCGGTGAAGGCCGGACTGGGCGTGGAGATGGGCGTCGGAAAGCGGATGCTGACCGTCTTCGAGGCCCGGCCGCGGATGCTGCACGCGGCGATCACCGGCTTCCGTCCGGCGTGGCGGGCCTTCGCCCGCATCACGCGCGGTTCGGCGACCCTGGCCGACATGGTGCGGACGTCCCCGCTGGCCCGCAAGGCGCTGCACATGCTGGACGCCAGGCAGGCGGCGGCGGCCGGGAACGGCGGCCGGGGCCCGGACAAGGGCCCGGACAAGGGCCGGGGCCAGGGCCAGGGTCAGGACTGAGGCGTGGGCCGGGGCACGGGCGCGGGCGGTTCCGAGGGGGATGCGGGGCCGCCCGGCCCGGGCTGGTGGGGCGGCGTGGACCTGAACGGGGTCGAGCGGCCGGAACAGGTCCTCGCGGCCTTCGAACGCGGCGAGGGGCGGGTGGGTGTGGCCGTGATCGCGCTGGCGCTCAACCACGCCGATCCCGCGGCCGTGCTGCCCGTGGTCGCCAGGGCGCTGGACTCGGCGGACCCGGAGGTCCGCCGGCAGGGAGTGGTGGCCCTGGCACACGTCGCGCGGCTCCACCGCACGGTGGACCGGCGCTGCCTGGAACTGCTGCGCCGTTGCCCCCGTGGCAACGAGGCCGGCGACGACCTGTGGTCCTTCGTGCCGCACCGGGAGCTGCCGCTCTGGCTGTGGCGGCACCATCTGCGGGAACGGCTGGTCGAGCGGCTGCGCCGGCCGTTCGACTGAGCGGTATCGGCGGTCACGATCGGGGGCCACGGGGGCCACGGTGGCCCGCCGGCCGAGTCCGCGGGGTCAGTTCGACACCGTGATCCGGAAGACCGGGTGGTCGGCGGCGGCCGCCTGGAGTTCCGCGTCGGAGGACTTCGCGGAGATGCCCTGGAAGAACCGGTCGACCTCCCAGCCCCACTTCTCCAGGTAGGTGCGCAGGACGGCGGCCTGCTGGACCGGGTCGGTCAGCTCGGTGGCGGTGAACGTACGCACCTTGCGCCCCACGCGGAGCTCGCCGCCACCCGCCACCCGCATGTTGCGGACCCACTGGGAGTGGCCGCGGGCCGAGACCAGGTACTGGGCGCCCTCGTACGTGTGCGGGTTGACCGGGATCCGCTGCATCTTGCCGGACGTGCGCCCGCGCACCGACATCTCGGCGCTGCCGGCCAGGCTGATGCCGAAGCGGGCCAGCTTGCCGAAGAAGGAGTTGAAGCGGGTGGCGAGCGGGCCGGCCTGGACGTAGTACGGGGTGGGCGCGTTCATGGTGACCTCCGGGGTCGTTCTCCGCTGCTGAGAGAGCACTGCTCTCCCTTGAGACCAGTGTGCACGGATCGATGCACCAAAGCAAGAGCACTGCTCTCGAAATGGAGCGGTGTCCCACTTTCTGGGCAGTGCTCCAGATGCGTGGCACACTGACCCGCATGAACACCGTGCGAGGGGCCAGGGAACGGGCCCGCATCGAGGTCACCGCCGCCATCAAGGACGAGGCGCGCCGCATGCTCGCGGCCGAGGGCGCCGCCAAACTCTCCCTGCGCGCCGTAGCCCGCGAGCTGGGCATGGTCTCCTCCGCCCTCTACCGCTACTTCCCCAGCCGTGACGAGCTGCTCACCGCGCTGATCATCGACGCGTACGACAGCATCGGAGCCGCCGCCGAGGAGGCCGACGCCCGCGCCCTCGCCGCCGGGTCACCGCCCCGCGCCCGCTGGACCGCGGTCTGCGAGGCGGTCCGCGCCTGGGCGCTGGAGCACCCGCACGAGTACGCCCTCATCTACGGCTCCCCGGTGCCCGGATACAGCGCCCCCATGGACACCGTCGGCCCCGCCTCCCGGGTCGGCAACGCCTTCATCGCCATCCTCCGTGCCGCCCACGAGGGGCGCGGCCTCGCCCTCCCGCCGCTGCCGCCCGCCCTGCGCCCCGAGGCGGACCGGATGACCGCCGACTTCGCCGAAGGCCTGCCCCCGCAGGTCACGGCCGCCCTGGTCGCCGCATGGGCCCAGTTGGTCGGCCTCGTCTCCTTCGAGCTGTTCGGCCAGTTCAACCGCGTCGTCGAGGACCGTGCCGCCTTCTTCGCGCACGCCGCCGACCAGCTGGCGCACGGGGTCGGCCTGCCCGCCGTGTGACGGGAGGAGAGGAGGGGGGAAGAGGGGGCAGAGGGGAGGGCGGGGGGCGGGAGTACGGCCGCTTCCGGAGATTCACATGATGAGGGGATGACTCGCTCTTCTGTTCCTCACACCAATGCGGGCGGTTCAGCCTTGAACGATGGGCCGCCCGTCTAGTGTTCCTGAGGTCGCCCGCCCTGCCGCCGCCGGAGGAACGTTCATGCCTCGCGCCGTAAAGGCCTTGTACGCCGTCCTGGCCACCCTCTTACTGGCCGCGCCGGCGCCGGCCGTCACCGCGTCGGCACGCGACGCGCCCGTGGTCGCGGCCGACGCCCCGACGACCACCCCGCCCCCCATGCCCCGGATGCCCGGCGTACGGGGCCTGGAGATCGGCGTTCCCGCGTACGTCCCGGCGAACGACCGCATGCTGACCGACCTCACCGCCACCGGCCCGGCCGCCTCGGTGGTGGTGCTGAACCCGGGCAACGGCGACGCCCCGTTCGACGCCCCCTGGCGGGCCCGCGCCGACGCACTGCGCAAACGCACCACCGCCACCGGCGAGAAGACCAAAGTGCTCGGCTACGTCCACACCGACCACGGCAACCGCGACATCGCCGCCGTCAAGGCCTCCGTCGACAACTACCTCAAGACCCCCGACGGCCGCCTCCACGTCGACGGCATCTTCTTCGACGTGGTCAGCCGAGACTGCGGCCCCGCCAACGCCACCCGCGACCACTACGCGGAACTGCGCCGGTACGTGCAGGACACCATGAGCGCCGCCGACCCGGCCGCCCCCGACCTCGTCGTCAACAACCCCGGCACCGCCATAGCCGACTGCTACCTGGAACCGGGCCGCCGCACCGCGGACGTCTTCGTCACGTTCGAGGACACGTACGCCGCGTACACCGGCGGCGGCTGGCTCGGCGGCAACGTCTTCGACCCGCTCGCCGGCTACCGCTCCGGGGCCGAACTCGACCCGAGCGGAACGGCGTTCTGGCACCTGGTCCACGACGTCCCCGCCGCCGAAGCCATGCGCACCACCCTGCGCACCGCCTTCGACCGCGGCGCGGGCTACGCCTACGCCACCAGCACGGTCATGCCCAACCCCTGGAACGCGGGCCCGACATGGAAGTACCGCGCCCAGACCACCTACGCGGCCACCCTCGGCTGACGCGCTCTGCCGTTCACTCCAGTGCCGTGAGGAGGCAGGGGCAGTCGATGACGATGGCGCACAGTTATCCGATCACCCCCCCGAGCGTAGTGCCCACAGCCGGGCCCGCGATATTCGGCGGCGGCACTCGGCGTCGGGTGGCAGGCTGGCCCGATGCCTACCTGGACCCCGTCGGCGGTGCTGTTCGACAACCTGCGGTACCTGCTCAACGAGTGGGATCCGATCGGCGTCGCCGATCTGTCGCAGGACGAGTACGACTGCATGCTCGTCCCCTTGTTCCAGCGTCTCCACCGCGGCACCACCCGGGCCGAGATCGGTGAGTTCCTCTGGTACGAGCTCGAGGACCACTTCGGTCTGGATCCCGTCGTCCACCGGACCGATGCGATGGCCGACCGGCTGATCGCCTGGTGGGCCGCGGCGGGCCCGGCGGCGTAGCGGCCCGCCGACCTGGCAGCCCGGCCATTCAGCGGCCGTCGTTCTCCGGGCGGCGGGCGAAGCGCCACAGGAGGTGGGTGATCCGGAGGAGGAAGACCGCGCCCGCCACGATTCCTCCGGCCACCGCCAGGGCGTGGCCGGCCGCCGGGGAGAGGGAGAACGCCGGCGCGGGCCCGTACACCGCGCCGAAGACGAGGGCGGCCGCGAAGCCGGCGCTGACCAAGGCGTAGCCGATCTCGATCGTGATCGCGTCCCGGTCCGCCTGCGTACGTCGCCCCATGCGCGCAGTCTCACAGCGCGCACTGCGTGCCACAAGGAGGCCCGCGCCGTGCCGCGCCGCTCCCGCCGCCCGGTTCAGATACCCGCCGTCTCGCTCCACAGCCGGGCCAGCGCCACATCGCCCGTCACTCCCGGACCGGCCAGCGGAATCCGGTTCCACAGGGCCGCGTAGAGCCAGGCCGCCTCCCCGGTCAGCTCGCAGTCGGCCGCCCCGCCCGTGTCACCCAGGACCGTCCGGGCCGGCTCCGGCGACAGGTGCACCGTCCACACCGCGCCCGTGTCGGCGGCCCGGACCCGCACCACCCGCGGCTCCGGGGTGCGCACCCGGCTGCGCGGCCGCGCGTGGAAGCCGGTCAGCAGCTCGTCCACCCCGTCCTCCGCGAACTCCGGCTCCACCGCGGAGAACGCCACACCCCGCGCGGCTTCCGCGTCCATCCGGTGCACGGTCGTCTCGTGGGCCTGCCGCCGCGCCCAGAACGCCAGCGGCGACGGCGGGGCCGTCGGGAGGAAGGTCCAGCACTGGACGTCGGCCGGGGCCTCGGTCAGGGTGCGCACCAGGTCCGCGTGGCCCTGCCGGAACCACGCCAGCAGCTCGCCGTCGGCCAGTTCCGGCGCGTCCGGGAAGCCCACCGGCTCCAGCCGCCGCTCCGCCACGTACCCGGCCGCCCAGCGGTGCACCGACCCGGTGTGGCGCAGCAGATCGGTGACGTGCCATCCCGGACAGGTGGGGACCGGGGCCTGGGTACCGGCCTGTTCGGCCACGTCGGCGAGCAGCTCGCCCTCTCGTGCGAGGGTCTTCACGAATTCGGTGATCTCCATACCGGGAGTCTTATCAGCCCGCCCGCGACAATGGGGGGCATGGATGGGGAACTCTTCCCGCGCGAGCGGACCCTGATCGCCCCCGGCGCCGTGCACGTGCCCGACTGGCTCGGGGCCCGGCGGCAGGGCGAGTTGCTGGCGGCCTGCCGTGCGTGGGCCCGCCCGCCGGCCGGCCTGCGCACCGTACGGACCCCGGGCGGCGGGGTGATGACCGCCCGGCAGGTGTGCCTCGGGCTGCACTGGTATCCGTACGGGTACGCCCGCACCGTCGTCGACGGGGACGGGACGCCGGTCAAGCCGATGCCGGAATGGCTCGCCGAGCTGGGGCGGGAGGCGGTGGCCGCCGCGTACGCAGACGTGCCGGACCTGCCGGGCCTGCCCGACCCGGCGGGCCCGGCCGAGGCCTACGACATCGCGCTGGTCAACTTCTACGACGGCGACTCCCGCATGGGCATGCACCGCGACGCCGAGGAGAAGTCCGCGGCCCCGGTGGTCTCCCTCAGCCTCGGCGACACCTGTGTCTTCCGCTTCGGCAACACCGCCTCGCGCGGGCGCCCCTACCGGGACGTGGAGCTGCACAGCGGGGATCTCTTCGTCTTCGGGGGCGAGAGCCGGCTGGCCTACCACGGAGTGCCGAAGGTCCTGCCGGGCACGGGTCCGCGGGACCTCGGGCTGACCGGGCGGCTGAACATCACACTGCGGGTCGGCGGGCTGGGCTGAGCGGCGGCGTCCGGCACCCTCCGATCATGCGAGGATCGATGGCATGAACGGCAACGGGGCCCCGCCGCGGGTGGGGGATGTGACCACGCCATCCGCGTCCACGAACGCCACGCGGACCAGACTGGAACGCGGTCGCGGCGCGCTCGGGCCGGCGCTGGAGCTCGTGCACACCGGCCGCGCCCCGACCCGCGCGGTCCTGACGGCCGAGCTCGGGGTCACCCGGGCCACCGCCGGAGCCGTCGCCGCCGAGCTGGAGGCGCTCGGGCTGATCCGCGTGGACTCCCGCCCCGGCGGGGCCGGCGGAGCCCAGGGGCGCCCCTCGCACCGCCTCTCCGTGGCCGAGGACGGCCCGGTGGCGCTCGCGGCCCAGGTGCACTCGGACGGCTTCCGGGCGGCCCTGGTCGGCCTCGGCGGCCGCATCGTGGCCACCGCCCCCGGCAAGGTCACCGTCTCCGCCGACCCGGCCCAGGTGCTGGGCGCGGTCGTGGAGGCCGGCGCCGAACTGCTCGCGGACAGCGGCCGCCGCTGCGTCGGCGCGGGGCTCGCGGTCCCCTCGGCCGTCGCGGAGCCGGAGGGCACCGCGCTGAACCCGCTGCACCTGGCCTGGCCGGCCGGTTCTCCCGTACGGGCCATCTTCGCGGAGTGCGTGAAGGCGGCCGGCATCGACGGCCCGGCCCTGACCGGGAACGACGTCAACCTCGCGGCCCTGGCCGAGCACCGGCACGGCGCGGGCCGCAGCGCGCAGCACCTGCTGTGCGTGGCCACCGGGCACCGGGGCGTCGGCGGGGCGCTGGTGCTGGACGGCCGCCTGCACAGCGGCAGTTCGGGCCTGGCCCTGGAGGTCGGTCACCTCACCGTGAACCCCGAGGGGCGGGCCTGCCACTGCGGCGGCCGCGGCTGCCTGGACGTCGAGGCGGACCCGCTGGCCTTCCTCACCGCGGCGGGCCGCAGCCCCGGCCCCGAGGTGTCCCTGCTCCAGCAGGCCCGCGACCTGCTGCGCGAGGAACCCGCGGAGCCGGCGGTACGGGCCGCCACCGAGGAACTGATCGACCGGCTCGGGCTCGGCCTCGCCGGGCTGGTGAACATCCTGAACCCGGACCGGATCATCCTGGGCGGCCTGCACCGGGAACTGCTGCACGCGGACCCGGAACGGCTGCGCGCGGTGGTCGCCGACCGCAGCCTGTGGGGGCGCAGCGGCGGCGTGCCGATCCTGCCGTGCACCCTGGACCACAACAGCCTGGTCGGCGCGGCGGAGCTGGCCTGGCAGCCGGTGCTCGACGACCCGTTGGGGGCCCTGGCCTAGGCCGTCTCTTTCGGATCTTGCTCCCCCAGCTACCGCTGGGAGGTGCCCCCAGACCCGCGCCGCCTGGCACCGCACCTCGCTGCGTTGTCGGGGCGCCCAAGTACGTCCAGTACTCGGGCGCCCCTCCGCCTTGCGATGCACGGCACCAGACGACACGGGCTTAACCGGCAAGATCCGAAAGAGACGACCTAGGCCGGCGTGTCCTGCCGGTCCAAGCCGGGTGTGGGGCGGGGCGGGGCGTCGGGGTCGGGTCACCCCGGCCCGGCGCCCACCGGTGATGCCACCGGCACGCCCGTCCCGACGGCGTTCGGGTCGAGGATTCCGGGGTCGACGGAGACGACCACCGTGCGCGCGGGTTCCCGTACGGGCCTGGTCTCGATGCGTACCGGCTGCGGGGGCGCCGCCGGGGCGGGGGCGGCCGTGAGCGAGAACCACACCACCTTGCCCGGCCCGTCGGGCTGGTGCCGCGCGCCCCAGGACTCGCTGAGCGCCGCCACGAGGGCGAGGCCGCGTCCGCAGGTCTCCAGCGCGCCGGCCTGCGTCTCGTGGAGCACCGGGAGCCGCGGATCGCTGTCGATCACCGAGACGGTGAGGCGCCCGAGGCGGAGTTCGATCTCGACGACGCAGGTCTTGTCCGGCTGCGCGTGGCGATGGACGTTCGTGAGCAGTTCCGTCACGCCGAGCGCAGCCCGGTCTATGAGCGGATCGAGCTGCCAGTGGCGCAGCTGGGCAGAAACGATTCTGCGGATTTGGCCGATCCGCGACGGCAAGGCCTGCAGTTCGACGACGCAGTGCCTGCGGGAATGACTGATCACGGCTGCGACTCCCCGACATGAGTGTTACGGGTGCTGCACCCTCGGTAATGCTCCACCAGGGTCACTCACGGTGCCGCGCAGTGCAACCGAACGCCATCGAAAGCAATGTGCATGGAACCCCAAAGCGAACGTTTGTGCAGGTGAGCGAGGTACATTGCGAAAGGAGGGGGCGAATTACACCCATGAAGGAGCGCGGCGCATGAGCACCACCGGCACCACCAGCAGCACCGGTACGACGGCCACCACCATCGACGTCGACCGCAGCGACGCGGAGTACCGCGCCTGGCTGAAGGAGGCCGTCCGCAAGGTCCAGGCCGACGCGAACCGCTCCGCGGACACCCACCTCCTGCGCTTCCCGCTCCCCGAGGAGTGGGGCATCGACCTCTACCTCAAGGACGAGTCCACGCACCCGACGGGCTCCCTCAAGCACCGCCTCGCACGCTCGCTGTTCCTGTACGCGCTCTGCAACGGCTGGATCCGCCCCGGCCGCCCGGTGATCGAGGCCTCGTCCGGCTCGACCGCCGTGTCCGAGGCGTACTTCGCCAAGCTGATCGGCGTCCCGTTCATCGCCGTCATGCCGCGCACGACCAGCCCGGAGAAGTGCCGCCTCATCGAATTCCACGGCGGCGCATGCCACTTCGTCGACGACTCGATGAAGATGTACGAGGAGTCGGCCCGGCTCGCCGCCCGTACGGGCGGGCACTACATGGACCAGTTCACGTACGCCGAGCGGGCCACCGACTGGCGCGGCAACAACAACATCGCCGAATCGATGTACCAGCAGCTCAAGCTGGAACGTTTCCCCGAGCCCGCCTGGATCGTGGCGACCGCCGGCACCGGCGGTACCTCGGCGACCATCGCCCGCTACGTGCACTACATGCAGCACGACACCCGCATCTGCGTCCCGGACCCGGAGAACTCCTGCTTCTTCGACGGCTGGACCAACAACGACCCGAACGCGAGCAGCGATTGCGGCTCGCGCATCGAGGGCATCGGCCGGCCGCGGATGGAACCGAGCTTCGTGCCCGGCGCCATCGACCGCATGATGAAGGTCCCGGACGCGGCGAGCATCGCCGCCTGCCGCGCGCTGGAGACGGCCATAGGGCGCAAGGCGGGCGGCTCGACCGGCACCGGCGTGTGGAGCGCCCTGAAGATCATCTCGGAGATGGTGGCGGAGGGCCGTACCGGCAGCGTCGTCACCCTGCTGTGCGACCCGGGCGACCGCTACCTGGACAAGTACTACTCCGACGAGTGGCTGGCGGCGCAGCGGCTCGACATCGCCCCGTACGCGAAGACCATCGACACCCTGCTGACGACCGGGGTCTGGCGCGAGCCGGTGGCCTGACCGGCCCGGCCGGCCCGGCCGGCCCGACCGACGTGACCTGCCGGACCGGGTCCGTGGCGCGACCGTGACGGTACGGGGACGAAAACGCCCCGGGTGCAGCCGAGTCGGCTGGTTACGCTGTGCGGACCTTCGAGCGGGCGGAGCACCGGGGGAGCCACGGCGGGCATCGAGTACAACAGACCGGAACGGCTGGAGCGTCCGAGCTGCCGCCGCTCGGACGAGGTGCGGGCCGTCCCCGCCATCTGCGTGAGCGGGCACAGCAGGTACCGGGAGGAAGCCGGCGGCGACCGCGGCGTCGGCACCCTCGAGGTCGTCCCGAGGCTGGCCGAGGCGCCGGCCGTCGCCCCGCCGCCGCCGGTGACCGCGGGGCGGACGGCGCCGGCCGTGCTGCTGGTCCTGGTGCCGATGGGTACGTTCACCGGCGGCGCGGCGGGCGGGCAGTGGTTCGCCGACGCGCCCGCGGCCGAAGTGGACCACGGGTCGACGACGCTCTGGGGCGGTGCCACACGGGCGACCGCGCCCGAGCCCGGGGCCGAGCCCCTGTTCCCGGCCTGGATCTCGGCGTTCGCCCTGCTGGGGGGCGGTCCTGCTGATCACCTCGGCCGTGCGGACCCAACGGGCGTTCCGGACCCGGATCGCGGCCGGCCGGGACGCCGCCGAGGAGGTCTGGTCCCGCGGCTGGTGCTGCGCGCGGTGGTCCACCTCGGCGCGGGGCGGGCGATGACCCTGCAGGAGTTCCGCAGGGCCGTCTGGGGTGCGGGCGGCTACGGAGAACTGGCCGAAGTGCACCGTACGACCGGCACGGTGGCGGCCCCGGCTACTGATCCGCCGCGCGTCGGGCGGTGAGCCGCCCGTCCAGTGTGCGGACCGCCGTGCGGAAGGAGTGGCCCAGGCCCGGGCGGGCGGCGGTCAGGCCCAGACGGAACGGGGCCGAGCCGTCCGCGGCGAAGGTCCAGCGGACGTGCGTGCCCGAGCCGGCCGGTGTCAGGCGCCACTCCTCCAACAGGGCCCGTACCCCGGGGGCGTTGGTCGTGTCGACCCGGTAGGCGTAGCGCTGCTCGGGATCCGCGGCCATGATCGTCTCCTCGAAGCGCACCCCGCCCGTCAGCCTGACCTCGCGGCCCGCGCCGCCGTGCGTGGGCCGGGCCAGGGTCACCGCCTTGAACCAGCTCGGCCAGCCCGCCACGTCCTCGGCGAGCGCCTGGTACACGGCCTCGGGCGGCGCCGCCGCCTCGGTGGCGAAGACCAGCCGGATCGGTGCGTCGTCGATGAAGTCCAGCCCCACCGGACGGAGTCGGCGAGCCATGGCGGTACCCCCTGGGACGAGGTTCGGGATCTGCGTGGGCGTCACCATAGCCGGGCGGCCCCGAGAAGTCCGCTGCGATCTCGCACGGATTCCCGGCCCCGTTCCCGGCCTGTTTCCCGGCCCCGTTCCCGGCCGGCTTCCCGGCCCGCTTCCGGTCTCGGTGAATTCGCCCCACGTGGGGGATTCCCCCGCGCGGGGCCTGGGCACGGGAGGCGGCGCGCGGGATGCTGGACCCGCGCCGATCCCGCCCCGCGAGCGGAGGCCTCTGTGCCCGACCGTCCCACCCCAGACCCTCCCCTCGCCCTCGAACTCCTCGTCCACGGAGTCGCCGGCGCCGCCCCCGGCGAGCTGCTCGGCGACCCGCGCACCGTCCGCGTCACCGGCGACTCCACCGCCGCCGTCTTCCGCCGCACCGAGGACGCCGACGCCGAGGCGCACCCCGAGCGGTACGCCGGGCGGCCCGTCCCCGAGGCCTACTGCTGGTCCCGGCTCACCTCCGGCAACGGCGCCCGCGCCCTGTGGCTGCTGCTCCTGCCCTTCATGGTGGCCAACCTCGCCCACTGGGCCCGGCCGGCCACGCCCGCCGCCGACCCCGCCCCGCGCGCCGTGCGCGCGTACGGGGTGCTCGTACGGATCCTCGCGCTCAGCCTGACCGTGCTGCTGATCGCCGCCGCCTGTGAGGTCGCGCTCGACCTCTTCGCCTGGCAGTGCGCGGGCTCCGGCACCTGCGCCGGCTCCCGTTCCTGGCTCGGCTTCCTCGCGCCCGGAGGCGGCTGGTGGGCCCAGCCCGGGCGCCGCCTCGCCCTCGGGGCGCTGGTCCCCGCCGCGCTGACCGGGCTGCTCTGGTTCCTGTCGAACCGCACCTGGAGCGCCTACGAGTCCCAGCCGCCGCCCGCCGGCTCCGCCGACCCGGACGCCGCCTCCGAGACGGCGCCCGCGCTCGGCCGCCCGGGTTTCTGGTACGGCCGCCGGATCGTGGCCCGGCTGCGCGCCGCGCACACCGCCGCCGGGCTGCTCACCGTGGCGGTGGCCGTCGCCGTCCCCACCGCCCGCTACGACCGGCGGGCCGCCGCCCCCGTACTCGAAGCGCTCGGCTGGGTCATCCTGACCCTGCTCGCCGCCGGGGCCGTCACCGTGGCCTGGGTCGTCTGCCGGCGCGGCCGCTCCGAGGTCCGGGCGGACCACCGGCTCGACCGGGCCGCCGTCACGCTGCTGCCCGGCGCGGCCCTCGCCCTGCTCGCCGTCGTCGTCCTCCACGCCTGCTGGTCGCGCTCCGGCTGGGCCTCCACCGGGCGGCTCCCCGGGGACTTCGCCTTCGGGGTGCTCATGCTGGGGCAGGGCTGCTGCGTGCTCGCCCTCGCCGCCGTCGCCCGGTCCCTGCACCGGCGGGCCCCCGATCCGGCGGCCGCCCTGCACGGTCTGGGCGGGCCCGCCGTCGCCATGCTGGGCTGCGCGCTCGGCGGGGTGATGTCCGGCGGTGTCGCCCAGCGGGTCGCCGACTGGCTGGACGGCGGGGCCACGCCCGGGATGGCCGGCACCCCGCTGGCCGGGCCGCCCGTGCTGCTGTCGTGGCAGGCCGCCGTATTACCGCCGATGCTCCTCGTACTGGCCCTGCTCGCCGTCTGGTTCGCCGTGCGCGGAGCCCGTGCCCGGGGCCGCCTCGCCACGGCCGTGGCCGCCGAATACCCGGGGGAGGCGCCGGACGGGGCCCGCAGCCGCCGCATCGCCGGGGCGCGGACCGCGGCCGCGCTCACCGACTCCGCTCCCTGGTTCGTGGCGGCCGTCTCCGGGATCACCCTGGTGCTCGGCGCGGGCGCGCTCGCCGGGGCCTGGCTCACCGGGAAGGTCCCGGGCGAGGCGGCCCGGGGGACCCAGCCGCTGCTGGAAGGCGCCGCCCGCGCCGCCCAGGACGCCGGGTCCTGGCTCATCGGCCTCGGCATCGCCGTCTTCGTCACCTGGGGCCGCCGCGCCTACCGGGACGCCTCCGCCCGCCGGACCATCGGCATCCTGTGGGACGTCGGCACCTTCTGGCCGCGCGCCGCCCACCCCTTCGCACCGCCCTGCTACGCCGAGCGCGCCGTCCCCGACCTGACCTGGCGGATGGCCGGCTGGACCGGCCGCACCGGCGGCCGCCTGGTGATCTCCGGCCACTCCCAGGGCAGCGTGCTCGCCGCGGCGGCCGTCTGGCAACTCCCGCCGCCCGCCCGCCGCAGGGTCGCCCTGCTCACGTACGGATCCCCGCTCGGCCGGCTCTACGGCCGCTGGTTCCCCGCCTACTTCGGCCCCGGCCCGCTCGCCGCCCTGCACGGCGAGGTCGACTGCTGGCGCAACCTGTGGCGGGCCACCGACCCCATCGGCGGCCCGGCGCTTCCCGGTGCGGGGCAGGACGTGGACCGAGGCCCGCTCGCCGACCCGATCGCCTACGGACGCAGCGTCCGCCACCCGCTGCCCGCGCCGATCCTGGGCCACTCCGACTACCAGGCCGATCCGGCCTTCGCCGCCGAACGCGACGCCCTGCTCGCCCGGTTGGACGCGGCCGCGCGGGGCGACCTCCCCGCTCAGCGGTCCCGCGTCAGCAAGGAGCGGGCAGGGCCGGCAGGGTCGGGAGATCCGCCGGGAACAGCAGGGTGAGCTCGTCCGTACTGGGCTCGGACAGCTGGGCCACCCGGCCCGCGTGCCGCTCCACCATCGACTCGAACGTCTGGCGCGCGGTGCGGCCGTTGCCGAAGGCCGGACCCTTCGGCAGCTCCGTGAAGTACGTCAGCAGGGCCTCGGAGGTGCCCTCCCCGAGCCGGTACTCGTGCTCCTCCGCCTGCTGCTCGACGATCCGCAGCAGTTCCCCGGGCCCGTAGTCGCCGAAGGTGATGGTCCGGGAGAACCGCGAGGCCACACCGGGGTTGACGGTCAGGAAGCGGTCCATCTCCGCCGTGTACCCGGCGACGATCACCACCACCGCGTCCCGGTGGTCCTCCATCAGCTTCACCAGCGTGTCGATCGCCTCGCGCCCGAAGTCCCGGCCCGAGTCCTCCGGGGCCAGCGCGTACGCCTCGTCGATGAACAGCACCCCGCCGCGCGCCCGCTCGAAGGCCTCCTGCGTACGGATCGCCGTGGAGCCGATGTGCTCGCCGACCAGGTCCACGCGGGACACCTCGACCAGGTGACCGCGCTCCAGCACCCCGAGGGAGGCGAGGATCTCCCCGTACAGCCGGGCGACCGTGGTCTTGCCCGTGCCGGGGGAGCCGGTGAAGACGAGGTGCCGGCGCACCGAGGCGGCCTTGAGGCCCGCCTGCTGCCGCCGCCGGCCCACCTCGATCATGTCGGTGAGCGCCCGCACCTCGCGCTTGACGCTGTCCAGGCCCACCAGCGCGTCGAGCTGGCCCAGCACTTCGCCGGAACCCCGCGCGGCCGCCGCCGCGCCGTCCTGCGGCCGCTCCGACGCGGGCCGCGGTACGGTCGCGGACGCCCGGGCCGGCTGCGGGACGGCGCTCTGCGCCGCCGTGACCGTACGGATCCCCGCCTGCGCCCCCGCGAAACCGCCGCCCGAGGCCGACTGGGCGGCCAGCCGCGGGCCCGACTCGTCGCTCGTGCACTCTTCGGCGAGCGGGCCGTCCTCCGCGAACTCGTAGCCCCCGCGGGCACAGCGCTCGGTGTGGCAGCGGGACAGCGTGGTGCGGCAGCCGTCGATGACGTGGAAGCCGAAACCGGAACTGCCCGTCACCCGGCAGGCCGTGAAGGTGCCGCGCCCGCCCGCCGACACGTAGTACCCGGCCTCGGCCGGGGAGGTGACCGTGCACCGCTCCAGCGTCGGGTCGGCGCCCTTGGTGACGATCACGCCCGTCTGAACGGCGTCGATGGTGCAGTTGGCGAGGGTGCCGCCGCTGCCGTGGTCGCGGAACCAGGCCCCGGTGGCCGCCTCGCGGATCCGGCAGTCGTCGAGCTGCGCGGTGGCCCCGTCGCTCACCGAGACGGCGGTGTTGCGGACCTGGGACAGGTCGCTGTCGACCACGTCGACGCGCGAGCCCCGGTCCAGCACGAACAGCGCGTCCGGCACGTCGTGCACCCGGCAGGAATCGAGGGCGACGGTGGCGCCGTCGCTGATCCACACCGCCGGATAGTCGCCCGTGCTGTCGTGGATCTCGCAGGACTCGGCGTCCACCCGGGTGCCCGGGTCCCACACGGACAGACCGTTGCGGCCGAAGCGGCGGACCGTGGTGCGGCTGAGGGTGAGCACCGAACGGGACCGCAGGTCGACGGCGTTCTCCGGGATGTCGTGGATGTCGCAGCCGGCCAGGGTGAGGACCGCGTCGGTGTCCAGGGTGACCCCGTCGGCCGAGGTGCGGTGCACCGCGCAGTCGGTGAGCCGGGCCGTGGCACGGGCGGCGATCTGCACCCCGGCGCCCTTGACCTCGTACACCTCGCAGCCCAGTGCCTCCAGGCCCGAACCCTCGCCCGTGACACCGATGCCGGCGCCCGTGGCGTGGTGGATGCGGCAGCGCTCCAGCCGGGGCCGGCCCCCGCCGCGCACCGAGACGCCGGTCTGCCCGGCGGCGACGACCTCGCACTCCTCGAACACCCCGCCGCCGCCGTCCAGTACGGCGATCCCGACGCCGGCCGGGTTCTCCACCGTGCACCGCCGCACCACGGGCCGGGCCCCGGGGCCGCGCACCTCGATGCCGGCCGCCGAGTGGGTGCTGACCCGCAGATCCGTGAGCTCGGGGCAGCCGTCCTCCACCAGCAGCGCGGGCGCCGCCCGGTCCTGGCCCTCCAGGTACAGGTCCTGGACCACGGCCGAGGCGCGCACGGTCAGCGCGACCCCGTCGAGCGGGGCGATCCGCACCGACCCCAGCCCGCCCTCGGGTCCGCGCAGGGTGACGGCGTGGTGCAGGACCAGGTTCTCCCGGTAGGTGCCGGGGGCGACGGTCAGCACGTCCCCGTCGCCCGCGGCGGCGAGCGCGGCGGTCAGCGTCGGATACTCACCGGAGCGGCGCCGCCACCGCGAAGACCCGCCGTGCGTCACCTGGACCGTGCCCTGAACCATGGTGCTGTCGTGCCCCCACCCTCGTACTCGTGCTGCCGATGCGGCCGGAGCCACTGAACTCTGAAGCCACCGGAACCACTGGAGTCACCGTAGCGCGCGCGGAGCCGAAGAGGTGCCAGGTCAACTGCCCGCGCCCGCTCGACCCCAGTCCGGCCCGGCGGCCGCCCAGGCCCGGTCCAGACGTATGTACCGCCGATGCACGAGCCGCCGTACGACCAGGCGCCGGACCGTCTCGCCGAGCGCGGCCACCCCGATCGCGGCGGCCAGGCCGGCCATCCCCGCGTGGAAGGCGGCCGCGGACGGGTCGAGCGGCTGCCCGACCAGCCGGCCGTGCGCATCGGTCCATATCCGGAACCGGTCGCCGGCGCGCGGCGGTTCCTCCGCGGCCGGCACGGTCCCCTCGTGGCTGCTGCCGTCCGGCGCGGTCCACGAGGCCACGATCTGCGTACGGCGCGGGGCGGTCCGCTGCGCCGACGCGTCGGCGGCGGACACCTCCTCCGCCGACACCGGCGCGGACCGGACCACCACCGCCGGCACGAGATGACGCTCCTGCCGCTGCTCCTGCGCCGCCTGCTGCAGCGTGCCGTCCACCCGGACGCCCGCCACCCATCCGATGGCCGGAGCCACCATCAACACGCACACCAGCGCGGCGAACGCCACCCATGCCTCGAAGAGATCGGTCGGCCGGCGCAGCGGATTGCGCCGCCAACGCCACACACCCATTACTGTCCGCACGGTCCGGCTCCCCCAACTTGTGCCAGTCTCCCTCTGCCCATGTGTCCTGACTGATCCAACGGCGTGGTCGTGCCTGTTGGTTCCAGCGCGGACGCGGAGCCCCCCGAAGGTGTCATTCCGAGCCGGCTGGTCAGTGCCGGCACGTCCTTCACCCTCTTCGCATCATGTGTGTCATTCGAGGACGCGGACCTCGTCGCCGACGCGCACCGTGCCCAGCCGCACCGGCACCAGGAGCCGCCCGAACGCCAGCGACTTGCCGATCCGCCGGTGCTTCCCCAGGGTCTTCAGGGGTTCCTTGCCCCGCCGCGCCGTCCCCTGGTCGGTGGTCGTGACGACGCACCGGCCGCATTCCCGGGCCCCGCGGAAGACGGCGTCGCCGATCGCGATGCGCCGCCAGCCGTCCTCCGCCCACGCCTCGGCCCCCGATACCACCACATTGGGGCGGAAACGGTTCATCGGCAGGGGACCCTCCTCGGGATGGTCCCCCTGCGCGATCAGCGAGTTGAGAGCGTTCAGCGAGGCGACGGTGGTGAGCAGCAGCGGATAGCCGTCGGCGAGGCTCACCGTTTCGCCGGGCAGTGCGTAGTCCGGATCCACGGGACGGCGTACGGCCGGGTCGTCCAGATGCACCAGACGCACCGGCTCTTCGAGGTACGCGCTGAACCAGTCGGCCGCGGTGCTCGCCGCGACCACGGTCTCGACCTTCTTCCCGAACAGGACGACCGGCTCCAGCGGACCCGGCTCGGGCACCTCCACGACCAGCTCCGCCATGCCCGGCGCGGTCACCGCGATCCGGCCGACGCCGGGCACCGGGCGGGCCGCCGCCAAGGCCAGCTGCGGATGGCGGCGTTGGGTGATGACGGTGCCCTCGGTGTCGACCAGCGCCCAGCGCCGGTCCCCGGACAGACCCCAGGGCTCCACGGCCACCTCGTCGGGAGCGGTCCCCGCTACCGACTTGACGGGATGGATGTGGAGCGCCTGGACGTGCAAGTTCGACATGGGGGAATACTGCCAGCCCCCTCCGCTGCCCCGGCGCCTCGCGGTGGCCCGGTCAGTAACCACGCCCCTGGTACTGACGGCCGTACGGGTCCTCGTACGAGGCCGCGGGCACCGGCGCGGGCACCTGCATCGGCCGCGGCGCGGCCGGGCGCATGGCCTCGTACCCGGTGGCCATGGCGGCCGGGCGGGGCTGCTGCGGCTGGGGCTGCGGCACGTACCCGGTACGCGCCGGAACCGGCTGCTGCTGCGGGATGTACGGGGCGGGCGCGTGCTGCAGCGGCATCGGCTGCGGAGCGGCCTGCTGCTGGTACGGGTACCCGTACGCGGGGGCGTTCTGTTGCTGGGACGGCGCGGGCGGCAGCGCGGGCAGCGCCGACGCCAGGGCCGGCAGGTACCCACCGCTCGAATAGCCGGCACTCGGGGACTCGTAGGCAGCCGGAACGCGGATCGGGGCGATCTGCGGAGTGCCGCGTTCGGCGACGAGGGAGTCGTAGATGGGGGTGTCCGGGAAGGAGGGCGCGGAGTAGTAACCGCCGCCATAAGTGGAGCGGGGGGAGGTCATGGGACCTAAGTTAAGCCCACGACTTCACCGGGTCCATAGCGAGGTGCCGTCAACACCGCGCTGACCTGCATCTTCGCAGGTCAGGGCCTCACCTTTCACTTGACGTTCACGTGCACGATTCGCCACTTCCACCCCACCTTGTTCCTACTCGTACTCACTGGTTGGGTGTTGCACCGACTTTTTGCTGACGCAGTGTCACAACGCGGTGACCTCGGATGACGCCGCGTCGGGCAGCAGTTCGCCGTTTCAGGCATCGCTGGGACGGGCATAGGTACGGCCCTTCCAGGACGCGCCGCGGCCCCGGTAGTGCTGAACGGCCGAGTCGACGGTCATCAGGAGGTACAGCAGGGCCGTGAGCGGAAGCAGCGGAGCGAGCGCGGCGGGCTGCCGGTAGTAGCGCAGCATCGGCAGGTACGTGCCCGCCATCAGGAGCCAGGCGAGGCCCCCGGCCCACGCGGTCGCGGGCTCTCCGGCCGCGAGCCCCGTCAGGAGGGCCGCCGGGGGCACGAGGTACACGAGCACCAGCCCGGCGACGGTCCCGGCCAGCAGGATGGGCTGGTGGCGCAGTTGGGCGTAGGCGCTGCGCGAGACCATCCGCCACAGGTCGGCGAGCGCCGGGTACGGGCGCACGCTGTCCACCCGCTCCGCCAGACCGAGCCAGATCCGGCCGCCGGAGCGGTGGACCGCGCGGGCGAGGGAGACGTCGTCGATGACGGCCTGACGGATGCTGTCGGGGACCCCGGCGCGCACGGCGGCCTCGGTGCGCAGCAGCACGCAGCCGCCGGCGGCCGCCGCGGTGCGGGCGGAGGGCCGGTTGATCCGGCGGAAGGGGTAGAGCTGGGCGAAGAAGTACACGAAGGCCGGTACGACGAGCCGTTCCCAGAGGCCGGCGACGCGCAGGCGGGCCATCTGCGAGACGAGGTCGAGGTCGGCGGAGGTCGCGGCGGCGACGAGTTCGCGCAGGCTGTCGGGCTCGTGCGCGATGTCGGCGTCGGTGAGGAGCAGGAAGTCGGGCTCGGTGGCGTGCGCGGTGCGGGCGAGGAAGATGCCGTGGCGCAGCGCCCAGAGCTTGCCGGTCCAGCCGGGGGCGGGGTCGCCGGGGGAGGAGACGGTCAGCGGGAGTCCGGGCTGCCCGGCGGCGAGCCGGAGCGCGAGGGCGCCGGTGCCGTCGGTGCTGCCGTCGTCGACGAGGATGACCTCGGCCTCGCCGGGATAGTCCTGGGCGAGGAGCGAGGGCAGGCTGCGGGGCAGCACCTCGGCCTCGTCCCGGGCGGGGACGACGATCGCGACGGACGGCCAGTGGGTGGGGGCGGTGCGCGGGGGGAGGCGGACGTCGGTCCGCCAGAACATGCCCTGGGCGAGGGTGAGCCAGAGCCAGGCGGCGAGGGAGGCGTAGGCCGCGCAGGCGGCGGTGAAGAGGCCCATGGCGGCAGTGTGCCGGGCCCGGGCGGACGTGTCGCGCAACCGCCCGCGCCGGGTGCGGCGGCCCTCGCCGGGCGGACGGACGGCACCGGGCCCCGCCCGGGCGGGCGGTGGCCCGCGGGTGCGCCCCGTGGTCCTGCCGGCCGGGGTGGGCGGGGTCGGGTGTGGGCGGTGCCGGGCTCGGGTGGGGTGGGGGTCGACTAAGGTGGCCCGGTGAAGATCGCGCTCATGGACTCCGGAATCGGCCTCCTCGCGGCGGCCACGGCGGTGCGCCGGCTGCGGCCGGACGCGGACCTGGTCCTGTCCTCGGACCCCGACGGGATGCCCTGGGGGCCGCGGACCCCCGCCGACCTCACCGAGCGCGCGCTCGCCGTCGCCCGGGCCGCCGCCGAGCGCCGCCCGGACGCGCTGATCGTGGCCTGCAACACCGCCACCGTGCACGCCCTGGACGCCCTGCGCGCGGAGCTGGAGCCCGCCATCCCGGTCATCGGGACCGTGCCGGCGATCAAGCCCGCCGCGGTCGCCGGCGGCCGCGTCGCGATCTGGGCCACCCCCGCCACCACCGGCAGCGCCTACCAGCGCGGGCTGATCCGTGACTTCGCCAACGGGGTCCGGGTCACCGAGGTGCCGTGCCCCGGGCTGGCCGACGCCGTGGAGACCGCCGACGACGCCGCCGTCGCGGCCGCCGTGGCCGCGGCCGCCGCGCTGACGCCGGCCGACGTCACCGACGTGGTGCTCGGCTGCACGCACTACGAGCTCGTCGAGGACGCCATCCGGACCGCCCTCGCCGCGCGGACGGGGGGAGCCGCGCTCGTCTTCCACGGTTCCGCCGAGCCCGTCGCCGTCCAGGCGCTGCGCCGCCTCGGAGCCGGGCCGCAGCCCGCGCTGCCCCGCACGGGCGGACTGACGGTGCTGCGCAGCGGGCGCGAGGGCTCCCTGCCCGCCGCCGCGCTCAGGTACGCCGAGGGCCGGCTGCTCGCGGGCGAGGGCGCGCCCGTCGGCTGACGGGTCGAGAGCTCAACGAGACGGTCCGTCTTGCATGAGGTTCAAAGGTGCGTTACTTTTGGTCCGATCGCGAGACGGAACGGTTCGTCTCTCGTTTGCCCCCTCGGCCTCCCGGCCTCTCGGTTCCCGTCCCACTCGCCCCGAAGGGATCGCCCTTGCCCGCTCCGCTCGCCTCCACCCAGATCGTCCTGTCCGAGGTCACCAAGAGCTACGACACCCGCGTCGTCCTGGACCGCGTGAGCTGTACGGTCCGGCCCGGCGAGCGGGTCGGCGTCGTCGGCGACAACGGCTCCGGCAAGTCCACCCTGCTCCGGCTCCTCGCGGGACGGGAACGCCCCGACCACGGCGAGGTCACCGTCACCGCCCCCGGCGGCCTCGGGCACCTCGCGCAGACCCTCGACCTCCCGCCGGCCGCCCGCGTCGGCGACGCGGTCGACCTCGCCCTCGCCGACCTGCGCGCCCTCGAACGCCGGATCCGCGCCGCCGAGTCCCGTTTGCACCGGGCCGGTCCCGAGGAGCTGGCCGCGTACGGGGACCTCCTCACCGCCTACGAGGCGCGCGGCGGCCGCGACGCCGAGCGCCGCGTCGCGACCACCCTGCGCCACCTCGGCGAACGCCGCGCGCTCGACCCGGACCGCCGGCTCGGCACCCTGTCCGGCGGTCAGCGCTCCCGGCTCGCCCTCGCGGCCGCCCTCGCCGCCGAGCCCGAGCTGCTCCTGCTCGACGAGCCGACCAACGACCTCGACGACGAAGCGGTCGGCTGGCTGGAGGAGCGCCTGCGCACCCACCGCGGAACCGTCGTCGCCGTCACCCACGACCGGCTGTTCCTCGACCGCGTCACGACCGCCGTCCTGGAGGTGGACCAGGGCCGCCGGACGGTCCGCCGCTACGGCAACGGATACGCCGGGTTCCTGACCGCCCGCGCCGCCGAACGGGCCCGCTGGGAACGGGAGTACGAGGAGTGGCGCGCGGAGGTGCGCAGTGCCGAGCGGCTGGCCGACACCAACATCGGGCGGTTCGCCGCCATCCCGCGCAAGCTGCCCCGCGGCTTCAGCGGGGCCGGCGCCTTCCGCGCCCGCTCCCGGACCCACGGCGCCGCCGCCCGCATCCGCACGGCCCGCGAACGGCTGCACCGGCTGACCGAGAACCCCGTACCGCCGCCCCCGCGGCCGCTCGTCTTCACCGGCCGGTTCACCGAAGGCGCTGCCGGCGTGGTGGAGTTGGCCGGTGCGGAGGTCCCGGGACGGCTCGCCCCCCTCTCGCTCACACTCGCGCCCGGGGAGCGGCTGCTGGTGACCGGGCCCAACGGCGCCGGGAAATCGACCCTGTTGCACCTGCTGGTCGGTGAACTGGAGCCCGTACGAGGCCTCGTACGGACACCCCCGCGCGTGGGGCTGCTCCGGCAGGACGACCGGTGGGCCCGCGAACCCCGGTCAGCCGTCGAGATGTTCGGCGAGGAGTACGCCGAGCAGGCGGCCCGGCTCGGCCTGCTCGCCCCGGACGACCTCGTCCGGCCGGTAGGCGCCCTCTCGGCCGGCCAGCGGCGCAAGCTGGACCTGGCCCGGCTGGTGGCCCGCCCGCTCGACCTGCTGCTCCTGGACGAGCCGACGAACCACCTGGCGCCGGCCGTGGTGGAGGAACTGGAGGCGGCCCTGGCCCACTTCGGCGGGACCCTGGTCCTGGTCACGCACGACCGGCGGCTGCGCGCGGCCTTCCGGGGTCGCCGACTGGAGCTTCAGGGGGAGCCGGCGGCCGCGGTCCGGCCGGCCGCCGCGAGCCGCTGAGCCAGCGCCCGCAGGTCGTCCGCGTCCAGGATCCGCTCCCCGAACCCGGGCAGCGGCACGTGGAGCGCGGCCGTCCAGGACTCCGGGACCGCCCCCTGGCCGTACCGGGCCCCGGCCAGGGTCCCCGTCACCGCGGCCACCGTGTCGGTGTCCCCGCCCAGGTCCACCGCGGCCCGTACGGCGTCCGCGAACCCGGTGGTGGTCCGCAGCGCCCACACCGCGGAGCCCAGGCAGGGCCACACCGCTCCGTTGAACTCGGTGGCCAGGCCGGGATGCCAGTCGGGGGCGAGTACGCGGCCGTACCGCTCGCGGTGGTCCGGGTGCACCGCGGCGAGCGTCGCCGGGAGGGCGGCGAGCGGATCGGCTCCGTCCAGGGCGACGCGCACGAGCTCGTGCAGGACCGCCGTCCCCTCCCAGGCGGCCCGGTCGCCGTGCGTCAGCGCCGCGATCCGCCGCACCGCGTCCATGGTCCGTTCCCGCCCGCCGGCGGCGAAGTACACCGCCGAGGTGGCGGCCCGCATCAGGGAACCGTTGCCCGCCGCCCGGATGTTGACCTGGAAGTGCAGGGCGGCCGCGAGGTCCCACGGCTCGCCGTTCGTCAGCACGTCCTCGGTCTGCAGGCCTATGTCCTTCGGCCGGCCGGCCGCCCACCGCTGGAACCGGGCGAAGACGTCCGGGAGTTCGAGGCCGTCCCGCTCCAGCAGGGACTCGCCGACCAGTACGGCCATCTGCGTGTCGTCGGTCGCCTCGCCCGGATCCCAGCCGCCGCCCCCGCGCATCTCCTCCCCGCGCGCGGTCAGTTGTCCGGCCGGCCCGAACTCGTACGGCGCGCCGAGCGCGTCGCCCGCCGCCGAGCCCAGGACGGCGCCCACGGCGCGGTCGAGGCGGGTGGTCATCGTGTCTCCTCGGGGCAGACGGCGGCCAGCAGGGTGCGGGCGAAGCGGTCGAGGTCGTCCAGGCCGGCCGCCGCCAGGGTGGCCGGAGCGCCGGACAGCAGGTGGGGGATGGCGCCGTGCAGCGCGAGGGTGAGGGCGCGGGCCTGCTCCGGTCCGGCCGGCAGCCCGGCCGCGCGCAGCAGGTGCGCGTGCGCGGCGAAGTCCGCCGCGGCGATCGGGTCCAACAGCGCGGCCAGCCACGGCCGCCGCGTCCCCTCGGTCTGGAGCTCCAGGTACGCGAGGACGCGCGGCCGGCCGGGTCCGGCGACGTTCCGCAGCAGCCCGGCCAGCAGCGCCGCGAGCTGCCGCGCGTCGGCGGGCCCCGGGCCGGCCCCGGCCAGGGACGCGGCCAGTGCCCGGTACTGCTCGACGCAGCGTTCGGCGACGGCCCGCAGCAGGGCGTCCCGGGTCGGGAAGTAGTTCTTGGCCGTGCCCGTGGGCACGGCGGCGGCCGCGTCGACGGCACGGTGCGTGAGCCCGCGCCCGCCCGCTTCCGCCAGTACGGCGACGGCCGCGTCCCGCAGCCGATCCCTCCGGTCCTGATTCACGTTGCCACCCTAACTACATCCGTGGTACCACAGGTGTAGTACCACGGATGTGGTAGTCGCCGGCCGGGATCCAGGTGAAGGGACGCGCCATGAGCAGCGAGACCGAGACCGAGACCGAGGCGGAGGCCGTCGTGGTCGGAGCGGGAGTCGGTGGGCTCGCCACCGCCATCGGCCTGCGCCGCGCGGGCTGGAAGGTGACCGTCCTGGAGCGCCGCACCGAGCCCGACCGCTACGGCACCGCCTTCGGCATCCACCCCACCGCCCAGACCGCCCTCGACCGCCTCGGCCTCGGCGACGCGCTGCGGGCGCGCGCGGTCCCGTACCGCGACGCCCGTATCCGGCGCCCCGACGGCACGGTGCTTGCCGCCCTCCCGCTCGAACGGATCGAACGCAGGGCGGGCAGGCCGGAACTGCTCATTTCCCGCCCCTACTTGATCGACGCGCTGCTCGCGGAGCTCGACGGGCTCGGCGGCGTACGGATCGAATACGGGCACCGCCTCGCCGACGCCGCCGCACTCACCGCCGACCCGGACCGCCTGGTCGTCGGCGCCGACGGCATCAACAGCGTGGTCCGTACGGCGCACTTCGGGCACCGCAGCGGGCCGCGCCCGATCGGCACGGTCGCCTGGATCGGCATCGCCGGCTTCGAGACCGGCCTGTACGGCGAGACCTGGGGCGCCGGCCGCTTCTTCGGCATGACCCCCGTGGAGCCCGGCCGCACCAACTGGTACGCCACCGTCCCCGAGGCCACCACCGCCCGCGAGGTACGGGACGCCTTCGCCGACTGGCACGACCCCGTCCCGCGCGTTCTGGCCGAGACCGACCCGGCGACCTGGATCCGGTACGAGATGCGCCACCTCTACCCGGCGCTCCCGACCTTCGTCGCCGACGGCCGGGTCGCTCTCGTCGGCGACGCCGCCCACGCCATGACACCCAACCTCGGGCAGGGCGCCTGCACCGCCCTGCTCGACGCCGAGGCGCTGACGCGCGCCGTCGCCGCCATCGGATCCGCCGGCGGACCGGCCGGGCTGCCCGGGGCCCTGCGCGCGTACGACGCCGAGCGCCGCCGCAGCGCCCAGCGCGTGGCCTTCGGCTCCCGCAACCTGCACCGCTTCATGACCGCCCGCCGGCCCGCCCTGCGCGACGCGCTCGTCGGCCTGCTCCCCGGCTGAGGAACCACCGGGCGCGCTGATCCGACCGGGCGAGGGGCAGTGGCGTACCAGCGCAACGTGAGTACGCTGCTACACATGACGGCGCACCCCCCGGGTCCGTTGTGGACGGGCCGGGCCTCCAACCGCGTGCAGTGGCTGCTCGCAGCGGCCGGCGCGGCCTGTCTGGCGCTCGGCATCGAGCTCGCCGTCGACAACGCCTGGACCTCCGGCTTCGTCCCGCTCCTCATGGCCGTGGCCGGCTGCCTCGCCGCCGGGCTGCTCATCCTCTACGGCACGCTCGCCTTCGTGCACGTCGCCGTCACCATCGACTCCGAGGCCCTGTGCGTGCGCTGCGGCCACATAGGGCTGCCGCGCCGCACCATCCGGCTCACCGAGGTGACCTCCGCCGAGTTCCTCCCGCGGATCACCCCGCAGCAGTGGGGCGGCTGGGGCTACCGCTGGCGCCCCGAGAAGGGCACCGCGGTGATCGTCCGCCGAGGCGAGGGCCTGGAACTGCGCCTCGGCGACGGCAAGCTCTTCACGGTCACCGTCGACGACGCGGAAGACGCCGTCCGCGTCATCCGCACCCACCTGCGCGCCCTCGCCCGGTAGAGGGGCTTCCCGGGCGTCAGCGGGGGTGGATGCGGGTGATGCCGTACCAGTTCGAGACGCAGGTGGCGACCCAGTCCCGGTCGTAGTCCGCCGTGAAGAAGGGCTCGGCGAGGGCGCCGATGTACAGGGGCTGGTAGCCGACGTCCGTGGCGCCCCGGGCGGCCTCGGTGCGGATACGGGCGTTCTGCGCGTCCCAGGCCACGGAGCGGGCGACCGTGGTGGTGGTGAGCTGGCGGACGTGCGGGACGAGCGCGGCCACCGAGGCCAGGGCCAGGCAGCCCGCCGCGACGGCCGCGGTCGCGAGGGACGCGTCGGCGGAGCGGCGGCCCGCGAGCCGCCGGCCGCCGCGGGCCCCCAGCAGGGCGCCGTAGCCGCAGAGCGCGAGTTCCATCGGTACGAGGAAGTTCGTCCACGTACGGGCGTACGTCCACCCGCTCGGGCCGTAGCCGCTGCGCAGGCCCACCACCACAGCGAACGACCCCAGCACCACCACGGGCACCGGCAGCAGCAGCGCGGCGGTCAGCGTCCGGCGCGGGACGGTCCGCCGCGGCTCCCGCTTCCCGGGCGCGCGGCCGCGCAGGCCGCACGCCAGGCCCAGGAGGACACCGACGGCGGCGGCTCCGAGGTAGGCCCACTGGCCGGTGACGGAGTCCCACACGCGCAGCCAGTCCGCGAACGTGCCCCGGAGTTCGCCCGCGGACAGCAGGGACTCCTTGTCCGGCTGCTGGGCCCGCCGCCAGCGGGCGCCGGGCGAGGTGTAGAGCACGGCCAGACCGCAGACGAGGCCGGAGCACCAGAGCAGGCACCAGGTGGACGGACGCCAGTTCCGGGCCAGCCCGAACCGGGGGATGCAGAGCAGCCCGACCAGGCCGGCGAGCAGTCCGCTGACGAGCGCGAACGGTTCGCTCAGGGTGCCCAGCGCGAAGCCGATGAGGAACGCCGAGACGAAACCGGCCACGCGGACGGGAGAGCGCGGACCGCGGACGGTCCACAGGGCCAGCAGGAGCGCCCACACGCCGATGACGCTCGGAACGGTGTGCGAGATCGTGGCAGGCGCCCACAGCAGTACCTGGTAGCTGCGGGTGCCCGCGAAGTAGATCAGCGCCTGCACGACCAGGGCGCAGGCGGTCAGGACCAGCGGCCGGGGCCTGCCGCCGAGGAAACGGACGAGCTCGCGCCCCAACAGGACCAGCCCGGCGGTGAAGCAGACGACGATGACCGTCGGCAGGATCTTGATCCCGGCGAGTCCGTCGCCGTAGACGACACCGCTCAGGAAGGCGTTGGCGATCCGGCCGTTCTGGGTCAGGTAGAAATCGGAGGTGATGCCGAGGACTCCCAGGTCACGGGCCTTCCACGCGGCGCACCAGTCGTCGGACGTGGGCCGCACGTAGAGACCGAGGAAGCAGCCGACGGCGATCAGGCCACCGGCCGCCGCGACGAGCGTCGCCCCGGCCGCCGGGAGGAGCCCGCGCAGGAGGGGGCGGCCGCCCCTTCCCCCGCCCGCCGCGGGGCCGGGGGCGCGGACGTCCTCGTCCTCCAACGCAGCAGTGCTCATTCACCACCTCTTCGCAGCGGGCCCGCGAGCCCCCATCGTGTGCACGGCCCGCCGCCCCCTGCATCCCGGGTGCGCCAGGACGGGTGGGGAGCCACGAGACCCCCTGGCGTCCCGCGCTCACCCGGGCGGCGGGCGTTCCGTGGCAGCCTCCGCCCGGGTCTCCCAGGATGGGGAAGGCGGGTCCGCACGGACCCGGGGCCGGCGGAGGGAGTGGCGATGCCCGGTGTCCTCGGCTGCTGGGCGGTCGCCACGGCGGCCTTCGCGAGCTTCGCCGTCCCCCTGTGTCCCGTGGGCAGTCACGCGCCCCTGTCGGCCCTCGCCGCGCCCACCGTCGGCCTCCTCTCCAACACGGACGCCGCCGAAGGGGTGCCGCCGGCCGTCGCCGAGGGCGCGCGGTACGTCGAGGGGAGCAACGTCCTGCGGCTGGCGTCGGGCCGGTGGAAGTACCTGCCCGCAGGCCGCAAGACGTCGCTCGTGGTCGCCGACGGCCATCCGCCGGCCGTGCGGCAGATCGCGCAGAGCCGCGCCTGGCTGGCCTCCGGCCGGGTCCCGGGCAGGTCGCCGGCCCAGCGCGCGGCGGCCGAGCGGGCCCTCCTCGCCCTGCGCGCCCTGCTCCGGCCCAACGGCGCCGTGGCCGCGGGGTGGAGCCCCGGCTGGCAGTACTCCTGGCCGCGCGACTCCAGCTTCGCCTCCGCCGCCTTCGCGCACACCGGCCACGACGCGGAGGCCTACCGGATCCTGCGCTACAGCGCCGCGACCCAGCGCACGGACGGCACCTGGGAGGCGCGGACGAAGCTCGACGCGTCCGGCCCGCCCGACGGCAGGTGGTGGCAGCTCGACGCCAACGGCTGGGTCCCGTGGGCCACCTGGCAGTGGTACCGGACGGCCCCCTCGGCCACCCGCAGCCTCCGGCTGGCCCCCCTCTACCCGATGATCCGCAAGGCGGCCGACCGCGCGGCGGCCTCCCTGCGGACGGACGGGCTGCCGCCGGCCTCCCCCGACTACTGGGAGCTGATGACGGCCACCACGAACATCGGTACGGCCGCGCCGCTGCTCGCCGGGCTCAACGCCTCCGCCGACCTCGCCCGGGAGGCGGGCCGGCCGGACGACGCGGCGCGCTGGGCCCGGGCGGCGCGGCGGCTCTCGGCCGGGATCTCGGCGCGGTTCGCCCCCCTGGGCTACCAGCGCACCGTCGACGGACGGCACGGACGCGACAGCGCGGTGACGTTCATGGCGCCCCCCTTCAACGCGGCCCCGGCCGGCCTGCCCGGAGCGCTGGACGCCACGTACCGGGCGCTGCTCCTGCCCAACGGGGGCCTGACCCCGGGGAACGACGCCACGGCCCCCTGGGGCGGGAACGCCTGGACGCCCAGTACGGCGCTCTTCGCGCTCGCCTGGGCCGCCACGGGAAGCCCGGCGAAGGCCGGACCGGTACTCGACTGGGTCCTGGCCAGGCGGAACGCGCTCGGTGAACTGCCGGAGAAGGTGGACAAGGAGGGCAGGCCCGCCTCGGTCGCCCCCCTCGCGTGGACGGGCGCGATCGCGGTCCTGGCGCTCGTGGCGCTCGACGGGACGGCGCTCCCCACCCCGCCCCTGCGGTCCTGAGGCCGGATCAGACCGGGTCCGTCCCGTCACCCGGCGGCGGTGCGGTGCGCAGCCGCTCCAGCGCGGCCAGCAGGTGCCGGTAGGCGAGCCGTTCGGCCGCCAGCGCCCGGCCGAGCGGCGGGTCGTGCGGGTCGTGCGGGTCGTGCGGTGAGCGGGCCTTCGCCGCGGCCGCGAGCCGGAGCCCCCTCGCCCGGTCCACCTCGTTCCCGGCCGCGAGGTACGCGTCGTCGAGGAGCCGGTGTTCGAGTACTTCGCCGAAGGCGCGCTCCGCCAGGGCGTGGAGCCGGTCCAGGTCGTCGCTGCAGCTCGCGGGGGCCTGCCCGGCGCAGCTTTCGTCGAGGGCCCGGGACAGCGATCCGAGGGTCGCGCCGAGCTCCGGGTACCCCCAGGCCGGCGCCGTGTCGGCCCGGCACCCGGTGGCGAGGGCCACCAGCACGGCGGCGCAGGCCACGGCGCGGACCCTTCCCGGTCCCGCGCTCCCGCGCGCGGTGGAGCAAGCGGTCATGGGAGCTCCGATCACCGGCCCTGGTGCCGGTCAGCCGGTCAGCCCGTCGGGAGCCGGCCCCGGCCGCTTCCTGACGTGGTGCCCGCCATCGTCACCCGCACGGGTCGGCGCTGCCACCCGGACAGGACCTAGCGCCCTGCCTGCACCACCGTCGAGGGCTGGACCGCGCGGTGCCACGGGGAGGAGGGCGGGCGGCTGCCGGCGGGTTCGGATCCGGCCGGGGGAGCCGTCGTCACGTGGAGACCGGCGTCCAGGCCGAGGGCCGCCGCCAGGGTCGTGCCGTCCGGCTCGGCCACGGCCGCCGGTGCGCCCGTGTAGAGCATCTGCGACTCGTACCAGGACGGCGCGTCGCCCGGGCCCGACACGCCGACCGTGCCCGTGCCCGCGCGGCCGGCGAGCAGCCCGCCCGTGACGCCGACGGCGCCGTAGCCGCCCTCGCCGCCCGCCTCGGTGACCGGGGAGAACGTCGGCGCGTGGCCGCCCGCCGTGGCCAGGCTCGTACCGACGGTGCCCGTGCCGGGGCGGCGGAACCAGAGGCGGACGCCGTCGCCCTGCGGGCCCGCCGAGAGCGGACCGGTGGTCGCCGGCAGGCCGGTCGGGAGGGGGCCGCCGAACGGGGCGTCCGGCGTCGGCTGGACCCAGGCCAGTACGGACTGGGCGGTGGCCGCGTACACGTGGCGCCGTCCCGCCGCGTCCGTCGCGGTGACCGGGTCGCCCTGGAGGGCGGCGCCGCCCAGGGACCGCCACCCGCCGAAGCCGCCGTCGGGGGTGTCCTGCGCGCGGGCGCGCAGGGTGCGCCGGGAGTCGCGTACGTACACGGTCATCCGGCCCGTGCGGTCCACGGCCACGGCCGGGGCGCTGATCGCCGAGGTGCCGGATATGTCGTCCGTGTCCGGGGTGCCGAGCGACTGCCACGGGCCGAACGCGCCGCCGGGGGCGGCCTGGACGGCGTACACGAGGTCGCGCCCGTACTCCTGGGGTGCGGTGCCCAGGGTGGTGCGGGTGCCGAAGACCGCGATCCTGCCGTCGGGGAGGCGGACGGAGGTCGCGCCCGCGTCGATCCCGGCGCCTGGGAGGAACTCGGGGCCCTGCCAGGGGGCCTTGGGGCCGCTGCGCGACCAGTAGGCCATCCGGCCGTCCAGGACGGCGAAGGCCCACAGCCGGCCGGAGGCGCCCTCGGTCATCCAGGAGGTGCCGTCGCCCCGGCTGTAGCGGATGGTCTGGTTCCAGCCGGCGCCGGTGGGCCGCGTCGCGGTCTTGCGGTCGCCGCAGCCGGCGGCGCTGCCGCACCAGTCCTGGTGGTCCGTCCAGGCGTAGGTCTTGAGGTAGCCGAGCTTCTCCTCGGCGGCCTGCGGGTCGAGCGTCGGGGGCAGGGAGCTGTTCGGGTAGCTCACGTAGTTCTGCACCGAGAAGTGCGGCCGGTCCCCGGACCGCGCGTAGCGTTCGGCCGCGGCCTGCACGAAGCGGGCCCCGTACATGTGGTCCTGGTGGTCGAGGAAGGCCCCGCCGCCCTGCGCCCGGCCGGGCGTCGGGTCCTGCGTCCGTATCGTGGTCGGCCGGAACCTCGCGAAGACGTCCGCGATGGCCTCGACGGCCTGGTCCTTCGTGTACGAGAACCCGCTCTTGACCGGCGTCCCGGAGGTCAGCTGGGAGCCCAGGGCGGGCACCTTGCCGTCCCACAGGCCGCGCAGGCTGTCCGGATTGTCGCCGGAGATGCTGCGGGCCTCGCGGAGCTGCATCCATATGAGGTTGACCTCGGGCCGGGCGACGAGGACGTCCACCTCGGCGCTCCCGCCCCCGGCGGTGGGTATGGACGTGCGCTGCCAGGCGCTGGTGCGGTTGCCGGTGGCCATCTGCGCGTAGGCGGCCCGGATGCCGTTCTGCCGGGCCTCCGCGTAGGCGGCGTGGTCGGCGGGGCGTGCCGGGTCCTCCAGGTGCGGGCTGTGGGCCTCGTTCCTGCCGTCGGACTCGCCCGAGGTCAGGTACACCGTGGCGACCTTCACGCCCGTCGATATGGAGCGGCTCAGGTCGGGGTTCATGAAGAAGAGGTCGTCGTCGGGGTGCGCGACGACGTGGAGGACCGTGCCTTCGGTCACACTCGGGCGGAGGACCGCCTCCGGAGCCGCCGGCTCCGGCGCGTTCCCGTATCCGTAGGCCCAGGTCGTCACCCCGGCGGCGCCGATGGTGAGCGCGGTGAGCAGGCCCGCGAGGCGGGTGCGGCTGGCCAGGGACATGTACGACGCCTTGAGGATCGGTCCGGTGCGGAATTCCGCCGAGGGGGTGAGTCGGTGTCCCGATGGCTCCACCGCTTCCGGAGACGACCGGCCCCGATTATGCCCCGCGGGTTTGCGACTGACACACCCTCAAACGGCATATGGAATAAGTCGAGTTGAATGCATCGTATGCGTCAGATATCCCATTTGTCATTACTTGGGTGGTGATCGTGACGGGCCCGGACCAGCACGGGCGCTTACCGGTCTCCGAGGCGTGGGGACGTACACTCCGCCAGATGAGCAGCAGTGTCACCCGCGCGGCCGGGAACGAGCCCTCGCAGCCCGCCGACGGAGCCCCGGCCGAGGCCGCGCCGCCCCACGCCACGGCCCGCGGCGACGCCCCCGCGGCCCCCGCCCCCGCGCCGCGCAAGGGAGCCTGGCTGGTGCGCTCCGTGCTCGCCGCCCTCTCCGGCGTGCTGCTCTACCTCAGCTTCCCGCCCCGCCCCCTGTGGTGGCTGGCCCCCTTCGGCATCGCCCTGCTCGCCGGCTGCCTCCACGGCCGCCGCGCCCGGGCCGGCTTCGGCCTCGGCTTCCTCGCCGGCCTCGGCTTCCTGCTGCCGCTCCTCGTCTGGACCGGCGAGGAGGTCGGCCCGGTGCCCTGGCTGGCACTGGTCAGCCTCGAAGCCCTCCTGATCGGCCTCACCGGCCTCGGCATCGCCCTCGTCAGCCGGCTCCCCGCCTGGCCGCTGTTCGCCGCAGCCGTCTGGGTCGCGGGCGAGGCCCTGCGCGCCCGGGCGCCCTTCGGCGGGTTCCCCTGGGGCAAGCTGGCCTTCGGGCAGGCCGACGGCGTCTTCACCCCGCTCGCCGCCCTCGGCGGCACCCCCCTGCTCTCCTTCGGCGTCGCCCTGTGCGGATTCGGCCTCTACGAAGCCGTGCGCATCGCCCGCCGCCACCCCACCCGCGCCACCGCCGCGCTGGCCGCGCTCACCATCGCCGCGCCGATCGGCGCCGGACTCGCCGCCCGCCCGCTGGTCTCCGACGCGGCCGAGGACGGCACCGTCGTGGCCGCCGTCATCCAGGGCAACGTGCCGCGCCTCGGCCTCGACTTCAACTCCCAGCGCCGCGCCGTCCTCGACAACCACGCCAAGCGCACCCTCCAGCTCGCCGAGGACGTCAAGGCCGGCCGCGCTCCGAAGCCCGACTTCGTCGTCTGGCCGGAGAACTCCTCCGACCTCGACCCGTACGCCGAACCCGACGCCCGCGCCGTCATCGACCAGGCGGTCAAGGCCATCGGCGTGCCCGTGGCGATCGGCGCCGTCGTGTCCCCGGAGACGGGTCCGCTGCGCAACACGATGATCCTCTGGGACCCGGTCGCCGGCCCCACCGCGACCTACGACAAGCGCAAGATCCAGCCCTTCGGCGAGCGCATCCCGATGCGCTCCTTCGTCCGGCTCTTCAGCTCCGACGTGGACCGGGTGCGCCGCGACTTCGGCCCCGGCAAGGAGCCCGGCGTCTTCGACATGGCCGGCAGCGGCGTGGGCATGGTCACCTGCTTCGAGGCCGCCTTCGACGACGCCGTCCGCTCCACCGTCCAGGACGGTGCCCAGGTCATCGCCGTGCCGAGCAACAACGCCACCTTCGGCCGGACCCAGATGACCTACCAGCAGCTGGCCATGGACCGGATCCGCGCCGTCGAACACAGCCGGACCGTCCTCGTCCCCGTCACCAGCGGGGTCAGCGCGGTCATCCGCCCCGACGGCAGGATCACCGCGGAGACCAAGATGTTCACCGCGGACGCCCTCGTCGCCGAGATCCCGCTGCGCTCCACCCGTACCCCGGCCACCGTGGTCGGACCGCTCCCCGAGTACGCGCTGCTCCTCGTCGCCGCCGGCGGCTTCGGCCTGCTCCTGGCCCGACGGATCCGCGCGCGCCGGGCGGCCTGAGACGGGGGACGGCGCCCCGGCCTCGTAGGGTCGGGGGATGACCACACCCGATTACATCCGCGCCATCCGAGCCACCGCCGGGCACCAGCTGCTCCTGCTGCCCGGGGTCACGGCCATCGTCCTCGACGACCTGGGCCGGGTGCTGCTCGGCCGGCGCTCCGACACCGGCCGGTGGTCCGTGGTCGGCGGAATCGCCGAACCGGGGGAGCAGCCCGCCGAGACCGCCGTGCGCGAGGTGTACGAGGAGACGGCGGTGCGCTGCGTCCCCGAGCGGGTGGTGCTCGTCCAGATGCTGGAGCCGATCACCTACCCCAACGGCGACATCTGCCAGTTCCAGGACATCACCTTCCGCTGCCGCGCGACCGGCGGCGAGGCGCGGGCCAATGACCACGAGTCCCTCGAAGTGGCCTGGTTCGAGGTGGACGCGCTGCCGCCGCTGGAACCCTTCGCCCTGGACCGGATCCACCGGGCCCTGCGCGACGAGCCCACCTGGTTCGCGGCGCCCGCGGAGATCCCGGAATAGGACGCGTCCGGCAAACCGGTCGGGTGTGGTCCGGCTCACCTGGGGAGGGCCGGGAGCGGGCTGTAAGGTTCCGCAGATCCGACGGCGGTCATAGGACAGTCGTACGTTCACAAGGGGTGGTCGGGGTATGGGCGCGGGCAGTTCAGCCGGAGGGCCGCAACCGAGCGGCGTCACGCGGGCCGGTGCCGCACGTGACGGCCGTACGCGCGAGGGAGCCGCGGGCGGACGCCTGGCGGTCCTCGACGGCGTCCGGGTCCTCGCCGCGCTCTCCGTGCTCTTCTACCACTACGTGGTCCTCGACAGCGCCTGGGGCGAACCGACCAAGGGCGTCTTCCCCGCCGCCCACGGGTTCGCCGTCTACGGCTGGCTCGGCGTCGAGATCTTCTTCCTGGTCAGCGGGTTCGTCATCTGCATGAGCACCTGGGGCCGGACCGTGGGCGACTTCGCGGTGTCCCGGATATCCAGGCTGTTCCCCGCCTACTGGGCGGCCGTGGCCTTCACCTCCCTCGTGCTGTTCAACTGGCCCGAGGTGAGGAGGATCAAGACGGGTGACGCGCTGGTGAACCTGTCGATGATGCAGGCCGGCATCGGGGTCCCCCACATCGACGACGTGTACTGGACCCTCTTCGTCGAGCTCAAGTTCTACGTCCTGTTCGCCCTCGTCGTGATGCGCGGCGTGACCTACCGCAACTGCGTCCTCTTCTGCGGGGCCTGGACCCTCGCGGGCGTGGTGGCCCCCGCCGTCGACAGCGGAGTGCTGTCCTTCTTCGCGGCGTCGTCCGCCTCCCCGTACTTCATCGCCGGCATCGCCTTCTACCTGATGCGGCGCTTCGGGCCGAACGCCGTCCTGTGGGCCGTCATCGGCCTCCAGTTCCTCCTCGCGCAGCACCACGTGCACGACCGCATGACCGCCAGCCTGGGCCCGGGCGTCACCCAGCAGACGCCCGTCTGGCCCGCCCACGCGATCATCCTGCTCGGCTTAGTCCTCATGGCGGCGATAGCCCTCGGCGCCCTCGACGGCATCCGGTGGCGCTGGCTCCCGCACGCCGGAGCGATCACGTACCCGCTCTACCTGATCCACATGCTGGCCGGGCTGACCTTCATCCACCACTTCCGCCACCAGGTGGCGCCCGTACCCCTGGCCCTCGGCGTCACCGCCCTCATGGTGCTGCTCGCCTGGCTCATCCACCGGTTCGTCGAACGCCCGCTGGGCCGGTTCCTGCGCGACCGGCTGCGGCGCGGCGTCCAGGACATCCGCTCGGGGACCCCGGCCCCGCCCCCGCTGCGACGGCTGCCCGCGCAGCCCTCCGCGCCCGAGGCGGAACGCATCCCGGCCACCCGCTAGGCGGCCCTAGCCGGCGTCGGCCGCCTCCCGGTACAGCTCCACCGCCTGGTCGCCCATCACCGCGCTGTACGAGATCTCCGGCACGGTCCCGCCGCCCTCGTGGCCGCCGAGCACCCCGGCCAGCGCGCCGTCCACCAGCCAGGGGCTGCCGCTGGTGCCGCCGCTGAGCTCAGGGCAGCCGATCCGCCGCTGGGTCTCGGAGAACAGGTCGGTGGTGTTGGCGCAGCGCAGCGGGGCCTCCAGGGTCCGCGGGTACCCGATGACCGTCACCGCGGCGTCGTCCGGCTGCCCGGCGGCGACCGGGAAACCGCCCACGAGGTCCTCGACGGACCCGCTCTGCCCGGCGTCCACCGGGGCCACCGTCGCGAAGGCGATGTCGTCGTCCGGGTCCTGGCCCTCGGTCCAGCCCGGGGCGAGGTACACCCCGGTGAGCTTCCAGAGGCCGTACGGGGCCTCGCCGTCCCGGTAGCCCGGCGCGAAGACGGTGGTGTACGGGCTCTCCAGACAGTGCGCGGCGGTGGCGATCACATCGCGGTCGTCGCTGCGCACCACGGAGGCGGTGCAGAAGTGCCCGCCGTCGAGCCCGTCCGCGAAGAGCGCGCCCACCCGGTCCGCCGTGGCGCCGGGCAGCGCCCGCGCGGTGATCCCGAGCGGCGGTCCGGCCGCGGCGTCGGGCACGTCCACGCCGAGCAGCGCCGCCATCGCGGTCAGCGCGAGCAGGATCCGTGACGCCCGCCGCGCACGGATGCGCCGGGCCGGCCGGGGGAGCATGCGGTGGATCATGCTTCCACCCTGCCCGCCGAACCTATGTCCGGAGCCCGGTGTTCCGTATGAATCCCCTGTGAATCCCGTGGGGCCGGTGTGAAACCCGGACGGACGGACCCGCGAGGCCAGGCCCCGTCAGGGCGGACAGGACCTAACCGCGGCGCTCGTACACCGTCACGCGGCGGCCCCGCACCTGCCGGTCCTCCACCACCGCGAAGTGCTCCCGCAGCACCGCGGCCTTCGCCTTGTCCCGCTCCGCCGACGGGGCCTTCGCGACCTTCGCCGAGTCCGTCACCAGCAGCACCCGCCGCTCCCCGAGCAGCGCCGCCCGGATCCGCTCCGGTTCCGCCTCCTCGCCCTTGAGCGTGGCCGAGTCGACCGGGGTCCGGGCCAGCGCCAGGTCGCTCAGGCCCGTGAAGGCGCCGGGGGAGACCAGCGCGGTGTCCCGCCGTGCGGCCGGCACGAACAGCACCGCGTCCCCGTCCCGCTTCAGCTGTTCCACTTCGCCGGCCACCGCCAGGACGTCGTCGACCCGGCTGGCCGGGGCCCGCTTGCCCAGCTCCACCGGCAGCAGGGCCACCACCGCCACCCCGACCACACCCGGCACGAGCAGCCCCGCCGCCCCCGGGAACCGGGACGCGCACGCCCGTACGGCCGCGCCCAGCGCGGCGCCGATCAGCAACGCCAGGCCCACCATCGAGAACAGCACGTACCGGTCCAGGAACAGCGGCTGGACCAGCGACAGACCGATCAGCCCGAGCTGCGGCACCGCCAGCAGCGGCAGGCCCACCGCCGCCGCCGAGAGGCTCTTGCGGTCGGGCCGGTCCGCCCACGCGCCGAGCCCGCCGACGGCGAGGAGGATCCCCGGACCGATCAGCATGTGCCAGGTCAGCGGCGGTATCCAGGACACCTGGTCCGACTGGCCCCGGCTGAACAGGACCAGCGGCAGCGCCCCCGCCGCCGCGGCCGTACCGTACGCCGCCCAGCGCAGCAGGACCCCGCGCCCGGCCCGTACCCACCACAGGGTCGCCGCGTGCGCGGGCAGGACCAGCAGCGACAGCCAGTTCAGCAGGGCGCACGCCAGCACCGTGACCCCGTACGCCGTCCAGCGCGGCCAGGCCCGCCGCCCGGGCCCGCCCTCCACGAGCGAGACCAGCAGCAGCGTCGACAGTCCGGCCCCGGCCGCGACCAGCGCGTACGGCCGGCCCTCCTGCAGGTAGAACTGGACGGCCGGCAGCAGCCCGAGGGCCAGCCCGCCGCCGAGCCCCGCCCAGAAGCCCGCCAGCCGGCTCCCGATCAGCGCCACGCACGCCGCCGCGGCGGCGACGGCCAGCACCGACGGCAGCCGCAGGGTCGTCGTACTCGCGCCGAAGACCTCGAAGAGCCCGTGCATCAGCAGGTAGTAGAGCCCGTGCACAGCGTCGACGTTCCCGAGCATGCGCCATATCTCGCCGGCCGGCCGCCCCGCCACCTGCCAGGTCGCCGCCTCGTCCCGCCACACGCTGTCCTGCCGCGAGAGCCCCCACAGACCGAACGCCAGGGTCCACAGGAACGGAACGAGCCGGAGGAGGAGCCCGCGTCGGGCCGCGGATATGTGGCAAAGCATGAAGGTGCGGGGATCCTCGGTCTGGTGTTCGGGCGGAAGACACCAGTCTATGGACGCCACGGACGGTTTCCGGACCGCCTGTTGTGCACGACGGAGCGTGATCGCCCGGCGTCGTCGCCCCTAGCCTCGCCGCAGGAGCACGAACGAGGGGCGGTACCCGGTGAACTGGCTCATCCACGACTACCGCGAGAGCGATCTCGCAGCGGTGGTCCACCTGATCGACACCACGGCCGAACTCGGCCAGGAGTCCGTCTTCTCGCTCGCCGAGTGCATCAGCGCGCTGACCGACCGCCAGCCCTGCGTGGTCGCCGTCCACCAGGGCGTCCCGATCGGCGCGGCACTCGCCTGCGTCACCGGGGAGCGGGCCTGGGTCATGCGCATCGCGATCGCCGCCGGCTGGCGCGGCCGCGGCCTGGCCAGCGCCCTGCTCGTCGAGCTGGAGCGGCGGCTCATCGCCGCGCGCGTCGGCCGCATCGCCTACGTCCTGCCCGAGGAGGACCTGCTCGGCGAGGGCCTGCTCAACGCCGGCTACACCAGGCAGCCCGCCGTCGCCTACTTCGAGAAGACCGAGCCCCTGCACGGACCGGCCGCCGGCCTCCTCGACGACCTCGGTGGCCGCTTCCTCCCCAACGACCTGTGGGCCAAGGTCGCCGGCATGGAGAAGGAGAAGGACCTCATCGAGCGGCGCGTGGTGCTGCCGCTCGCCGAGCCCGAGCGCGCCGCCTCGCACGGGGTGCGGCCGCCGCGCGCGATCACCCTCTTCGGCCCGCCCGGCACCGGCAAGACCACCTTCGCCCGGGCCATCGCCTCCCGGCTCGGCTGGCCCTTCGTGGAGCTGCTGCCCTCCCGCCTCGCCGACGAGGGCAACCTGGCCGCCGCGCTGCGCGACGCCTTCGCCCGGATCGCCGAGCTGGAGCGCGTACTCGTCTTCATCGACGAGGTCGAGGAGATCGCACCGGTGCGCACCGAGCCCGCACAGCCCGGCGGGATCCACGGCGTGACGAACGAGCTGCTCAAGCTGATACCGGGCTTCCGTGAGGGCGACGAACGGCTGCTGGTGTGCGCCACCAACTCCATCCGCTCCCTCGACCCGGCCTTCCTGCGGCCCGGGCGCTTCGACTACCTGATCCCGATCGGCACCCCCGACGCCGGCGCGCGCGCCGCGATCTGGTCCCGCTACACGGCGGGGCGCACGGACGTGGACGTGGCGGCCCTGGTCGCGGCGACCGAGCTGTTCACCCCGGCCGACATCGAGCACGCGGCCCGGATCGCGGCGCAGGTGTCCTTCGAGCGGGACCTGGAGGCCGTGGGCGCGCGGGGCGCGGCCGCCGCGCAGCTGGGCGCGACCACGGAGGACTACCTGGCGGCGGTCCGGCAGTGCCGGCCGACGGTGACCCCGGCGATGACGGGCGAGTTCGAGGCGGACATCACGGCGCACGCCCGGTTCTGACCGGCGCCACGCCCCCATGGACTTCCGTCCCCCGGTTGCGGCGGGGGAGGGAACGCGGAACGGCCCGCGGCCACTCCCCAAAGCGGCCGCGGGCCTCCCGCGCGGACTGGCAGCCGCGCGGGACGGCCACGTTCCGGTGTGGGGTGTCGCCGGCCGGAACGTGACACGCAGCGGTGCCTGAGGGCATCCCTGAACCCTCGTCAACGCCTTCCAGTGAACCGACGCACGGGCCGCCCGCGCCTCGGCCGGACGGCCACCTTCCGCTCGGCCGAACGGCCGAACCGCCGGGCGGGGACCGGGTCGGCTACCGTCGGGCCATGGGCTTCGTCATCTTCATGACCCTTCCGGGGCTGGTTCTGCTGCTCACAGCCATGGCCTTCCTCGACCTGGCGCTGGAACGCGCGGGCCGCGCGGGCCTGTTGCCCTGGCGCTGGAACGGCCGTCAGGGGCAGATGTCCGCCACCGGCTTCGAACAGCTGCACGCCAGTTTCTCGCCGGGCAAGCAGAACGAGCTCAAGGAACGGCAGAGCGCCCTCGTCCTGCGCGACGACGAGGAGGACGGCGCGCCGCCGCGTTCCCGCGTGGACCTCGACGGCGGGCTCGCCGTCATCCGGCTGCCCGCTACGGGGAGCAGCGGTACGTGAACTCCACCGCGGCCGTGCGCTGCTCCGGGGACAGCAGGCGCAGTTCGGCCCGCGCGGGGTAGTTCCCCGCGCCCTGGAACGTCCACAGCAGGTGCAGCCGGGCCTCGCGCTGTCCGCGCGGCACCCGCTCGGTCAGCTCCTCCGACTGCGTGCCGTCGCTGCGGACCCAGCGGTAGGTGAGGGTCCCCGGGCGCCCGTTGGTCCCGACGACGGCGACCACGTCGGCCGTCGCGTCACAGGGCGGGCCCTGGGGATCGGTGCTCACGGCCACGCCCCGGACCTCGATGCCGGGCCCGAACCGCTGCCACCCGAGGTACGCGAGGACGGCGGCCAGCACCACCGCGGCGAGGGCGTACCGCCGCAGGCCGACGATGCGGCGGCGCCGGGGCGCGGCGACGGAGGCCACCACCACGGGGAACGGCGCGGGCATGGCCGCGGTCACCCCGGGCCCGAACCGGAGCACGGATCCCTCGACCCGGTCGGGGGTCACCTCCGGGGCCGCCGGCGGACCGGAGAACCAGTGGCTCCCGAGGACGGTGGCGCTGTAGTCGTCGCCCTCGGGGGCGCGGGGACCGGTCATCGGGGCACGTCCTGACAGCGCAGAAGGTACTGAGAGGCCGACGCCGACTTGTTCCCGGCGGCCGGCTTCGTGGTCACCCGCACGCCTCCGTAGCAGCCGCGGTCACGGGTGAAGGTGTGGGACTTGACCACGGTGACCGGCGAACCGGCCTGGACCGTGAACGACTCCGTGCCGTCGGCGACGGAGAAGGAACCCTGCGCACCGCCCAGGAACCACTCCAGCACCACGGTGACCGGCCCGGTGCCCTGGGCGGCGACGGAGACGGTCGCGTCGCCCCGGTACACACCGGTCTTCAGCGACACGTCGACCTTCGTGACCACCAGGGTCGGCGTCGGCGTCGGCGTGGGCGACCAGCTCACCGTCGGCTTCGGAGTGGGGCTCGACGAGTACGAGGGCGACGCGGACGGCGATGCGGACGCCGACGCGGACGTGGACGGCGAAGGGCTCGCGGACGCCGAGGCGCTGGGACTCGGCGAAGCGGAAGCGGAAGGAGAGAGCGTCGGATCCGGGGTCGGGGACGCCGATCCGGGCGGGGCCGCGCTCGTCGTGGCGAAGGCGCTCAACGCCGAGGCCCCGCCGGGGGACGCGCCGATCGCGTCCGTGGTCAGCACCACCACCGCGCCCAGGACCAGCGCCACCCCCGCCGCGAGCCAGCCGCTGCGGCCGGGCGCCCAGCCCGAGCCGCTGCTCAGGGTGGTCGTGGCCACCGCCGTGGTGCCCGCCGCCGGGGCGCCCGCCGAGGGGAACAGCAGCGGCAGCAGCGCGGCCAGCGCCGCCAGCTTGCGCTGCCCGCGCTCCTCCCACTCGGGCCCGTACGCGGCCAGGGCCACGCCCTCCAGCTCCGCCACGAACGCCTCGGCGTTCTCCGGGCGCTGTTCGGGCCGCTTGGCGAGGCCGCGCCGGATCAGCGGGCGTACGGGCTCGGGGGCCTCGGTCTCCGGGACCGGCGCCTCTATGTGCTGGACGGCGAGCTCGGCGAAGTTCTCCCCGTCGTACGGCTTGCGCCCGGTGAGGCACTCGAAGAAGGTCGCCGTCGCCGCGTACACGTCGGCCGCGGGCGAGGCCGGCCGGCCCTGCCACTGTTCGGGGGCCATGTAGGCGGGGGTTCCGGCCACACCGGGCGTGGTGCCGCGGTTCGCGGCGATCCCGAAGTCCACCAGTTTCGAGGAGCCGTCGGCCGCGACCAGCACGTTCTCCGGCTTGTAGTCCCGGTGGACGACGCCGGCCCGGTGCGCCGCCGCGAGCCCGAGCAGCGATCCCTTGAGGACCACCAGCGCGGCCTCGGCGTCGGCCTGCCCGGACTGCTTGAGCAGCGCGCGCAGGGAGATGCCGTCGACGAGCTCCATCACGATGGCAGCGCCGCCGGGGGACTCCACGTACTCGTACAGCCTCACCACGTACGGGGTCCCGAGCCCGCCCAGGAGGCGGGCCTCGGCCCGGAACTCCCCGACGAACGCGGGGTCCTCGCGCAGCCGGTCGCTGAGGTACTTCACCGCGACCGCCGTGCCCGTGGCGTCGTGGACGGCGAGCACCACGCGGCCGCTGCCGCCCGCGCCGAGCTCCCGGACCTCCGTGTAACCCGGGACCGACCATGCCGCCCGCGTGTCCTTCATCGTTCCCGCCCCCTGTCCGGCTGTCCGCCGTGCCGTGCCGCACTGTGTCCCCGTGGCCGGCCGGTGACCGGCCACCCCCTGGGACACGGTTTCCGGCACGGCCGGTTCCCAACCGTGCGGGGTGTCTCAGGCTGCGGCTCTCAGGCCGCGGCCGCCATCGCGCCGATCATGTCGTGCAACCGGTCGGCGGCCGCCCGTCCGAAGGCCGGGTCGTTGATGTGCGTGTCGTAGTCGTAGAGCCGGGCGGCGCTGCCCCGCAAGCCTTCGCGCAGCGCCGAGAACAGAGCCCGGTCCGCGCCGGGGTCATGGTACGGGCCGCCCGGCGATCCGAGCGTGGACAGTCCGCGGAGCGGGACGCAGACCGCCGTGGGGCCGGTCGCGACGCGGAGTTTGGCGGCGACCCGGCGGCCGAGTTCCGTACATTCCGCCGGGTTCGTACGGATCACCGTGATGGACGGGTTGTGGACGTGGACGCCCCGGTCCAGGACCCGCTGGGGCAGGCTCTCCAGCGGGCCGAACTTCACCATGTCCAGCGCCCCCAGGCTCACCACCTGCGGGATCCCGGCCCGCCCGGCCGCGCTGAGCCGGTCCGGGCCCGCGGTGAGGATGCCCCCGCACAGGTCGTCGGCGAGCTCGCTGAGGGTGAGGTCGAGGACGCCCGCGAAGACCCCCTGGCCGGCCAGGGTCTCCAGGGTGCGGCCGCCGGTGCCGCTGACGTGGAAGACGAGCACCTCGTAGCCGAGGTCCGTCAGCCGTTCGCGCGCCGCGTCCACACCGGCCGTGGTCACGCCCGCCATGCTCGCCGCGATCAGCGGGCGGGCGCCCGCTCCCAACCGGGGCGGGCGGCGCTCCAGGGAGGTGCGGGCGTAGGCCCTCGCCATCCCGGCGATCGCCTCGACGGCGTTCGCCAGGACCGGTCCGGAGACGCTGTTGATCCCCGCGATGTCCACGACGCTGTACATCATCGTGATGTCCGAGGAGCCCACGTACGGGCTGACGTCCCCGGAAGCCATGGACGAGACCATCAGTTTCGGTACGCCCAGCGGCAGGGCGCGCATCGCCCGGGTGGCGATGGAGGTGCCGCCGCTGCCGCCGATCGCGAGCACCCCGTGCAGCCTGCCCTCGGCGTGCAGGCGCAGCAGCGTCGCCTCCGCGCCGCGGGCCATCGTGGTCACGGCCGCGCCCCGGTCGGCGGCCACGCGCAGTTCCGACAGTTCCGTTCCCGCCGCCCGGGCGACCGCGTCACGCGGCACGTCGGCGGGCACCCGGGGTTCGCCCATGATTCCTGTATCGACCAGTACCACTTCGACGCCGGCGCGCAGCAGCCTCTCGCGCAGCCAGCCGTACTCCACACCCTTGGTGTCCAGGGTTCCCACCAGCACGACGTTCGTCATATGTGCAATGTCCATGCAGGTGGGAGTGTTGGCAAGCGCGAGTACGAGTCAGCTCTCAAGGCCCCCCAAGAGCCCCAACAGCCGCTCCAGGAAAGGAACCTGAGACTTAATCAGCATTTTTTCGGCCAGCGGCGGAGCAAACCATGCCACCCGGTCCAGCTCCGGGAACTCCTGTACGTCCCCGGAGTGCGGTGGCCACTCCATGGTGAAGGTCCCGGGCACCATCAGCTCCGGGTCGAGGTCCGCCTCCACCGCCCAGATGGTCACCAGCTTCCCGCTGGTCAGCCGTACCTCGCCCAGCGGCAGGTACTCGCCCTCCGGCGGGGGCAGCCCGATCTCCTCGGTGAACTCCCGGCGGGCCGCGTCCCGCGGCGTCTCCTCCGGTCCGTACTCGCCCTTGGGGATGGCCCAGCCCCCGGCCTCCCGTCCGGCCCAGAGCGGGCCGCCCATGTGCCCGAGCAGGACCTCCACCCCGGACGTCTGCTCTTCCGGCCGTCCGCCGGTCCGCCGGAACAGGAGCAGTCCGGCACTGCGCTTGTGCGTCATGGGTCCATCCATGCCCCGTACGACCGCGGGTCAGTGCTGCCGATCGGTGCTCCGCGCCCTGGAGGACGTCGTCGGGAGGACGTGGTCAGCAGGACGTGGTCAGTGGGCGTGCGGCCCCTGCCGGTGGACCGGCCCGTGCGCGTCCGCGCAGTGGGGGCCGGACGGGCCCTCGCCCGCGCGGCCGACCGTGAGGAGGGAGTCCTGCGCGTGGTCCACCTGGAGGGTGGTGTGCGTGATCCCGTACTCCTTGGCCAGCAGCCCCTCCAGGTCCCGGCGCACGGCGTGGCAGTCGCCCTCCGGCTCCACCAGCACGTGCGCGGAGAGCGCCGCCTGGCCCGAGGTGATCGTCCAGATGTGCAGGTCGTGCACCTCGGTGACGGGCGGGTGCCCGACGAGCCGGTCGCCGACCGCGTCCGGGTCCACATGGGCGGGAGCGGCCTCCAGGAGTATCCGGCCGGACTCGCGGATCAGCCCGTAGCCCGCCTTGAGCATCAGCACCACCACGACCAGCGTGGCGATCGCGTCCGCCTGCCGGAAGCCGGTGGTCAGCACGATCACGCCGGCGACGGCGGTCCCGATGAAGGCGAAGAGGTCGTTCAGGATGTGCTGGTAGGCGCCTTCCACGACGAGCGCCGAACGGTTGGCCCGGGAGATGCACCAGGCCGCGGCCACGTTGACGGCGATGCCGGCGAGCGCGGTCACGACCACCAGGCCGCCTTCCACCGGCGGCGGGTCCATCAGCCGCCGCACCGCCTCGTACGCCAGCCAGAGCCCCAGCAGGATCAGCGTCAGGCCGTTGGCCTGGGCGGAGAGGATCTCCGCGCGCTTGAGGCCGTACGTGAAACCGCCACGGGCCGGGCGGGCCGCCAGCCGCATCGCGATCAGCGCGAGGACGATCGAGACGGCGTCGGTCAGCATGTGCGCCGCGTCGGAGATCAGGGCCAGGGAGTTGGCCATGACGCCGACGACGACCTCGACGGCCATGAACCCGCCGATCAGGGCGAGCGCGATCGCCAGCCAGCGCCGGTCGGCGTCGGCGGACACGCCGTGGCTGTGTCCCGCGTGACCGTTCCCGTTCCCGTGTCCGTGCCCGGGCCCGTGGTCGTGGTCGTCGTGCGCGTGGTCGTGCCCACTCATGGCGTCCCCCGTCTCATCGCGGCACCCGTGTGTTCGGATCCGTCGCGTGAAGTGAAGCGCACCCCGGCGAGATGGGCAAAGGCTGCAACGGGGACCGTTGTCATTACCCATAAGAGGCCTCTGACCTGCGATGATGTCGGGCCGCTGCCGGGTGGGCGGCTTCATGGGAAAATCTGCTCATGGTCCAGCGCCCCGGTGTGCCGACCGCACCCGAGCTCGTTCTCGTGACCGACACGGGCTCCGTCGCGATGAGCCCGGGCCGGACGTACCACGTCGGCAGGGACCCGCTCTGCGAGATCTGCCTGGAGGACGTCAGGGTCTCCTGGCACCACGCGGTCCTGCGCCCGGAGGGCGACCACTGGACGGTGGAGGACGAGCACAGCACCAACGGCACCTGGGCCGACGGCCGGCGCGTGCACGAATGGAGCGTCGGCGTCGGCAGCCAGCTACGGTTCGGCGACGCCGAGGACGGCCCGCGCGCCGTCCTCGTCGATCCCCCGCCGCCCCCGCCTCCGCCTCCGCCGCCTCCGCCGCCTCCGCCGGCCGCCGCCGCGCCCTCCGCCGGGCCGGACGCCGCGTACGCCGCCAGGCCCTCCGGGGTCTCGTCGATGTACCGTACCTTCCAGCGGCCGACGACCGTACGCCCGCTGCTCGCCCGTACCGCCGTGAGCATCGGCCGCGACCCCGGGAGCGACCTCTTCATCGACGACCTCACCGTCTCCCGCCGGCACGCCGAACTCCGGGCCCTCGCCGACGGCACCTACGAGATCGCCGACCTCGGCAGCCACAACGGCACCTACCTCAACGGCGCCCGCCTCGACCGCCGGGCCGCCCCCCTCCGCCAGGGCGACATCGTCGGCATCGGCCACTCGGCCTTCTGCCTCGTCGGCGACGAGCTCCAGGAGTACGTGGACACGGGCGAGGTCTCGCTCGACGTCCAGGGCCTCACCGTCGCCGTCGACAAGGGCCGCAAGGTCCTCCTCGACCGCGTCTCCTTCCCCGTCGGAGCCAAGTGCCTGCTCGCCGTCGTCGGCCCCAGCGGCGCCGGCAAGTCCACCCTGCTCGGCGCGCTCACCGGACTGCGCCCCGCCGACCAGGGCACCGTCTTCTACGACGGCCGCGACCTCTACCGCGACTACGCCGAACTGCGCCGCCGCATCGGCCTCGTCCCCCAGGACGACATCCTGCACTCCCAGCTCACCGTCCGGCGCGCCCTCGGCTACGCCGCCGAACTGCGCTTCCCGCAGGACACCGCCAAGGCCGAACGCCAGGCCAGGGTGGAGGAGGTGATCGGCGAACTCGGCCTCCAGCAGCGCGCCGACCAGCCCATCCACAGCCTCTCCGGCGGCCAGCGCAAACGCGTGTCCGTCGCCCTGGAGCTGCTCACCAAGCCCTCCCTGCTCTTCCTGGACGAGCCCACCTCCGGCCTCGACCCCGGCATGGACCGCTCGGTGATGCACATGCTGCGCGGCCTCGCGGACGACGGCCGCACGGTCATCGTCGTCACCCACAGCGTCCTCAACCTCGAAGTCTGCGACAGGCTCCTGGTCCTCGCGCCCGGTGGGCGGACCGCCTACTACGGCCCTCCGGAGGAGGCCCTCGGATTCTTCGGCTTCGAACAGTGGCCCGAGGCCTACGAGGCGTTCGAGAACGACCAGAACCGCGACTGGGCCGGACAGTACCGGGCCTCACCGCTGCAGAGCCGCTACGTCGACGTCTCCGCCGGAAGGCCCCCGCCCCCGCTCGCCGGAGAGGCGCCACGGGGCGGCGGCGCCGTGCCGGGGCCGCCGCCCAAGGCCCAGAGCTGGGCCTCCCAGCTCTCCACCCTGATCCGCCGGTACACCGCCGTGCTCGGCGCCGACCGCACCTTCCTGGCCATCATGGTCGGGCTGCCGTTCGTCATGGGCGGCTTGGCCCGTGCCCTTGCCGGCAGCGCCCTCTCGGCCGAGACGGGGCTGAACGCGCTGTTCATCCTGGTCCTGGGCGGAGTCCTCACCGGCGCCTCCAACGCGGTGCGCGAAATCGTCAAGGAACGCGTCATCTACCAGCGCGAGCGCGCCGTCGGCCTGTCCCGGTCGGCCTACCTGATGTCCAAGGTGATCGTCCTCGGCGCGCTCACCGTCGCCCAGGCCGTGGTCCTCACCGTGGTCGGCCTCGCCGGGGTCGACACCAACGCCCCCGGCGGCAAGGGGATCTTCCTGCCGCCGCTGGTCGAGATCACCCTCGCCGTCGCCCTGCTGTCGTTCACCTCGATGCTGCTCGGCCTGATGATCTCCGCCCTGGTGACCAGGGAGGAGGCCACCATGCCGCTGCTGGTCCTCCTCACCATCGTCCAGTCCGCCTTCTGCGGCGCCCTCCTGAAACTCGCCGGCGTGCCCGTCCTCGAACAGCTGGCCTGGTTCGTGCCGGCCCGGTGGGCCATGGGCGCGATGGCCACCACCACCGACCTGGGCGCGATCGTGCCCCTCAAGATCACCCAGGACCCGATGTTCGATCACAAGGCGAGCCTGTGGCTCGTCGACGTCGGGATGCTGCTCGCCCTGTGCGTGCTGTTCACCGTGCTGGTGGCCCGGCTGCTGCGCCGCACCGAGCCCGCGGTCATGAGGAAGTAGCGGCCCATGACCAGCCCCGGTCCGGCCGAGGACTTCCGGCCCACCCACATCGTTCCGCAGGAGGGTCTTCCCGCCTGGGAGATCCCGGACGTGTCCCGCCCGACCGTGCCGCTCGACGGCTTCCTCCCCGTACAGCTGCTGTCCCGGCGCGGTGACTGGGGCGAGGTCCTGTGCGCCAACGGCTGGTCCGCCTGGGTGGACGGCCGGCTCCTGGTGTCGGTGCCGCAACCCCCGCCGACGGCCGACCGCCCGCTCGCCCGTAAGGAGGACGTGCGGCCGCAGCTCACGCGCGCCGCGGAGGCCCTGGAGCGCTACCGGCGTGCCGTGGACGAGCTCGCCTCGGGCAGAACGGACGCCGACTCCTTCCGGCGGACCGTACGGGGGCTGCGGGCCGGGGTGGTCCTGGACGGGGAGTCGGTGTGGGTCTACGACCCCACGGCGGGGAAGTGGCTGTACGGCGACGAGAGCCGCCTGACCACCTTCGCGGTCGTGGCGGCGCCCGGGGCCTCGCCCGAACCGCCGCCGCAGCCACCGCCCGCGCCGCCGACGCCCACGCAGGTGAGCGGGGGGTCGGGCGTACCTCCGGAGCGGCCCCCGGCGGACGGGGCGGCCGGGGGCGGCCCCGCCGCCGACGCGGAGCACGACACCACCCGGATCGTGAACACGCGCGACCCCGAAGCCGACTGAACACGGTCACTGAACACGGCACCGACACACGGTCCCGGAAGCCGACCGGACGCGGTTTCGGAAGTCAGGGCGCGGCCGGGCCGGGGCGCGCTGCGGCAGGTTCCTCGACGCGGCCGCGGCGGTGCAGGGGACGGGCCAGGAGGGCGCCCAGGAAGCCCGCCACCACGCCCCACAGCAGGGCGAGCCCGACCGTGCGCCACAGGACGGGATCCAGCAGGACCGTGCCGCCGAGCCCGTCCACCTCGCCGATGCCCAGCAGGGAGAGGCCGAACTGCGCCTGGATCCGCCCGAGCAGACAGACCGTCAGGGTCGCCAGGGCCAGGGCCACGCCCAGGTGGAGCGCGTGCTGCCAGGGCCGGACGTGGGCGGGGGACCGTACGGCCGCCAGCACGCCGGTGCCGAGCAGCAGGACGGCGGCCACGGCCACCAGCCACCACGCCCGGGAGTCGTGCTCCGCGAGCGAGGCCACGTCCACCGTGGACGCCTCGGAGCCGCGCAGCACCTGGTCCAGGAGCTGCGGCATCGGCAGCCCGAACGGGCCGTCGACCCGGCCCTGCCAGGCGCCGCCGAAGCCCAGGGTGAAGGCGAGCCAGGCGAGGTTCGGCAGCCCGAGCAGCATCACGGCGAAGGTCCGGGCGGCATGGCCCTGGGTCGCGGCCACCACCAGGCCGACCCCGATGCCGAGGACGACGTAGGCGAGGAGCAGCAGCATCGTGGCGAAGGCGGCCGGGCGCAGCGCCGCGTGGAAGCGGACCAGGCCGGCCGGGAGCGGGGCGCGGCGCGAGACCAGCAGGGCGATCAGCAACAGGCCCAGGATCCACAGCAGTCCGAAGAGGAGCGTGGCGGGCAGATCGGCCCGGAACCCCACGGTCGGGGCGGAGTCGAGGAGTTCACCGATCACCCCGGCCGGGGAGTCGGAGGTGGAGAGGCCGAAGGTCTGCCGGGCCAGGAGCGCGGCGCCGGTCAGTGCGAGGAGCCACAGGACCACCAACGGCAGGGCCCGGCCGATGAGTTCGCGGGGCCGGGCCACCGCCCGGTTGTGCAGGGGGTGCAGGAAGCAGGAGCCGGCCGTGAGGGCGCCGGCCAGGCTCACCGACAGCGGGACCACCGACAGGCTCACGTCCGCCCCCGCCAGGACACCGGCGCCGCCCGACACCTCCAGCGAACCGCCGGCCGCCATCACGACGACCGCGGCGACCACACGGGGGAACGCGCCGCCCGGCAGATCGCCCGCGCCCGCGCACGCCAGCCCGGCGGCGGCGACCACGGTCATCACGGCGAATCCCGCCACGACGGCGACGAGGGCGTCCCTCCATGCCCTCGCGGAGCCCCCGGACGATGGTGATCTCGGTATTCGGCTCACCCTGCAACCGTGGCACCCTCGGCTTGCGGGCACCACCCGGATGGCGCACACAATGGTCCGCAGGGAACTCCCTCCTCCTGGGAAGAAGAGCCCGTGACCACGCAACCCTCCGGCCGGCCGCCCTCGTCAGAGCGCCCCAGCGGGCCGCCTTCCGGCCCGCTTTCGGGCGGGCAGCAAGGGCCGCCGCCGCCCCCGCCCCCGTCCGCACCGCCCGCGTCGGGCCCGCCCGGCGGGCCCGGCGGCCCTGACAAGGGGCCGTGGTGGCGATCCGTTCCCCGACTGGCCACGATGCTCGTCGCGGTGGTGGCGGTCGTCGCCCTGGCCGTCGTCCTGACCCGGCCCAGCGGTACCGACAACGCCGGCGGTGAGGTCTTCCTGCAGCCGGCCGCCGCCTCGGGGCCCGACCCGTTCACCGAGTCGGTCGCGACCACCCAGGACGCGCCGCCGGAGAGCCCGACGGCGTCCCCCACGGGCCCCACGGGCTCCAAGCCCCCCGTGAGCCCCAGCGCCCGCGCGAGCTCCCCTGCGGGGACCACGACGGGCACCAGGAGCATCAGCGGCTCCGCACCCGGCGTGTACGGGGGTACGAGGGACTCCGCCAGCTGCGACGTGGAGAAGCTGATCGGTTCGCTGTCCGCGGACCCGTCCAAGAACGCCGCCTTCGCCTCGGCCCAGGGCATCCAGCCGCAGTCCGTCCCCGCGTTCCTCCGCTCGCTCACCTCGGTGCAGCTGCGGATGGACACCCGGGTCACGAACCACGGCTACCAGAACGGCAAGCTCAACGCCTACCAGGCCGTGCTGCAGGCCGGGACGGCCGTGCTGGTGGACGACCGAGGGGTGCCGCGGGTGCGCTGCGCCTGCGGGAACCCGCTCGGTCCGCCGGTGGCGCTCAAGGCCGACCCGAAGCGCTTCGGGCAGACGTGGTCCTCGTACCAGCCGCAGAAGGTCGTGGTCATCGCACCGGCACCCGTCGTGATCCACAAGATCGTGATCTACGACCCGCACAACCGGCACTGGTACGAGCGCGACAAGGGCAGCCACCACGGCAGGCCCGACCGGCCGGTGCCCCCGCCGCCGATCCACACGCCGACGATCATCCCGACGAAGCCGACGGGGACGCACACCTCCCGGACGCCCACGGGAACGCACACGTCCCCGACCCCCACAGGGACGCACACGTCCCCGACGCCGACGGGCACCCACACGTCCCCGACGCCGACGGGCACGCACACCACGCCGACGCCGACGGACACCCACACCACGCCGACGCCGAGCGACACCCACACGACGCCGACACCGACACCGACGCCGACTCCGACGCCCACCGAGACCGAGACGTCGGCGACGCCGACCGAGACGGAGACGTCGGCGACACCGACGGCGACGGAGACCCCCACCCCCACCCCCGCGACGCCGACCGAGACGCACACGACGGCGTCAGCCGAGACGACTCCCGAGACCACGCCGGAGACGACGCCGGAAACGACGCCTGAGACCACGCCGGAAACGACCCCCGAGACCACGCCGGACACGTCCACGGAGCAGCCTGAGACAGAGGCCCCGACGCCCGTGGAGCCGGAGGTCACGGGCAACCAGTCCGAGTAGCCCCACAGCACCTCCAGCGGCACCCCGAGTGCACCGCTTCACCCGAACGGGCGAAGCGGTGCACTCGCGTGACCCGGGTGCCACGGACCCGGGTGCGGGATCAGGCCCGGCCGCGCCGGGTCAGTGCGTCGCCCGCCGCGCCCACCGCGAGGCCGAGGACGAGCATGACGACGTAGCCGTAGATCTCGTAGCCGTCGGGGACGAGGAAACGGACGAAGCCCATGAAGTGGATCCAGCCGAGCCACTCGTGCAGGAGACCGCTCGCGCCGCCGACGACGAGGACGAAGGAGAGCAGCCCCGTGACGGCCGCCAGGGGTGATTTCGGGGTGGAGGAGGTCATGCTCCGACGGTAGGAGCCGGGCGCCGGCCACCGGATCGGCCTTAGGGCGCTCGGCGCTCGTACTTAAGTATCCGATCCGGGGTGGGAGGGTCCCGTCACGGGCCCGCCCGCGTAGATTCCGCAGACATGCGCCGCATCCACCGAACCCGCCGGGACTGGGCCGTCGACCTGGGGCTCTTCCTCTTCGCCGCCTGCTTCGCGGCGATCAGCTCGCAGTCCATCCCGGTGGCGCAGGACCTCGGTCCGGGGTGGCGGGCCGCAGACCAGGTGGTCGGCGGGCTGGCGTGCGCGGCGGTCCTGCTGCGGCGGCGCTGGCCGGTCCAGCTCGCCGTGGTCCTGCTGCTGGCCGGCAGCCAGGCGCACTACCTGACCGGCCCGACGATGGTCGCGGTGTTCACGGTGGCCGCGACCCGGCCGTGGAAGACCACGGCGTGGGTGGCGGCGCTGGCCTTCGCCCCGCTGCCCGTCTTCCTGTGGCAGCTGGCGGACATGCCCGAGGAGCGGGCGGGCGCGGCCGTGACGTACTTCGCCCTGATCGCCGGGTCCATCGGCTGGGGGCTGTTCCGGCGCTCCCGGCAGCAGCTGATCGCCTCCCTGCGCGAGCGGGCCGAACTGGCCGAGGCGGACGCGGAGTCACGCGCGGAGCGGGCGCGCCGGGAGGCCCGGGAGGAGATCGCCCGCGAGATGCACGACGTGCTCGGCCACCGGCTGTCGCTGCTGAGCGTCCACGCGGGCGCCCTGGAGTTCAACTCGGGCGCCCCGCGGGCCGAGATCGAACGGGCCGCCGGGGTGATGCGGGAGAGCGCCCACCTGGCCCTGCACGATCTGCGCGAGGTGATCGGCGTACTGCGGGCGGGATCCGGGTCGGGGCCGGCGGAGGGCGAGCGGCCGCAGCCGGAACTGGCGGACCTGGCCCGGCTGGTGGCGGAGGCGCGGGCCGCGGGCGGCCGGATCGAGTTGGCCGGGCCGCCCTCGGGGGTTGAGCCGCCGCCCCTGGTGGGGCGTACGGCGTACCGGATCGTCCAGGAGGCGCTGACCAACGTACGCAAGCACGCGCCGGGCGCGGCCGTCGACGTACGGGTGGCCGGGGGCCCGGGGGACGGGCTCACGGTGGAGGTGCGCAACGCCCGGCCGCCCGGGCCGGATCGGGCTCCGGACGCGGCGGCAGCCCTCGGGGGAGCGGGAACCGGAACGGCAGTGGGGGCGGGCGGCGGGCAGGGGCTGATCGGCCTGGCGGAACGCGCCCGGCTGGCGGGCGGGGAGCTGACGGCCGCCCCCGCCGAGGGCGGGTTCCAGGTGCACGCCTGGCTACCCTGGCAGGGCTGACCGAAGGCCGGCGGCAGACGGCCGACGGGGACGAGGGAGGAGGCGCGGGTGATCCGCGTACTGCTGGTCGACGACGACGCGATCGTCCGGGCCGGGCTGCGTCTGATGCTGGGCGGCGCCCCGGACATCGACCTGGTCGCCGAGGCCGCCGACGGGGCGGAGGTGCCCGGGCTGGTCGCCGCCCACGGACCCGACCTGGTGCTGATGGACATCCGGATGCCCGGTGTCGACGGGCTGGCCGCGACCGAGGCGCTGCGGGCGCGGCCGGGGGCTCCGGAGGTCCTCGTCCTGACCACCTTCCACACCGACGCGCACGTGCTGCGGGCGCTGCGCGCCGGCGCGGCCGGGTTCCTCCTCAAGGACACGCCGCCTCAGGAGATCGTGACGGCCATCCGGACGGTGGCCGCCGGGGACCCGGTGCTCTCCCCGGCCGTCACCCGCCGCCTGATCGACCAGGTGGCGGGCGGCTCGGGGCAGGACGAGAGGGCGGCCGCCGCCCGCGCCCGGCTGGCGTTGCTGGCCGAACGCGAGCGGGAGGTGGCCCTGGCGGTCGGGCAGGGCCTGTCCAACGCGCAGATCGCGCGGGAACTCCACCTGGCGCTGCCCACGGTGAAGACCCACGTGTCACGGATCCTGACCCGGCTCGACCTCAACAACCGCGTCCAGATCGCCCTGTTGGTCCATGACGCGGGCACGCGGGACCCGTCCGGGTGAGGCGGGCCGGCGTCAGTTCGCCGTGCCGCCGCCCGGCTGCGCCACTGCCTCCGCCACTGCTTCCGCCTGCCGCAGCGCGGCCTTGAGCGCGGTGTCGAGCGCCTGGTCCGCCGGGACCCGGACGTCGGGAACGACGCCCACGCCCTCCCAGTTGGTGCCGGTGACCGTGTTGATGCTCCGGGCCGCCGGCACGGTCACGAGCACGTGCTCGGAGACCGCGTGGCGGGCCGTGGGATGGGCGCCGCCCCGTGTCGTCGCACCGACGACGACGGCCCGGCCCTGGGCCTGCAGGGTGTACGCCACGTCCTCGCCGCCGGAGAAGGTGGTCTCGCTCGTGAGCACGTAGACCGGGCGGTCGGTGTAGCGCGGCGCGGGCAGGTGCCCGGACGTCCAGTACTGGCGGGTCGTGTCGGTGGTCCGGTCGTAGATGTCGTTCAGGTGCACCTGGTCGTCGGCGAAGAAGTAGCTGCACCACATCGCGGCTCCTTCCGGAGCCCCGCCGCGGCAGCCGCGCAGGTCCAGCACGAGCGCGGAGCTGCCCGCGACCAGCTGCATGGCCGCGCCGATCACGCTCGCGCCCTCGACGGCGGTGGCGATCCACCCGATCTCGATGAGCCCGATGTTGCCTTCGAGGTGCTCGACGCGGCGCACGCCCTGGTTGTGCTCCCTCAGCAGCCTGAGGAACGCGGCCCGCCCTCCGTCCGCCGACACCGGTTCGAGGGACTGCGGCTCCTCGGTCCAGAGCAGGCGCAGGTGCTTGTCCGGGCACACCTCCTGGAGGTGCGCCGTCACGGTCTCGCACAGTGCCGGCCCGTCGAGGCCTTCGTACGCGCCCGCCGCGAGACGGCCGCGGACCGCGGCCTCGATGACGACGGCCTTCTCGGGGAAGACGTAGCCCGCACCGATCCGGTCCAGGGCCTGTTCGATGATCTGTTCGTTTGTAGGCATGGCGGGTCATGTTAGACGGCCAACAGGCCGCGGACCAGCGGATTTTCCGGTGCGCCGCCGCGTTGCGGCCCGTCCGCGCCGGTCGCCGGCGGCGCCGGGGTCGCCTCCCCCCGGAGCACCGGCTGGATCTCGACGGCGGGGCGCCCGAGCCGGCGGGGGAGAACGGCCGACCCGGGTGTGTCCGTGGGGTGGTCGTGGGGCGGTCGTGCCCCACGGGGACACCGGCGGGGGAGAGTGAGACCCTGGCTGCATGGCCCGCAGGGGAAAGAACCCCGAGGTCGACTGGCCCGCGCGGCCCGATACGAGCCTTGCGCTCAACCGCATGGGTACGTTCGACTGGGACCTCGACAGCGGGCGGATGCACCTGGATCCCACCGCCCTCGAGGTCCTCGACCTGCGCCCGGACGAGTACAACGGCACCCCGGAGGGGCTCCGGGCGCGGCTGGCCCCCGCCGAGGAGGCCCGCCTCGACACCCGCGTCGCGCAGGCGATCAAGGACGGCCGAAGCCACTACGGGGCCTACGTCCGCACCCGCAGCCGGGACGGGGCGCCGGCCTGGACCCACATCCAGGGCCACATCCTGCGGCACCCGGACGGGCGCCCGTACCGCGTCATCGGGATCTTGCGCGACGCCGCCCACGACCCGGGCGACCCCGGGGCGGCCGGGGAGCAGGCCGAGGGCCGGGCCCGGATGACGGGCGTCGTCGAGCGGACCACCGCGATCCTCGCCCACGCCCGCACCGTCAACGACGTGACCGACGTCCTCAAGGACCCCCAGGCCCTCGGGCACCTCGGCGCGGTCAGCGTGATGCTGGGCGTCGTCGACGGCGGCCGCATCCACCTGGTCGCGGAGGGGCAGCTCGGCTCGTACGTACCGGAGATCGAGTACACGCGGATCGACGCGCGGTTCCCGATGAGCGAGGCCGTACGCACCATGCAGCCGGTCTTCCTCGTCTCGCGCGAGGAGTTCCAGCGCCGCTACCCGGAGCTGTGGCCGTACATCGAGCCGCTGTCCGTCCGCAGCGGCGTCTACCTCCCGCTGATCGCCCAGGGGCGCCCCATCGGGGCGCTCGGGCTGCTCTACACGCGGGAGGGGGAATTCACCGCCGAGGAGCGGAACCTGCTGATGGCGCTCGGCAGCGGCGTCGCGCAGGGCCTCCAGCGCGCCATCCTCTTCGAGCAGGAGCACGACCTGGCCGAAGGGCTCCAGCGGGCCATGCTCCCCCGCCGGATCCCGGAGGTGCCGGGTGCGCGGATCGCCGTACGCTACCGGTCCGCCCGGATGGGGCAGGACATCGGCGGCGACTGGTACGACGTGATCCCGCTCGGCGACGGCCGGGTCGGGGTGATGATCGGCGACGTCGAGGGGCACGACACGGACGCGGCCGCCGTCATGGGGCAGTTGCGGATCGTGATGCGCGCGTACGTCGTCGAGGGGCACACCCCGGCGGCGGCGATGGCGCGGGCCTCGGCCTTCCTGCGCGAACTGGAGACGGAACGGTTCGCCACGTGCACGTACGCCGAGGTGGACCTCACCACCGGGATGCTCCGGATGGTCCGCGCCGGCCACCTCGACCCGGTCGTACGGCGCGGCGACGGCAGCTGCCACCGGATCCAGGTGGCGGGCGGGCTGCCGCTCGGGCTGCCGGCCCGCGAACAGCCCGGTACCGGCACCGGCTATCCCGTCACCAGCCTCGAGCTCCACCCCGGGGACACCCTCGTACTGTGCACGGACGGCCTGATCGAACGCCCCGGCGCGGACCACGACACCGGCATGCGGGAGTTCATGGCCGCGGTCCACAGCGGCCCGGTCGACGTGGAGGAACTCGCCGAAGTGCTGTGCGACCTGGTCGGGGACTCCGGCGGGGGCGACGACATGGCCCTGCTCGTCCTGCGCCGCCGCGGCACGCCCGGCGCGCGCGGCGGCGGCCCGCTGCGCCAGCGGCTGGAACCGGGGGACACGGAGGCGCCGGCGCTGGCCCGGCACCTGATCCGGGCGGCGGTGGCCGCCTGGGGAGCGCGGGAGCGGGCCGACGAGATCGAACTGGCGGCGGACGAGCTGATGACCAACGCCCTGGTCCACACGGACGGCGGCGGCGACGTCAGCATGCGGCTCACGGCCCAGGGCCGGATCCGCGTCGAGGTCGAGGACTCCAGCAGCGCCCTGCCGAGGCGGCGGGAGGCGGGGGACTGGGCGGTGTCGGGGCGCGGCCTGATGCTGGTGGACCGGCTCGCGGACGAGTGGGGCGTGGAGCCCCGGGGCGGCGGGAAGTGCGTGTGGTGCGAGTTCGCCGTGGCCGCACCGGAACAAACGGGCTGAGCCCGTCCCCCCGCTGCCGCCCGCGTGCCGCAGTGGGAGGGCCGCGCGGGCGGCACCTCGTCGAACACCGTCACCGTGCCCATCGGCGCCGACGGCAAGGTCCTCACCCAGCTCAACT